>CAZMHH010000001.1:0-163563 GCA_964566035.1 uncultured Thermodesulfobacteriota bacterium
ATTATTTATAATGCCTGCATGGACGCAAGGGGCATATTCTGCAGAAACACGTGAGGAGGGGCTGCGTCTTGCAAAAGCATCGCCAAAATATATGATCGGAATGGGTATTGAAGGAACCGAAAGAGCAGTTAAATATCAGGGAGACCTTGCGAGAAAAATAATCAAAAAATACGGTGGAAGGATTGCACCTAAAGAACTTGTTGAGGTATATCGAGGGCATGAACAGAACATAAAAGGCTGGGGTCAGTCAAACAGCCCTAGACTCATGCGTCATCTTGGAATGATAATGAGCAACATGGGTTATTTATCTGTTGACCAAGTTCCGGAATATGTTCGACTATGCGAGGAAGGAACCAGAAAAGTTGCTGCCTATATGAATTATCCAGAAGCAGGGTTTGGGGAAATTGCATGCGGAGCACAATTATACACTGCATGGTGGGGACATTATGTTGTTGCAGAGTATATCTTTGCATTTGACCATACAAGCTCAGAGCATGTAAGTGGAGTGTGGGAGGTCATCCATAACATGGGTGCTGTACCATGGCTTATGGGCGGAGGGTTGTGGACAGTTGGTCGTGATCCTCTAACCCGCAATATAACAGGCAACTTCTACGAGGCTGCAAAAAAACTCAAACGGGCACTTGACCCTGGCAACATAATGAATCCTCATATCGCATTTGCTGAGGGGTAAAAATATGTATATACTTTCAAAAACATATTCTGGAAGGGGCATACCCCTTCTGCTCATGCTAACTATAGTTTTATATTCATGCATTAACAATGATACATCCTCACAACCGGATGCTACCCTTAGCCGATCATCAATGGTGACTACAGATCATCTTTTTGCCGTAGAGAGTCTGGATGACTGCACATGGATTGCAGGATTTGAAGGAATCATTATGCATACGACTGACAGAGGAAAAAACTGGGAAATACAGATACCACCAGTGAGTGAGGATTTATACTCTATTTGCTTTATTAATACTACTACAGGATGGATCACGGGAAAGAATGGAACTATATTGCATACCAATAATGGCGGGGATAACTGGACATTACAAAAATCAGACACAGATCAACGCCTTTTTGATTCATATTTTGTTGATGAAAAGACAGGATGGATTGTTGGAACAATGGGCACAATACTGCATACCAATAATGGCGGCATCACATGGATTAAACAGGGATGGGATGAAGACCGATATTATAATGGTGTTTTCTTTACAGATTCGCAGAACGGATGGATTGCAGGCGAATACAGCATAATTTACCATACTTCGAACGGCGGCAAAACCTGGCTTGCGCAGCAATGTGAAGAGTTACAGCCAAATGATCTGGAAGGAGATTTTCCTCCGCCCCCACCTAATCTTTACGGAGTTTATTTTATATCATCTGATATCGGGTGGATATCAGGCATGGACGGTATTATCATTAAGACTAAGGATGGGGGAACAACTTGGAAAAGATTGACAGAAAAATCTGATTTTACCATATACCAAGTCACTGTTATAAAAGATAAGGGTTGGGCAATAGGGGCAAAAGGCAGCTATTTATCATCCATAGATGGAGGGAATTCATGGATTCTAAAGGATGATATGCTTGGAACAAAATTTTGGCTTAGAGATATGTCTTTCACTGAAGACCTGCATGGCTGGATTGTAGGTGCAGCCGGACTGATTATCACCACCGATAATGGCGGTAATACATGGAAACGAATATCCGGTATTTATTTCAGAGGGCATGAGGATTTGAGATGAAAAACTTTGCAGAATTGATTATACGGTTACGTTTAATAATTCTTATTTTACTTACAATTGTTACAGCACTATGGATAACTCAAATTCCAAAACTTAAGATTCTGACTAGTTTCGCCGATCTCCTGCCCCAGACCCATCCCTACATCAAAATACACAAAGAATTTCAAGAAAATTTTGGTGGCGCAAATCAGTTAATTATGCTTCTTGAAGTTAATCATGGTGATATATTTACCCACACAACACTGGGAAAAATAAAATTTATTAACGATGAACTTTTAACCATTCCAGGAGTTGATAGAAATAAGATTCTATCCATTGCGCACCAGAAATTCAGCACATTCAAATATACATCATGGGGAATAGAAACTGACTATCTCATGTGGCCCGAAATTCCTTCAACAGATCAAGAAATAAAAAAACTGAAGGATGCAATTTTTTCAAATCAGTTATATTACGGAACCTTTGTATCCTATGATTGCAAGAGCTCCCTCATTACTGCAGATTTTTATGAAGAAAAGCTTGATTATAAAGTAATATATAATGCTCTTCAAAGAATAAGGACTGAAGTTGAGGATAATAAACATAGACTTTCAATTGTTGGATATCCAATGCATATAGGCATTATAGGTCATATGGTTGACAGGGTTAATTTTATCCTTATCTGTACAGGAATACTTATTCCAATACTTCTTTTTATAGCTTATCGTTCAGTCTGGGCAACTCTTCTTGTCCCTTCTGCCGGTGTTATTTCAGGGATATGGGGACTGGGTTTTATGGGAATGCTCGGCTTTAACCTCGATCCTCTTATCTTCGTGATGCCGTTTTTAATCGGTCTCATGGCTTTCAGACACTCGCATCAACTCTACAACCGTTTTTACGAAGAGTTCATATCACATGGTGACAGACATTTAGCAGCAAAAACCGTGATTGAAAAAATGTTCTTTCCGGGCTTAACCAGTATTATTACCGATGCGTTCGGTATAGCAATTGTTGCAATTGTTCCCATACCCCTCTTGCGCAATGTTGCTATTGCCTGCGCATTCTGGTCAATAATTACGGTTTTGATAGGCCTTATTCTTACCCCCGTACTGCTTGCATATTGTCCTATCTCTAAAAAGTTTTTAAAACACATGGAAAAAGAAAGGGCAAAGGAAAAACAAAGGACAGGACTTGCGAACAAATTTGCTGATTGGCTCGGTCCTTGGATTATTTCCCGGCACGGTCGCTCCACAGTGATTATTACTCTCATTGCTGTGGTATGTTTTTCTTACTACTGGTCAGAGCGCCTGATTGTAGGAGATGCAACTGTTGGTTCAAACTACCTTTATCCATCGTCACGGTACAATCAGGACAGCGAAAGAATCAATAAAACACACCCACTCATAAATCCTTTAAATATCATTGTCTCCGGAGAAGAAAGGGATGCCATAAAAACCAGCCGGGTCATACATGATATACACTCATTTTCACGCTATATGGAGAGATATTCTGGAGCTGTGGGAACACAGAATCTTGTACAACTTCTGCTTGGCATGAACCAGGGCATGCATGCAGATGATCCCAAATGGTATGGCTTTCCTGATAAGGACTTTGACCTGATACATCTATTCCAGCAACTTGCCAGTGGTGGAGACCCTGGCTTTGTAGAACGTTTTTTGGATTACCATGATCAGTACACAAATATTGTTGTTCTTTTTAGGGATAAAAGAGGTCCCACCATAAAAAGAGCTATTGATACTGCCAAAAAATTTATTCAGGAAGAATCAATCCTCAATAATACAGACCCTGTTTCTTATAAAATAGGAGGGGGTGTCATTGGCGTCGAAGCCGCCATAAATGAGGTTGTTGCAGAAAAGCAACTCCAAACCCTTCTAATTGCTCTGTTCGGAGTATTTGTATTTTGTGCTGTAAGTTTCCATTCAATAAAATGCGGGTTAATATTAATGATTCCACTTGTTCTTTCAAATTTCATGGCATTTGCATATATGTCTATTCACAATATAGGACTTTCCATATCAACCTTACCTGTTTCAGCTGCCGGTATTGGTATGGGTGTTGATTACGGTATTTATCTTCTTTCAAGGGTCAGAGAGGAACAGGCAAAAGGAAAAAATACATCTTTAGAAACAGCCATCCAGCAAGCAATTAAGACCTACGGTAAATCTATTATTTATATAGCTGGAACACTTGTTCTGGGGCTTCTTGTATGGGCATTGTCACCCTTAAAGTTTCAAGCTCAGATGGGTTTTTTCCTGGCAATCATACTTTTTCTTAACTGCCTCGGCGCGATTTTTATAGTGCCTGTGTTAACACTGCTTTTCAAGCCTAAGTTTCATATAGAACCAATTAAGGAACAGTAATTGCAAAACATTTACACAAAAAAAACAATAGTATATAGAAAGGAGGGCATAAAAAAGCAGAAGCAAATATGTATGTAACAGAATTTTTATAAGTTAATATTTATATTAAAGGGGGATCAGCATGAATAAAAGAATATGTATAATTTTTATTATGATGTATCTATTCTGTTTACCGGTAAAAATTACATTTGCCTTTCAAGCATTTGACGGCAAACTTGACTTCAAAGGCAGTATACAACAAACACTGAATATTAAAACACATCAAGATCAAAGAAATATACGCTACAACAGTTTTAGAACAATAGTGAGGGGTGAGATGCTTTATAAAATCAAGGAATCATCTAATTTTGACTTGAATTTTTATACCCTTGCTAATTATTACTATGATTCTGTTCTTGAAATAGACTCGAGGATGCGTAAATCAATTCGGTATGAGGCCGGTGGAAGGCATAAATATCGTGATGTTGAAAGACCTCGAGACAGCGAGGAATGGCTGAAGGAAACTTATTTCGATTTTAAATATGATATTTTAAGGATAAGACTTGGAAAACAGTTGGTCAGCTGGGGAGAGACTGCAGAGTCAAGAGTTGCAGACCTGATAAACCCCTTGAGTTTAAAATACATTGTTGCCTTTCCGGATTGGGAAGACTATAAACTTGGGCGCTGGATGGCAAGAATATTTTTTTCACCTCGAGGACTATGGCAGGATATGTCATTTGAACTGGTTGTCATTCCTTTCCATTTTCTGGAAACAAGATTTCCTCCAGCAGGACACGGAGCTTTTGTTGGACAGCCTGTTCTTCCAAATGGTCTTATGCAGAAAGTACTGGACAGTCAGAGAAGAGACCTCCCTTCTGAAAACCTAAAGAACTTTGAGATAGGCTTGCGTATAAAAGGTTACAGCACAATTGGAGAGGGTGTAGACTGGTATCTCTCTCATTTCTATACAAGGCTCACATCCCCTATCATAAATGCCGAAAGCGGCATGAACAATCTGATAGGAATGATGCTGTTTGGAGCTCAGCAAGGCAGGATATGGAAATATCCCCGATACAATTCAACAGCATTTAGTTTTTCTACCACATGGTCGAAAATCAAATCTGTAATTAGATATGAATGTGCTCTACATACAAACCGTGATTACAATTATGGCTCCGCAGCAAATAATGCCAGTGAAATAAAAAAGAGAGAACTTTTGGCTTCTGCACTTACTCTTGAGAGAAAAACGATGATCCCCTGGCTGTCTGAGATGAACCGCAATGAACCCATTACATTTACTTTGACCTGGTATCAATATAAGCTTTTTGGACATGAATATAACAAACACACAGGCAAATATATCCTTGGTGAAACAGGAAAGCGTTCAAGCAGAACAAAGTTTACACTCAGTGCTTCAACCAGTTTTTTACAAGCTAGGTTGATCCCTGTTTTTAATGTTGCTTATGACACATGTGGTAGCTCTACTTTTGTTTATCAGTTGGTATTTATGCCTACATTCCACTGGCAATTTGTTGCATTCTACCAGCAGTTCAATGAAGGAAGGGTACATGGGGAAACCAAATACTCAAACCAGGTTGGGCTCTCCATTAAATATGATTTTTAGTTGTAAAAGCCATTCGGTGTGATTAAACAATCACCAACACAAGGAGTAAAAGACTATGAATAGAAAAAGAATATTTTCCGTAATACTATTTGGAATATCAACCCTGTTATATTCTGCACTGCCCCTGTGTACCTGCTCATGGGCTGAACAAATAAAATATCCAGTCCCCTGTTATGATGGTGAAGCTTTGGCAGAAGTAAGGGCATGGGAACAAACCTGGGTAGGACAGAAGATTACATCTGGGAATATAGATGAGATAAATGAGTTTTTACCTGAAACCCTTTACAGGTTCCTATCCGATACTGAAAAATGGGGAGAGTACTGGTTTGAGATAGTTCCATATGTTCAGTTTATCCCCAGCAAAGGAGATGTCAAATATACGATTTCCGGCAGCTGCAATATTGACCATGAAGGAAAGCTTTTAAATTATGTGTCTGGTATTCCCTTTCCTGATCCCCAAAATGCGCTGGAGATTGCCTACAACTATGATAATGCATTACTGGGTGACAACCTTCGAAATCTCACCCATATGGAGATAGCAGATGGGAGAAGAAAGTACAACCGTCAGCTGATTGCGGAAGAGTATCAGACATATTTCACCGGCAGGAGAGATGTGCCACCGGTGCCTGAATTTATGCCAAATCCAAAAGATATGTTTCATGCCTACCATACAGAATATAGTGAACCGCCAGGTTTTAAGGGAACACGTGCTATGACAGTAAAGTGGAACGATCGTTCAAGGGACTATGGATCATGGGAGTTTTCAAGTTCAACAAGAAGGGTTGTGCGCAGGTCAACCGCTCAGAGACAAACCCATATTGGTCCATCAGATTTTACTTATAACGATCAGGGCGGTTACAACTGGGTTATCAAAGATAATTCCTATAAACTTCTTGGGAGAAAAGAACTCCTGATGGCTCGTAACCAGAATGCAGAACAGCTTGTAAAAAATGACATTAAAGGCATGTGCTATGTAAGCGGTTACCAGCGTGAAAGAATCAACATGTACATACTTGAAGTCATTAATAAAGATCCTAATTACATCTATTCCAAAGAAATTTGGTACGTTGATCCTGAAAACTGGAAAATTCTGTATGCCGATAAATTTGACAAGCAAGGCAGATTATGGAAAATTTTCGATATCTCTTACAGGACAGTTAAATCGGCTTATGACGGACAGCTTGTACTGGCTCTTTCAAACCAGACAATTATTGATATCCCGAGGATGCATGCAAGCAAGGCATATTTTACAATCTGGGTAGCCGGTGAATCAGGTTTGGGACTTAATTATGACTATTTTTCTCCTAAAGCATTATTGGAGTACGGATATTAGAGAAGAAGGGGTTAACGCCAGGATTTTTTTATATTTCTCTTTTTATAGAGGAATTTAACTATGCAACCTGCTTAAGAGGTTTTTATATCATCTTAACCCTGATAACAGACAACTGGGGTAAGTTATCATGTATTTACTTATAAATTAATATTTGCTACAGCTCTTAGCTTAATGTTTTATTAAAACAATGCAATAAAAATATGGATAGTTATTGTGATATACATCGTCTGGAAAAAAAATTAACAATACTGGAAGATGCTCATGTTTTTTTTCGAGAAGAACTTGATAAAATACTAATACAAAACCCAAAAAAATAACTATGCTATGATGAGTAAAAAAAGTTATCCCGAAGAGATGTTTGAATACCACCTTCAACTATATCGAGTACAAGCAAGAACCAAGTTTCCTCACGATATAGAAGAAGAAACCTGCAAAAGGGTGAACAAATCTTTAACTGACACAATGCTCACAGGTATTCTGGTTAAAGATTTTCAAACTTACAGATACAAAAACAACGAGTACGAGAATTATGGTTTACCATTTGACCTTTTTGACACATGGTTTCATTATGATTCTATTTCAGGAAACGCATTGCTCAGAGGCAGAAGCGGCTCAATTATAATTGATAATTCTATATGTATTGTTGATTTTGTCCTTTTTTTAATTACAAAACTTCAAGAAAAATCATGCGGTGAATGCTCTATGTGTCGGATCGGTACAATACGCATTAAGGAACTGCTTGAACGTATCTATACAGGAACCGGAAAAGGTGATGATATAGATACTCTGGAGCATCTGTCAGAACAGATTCTAAACGCCAGTCGTTGTGAAATAGGTAAACTGGCGGCAAAAGCTGTAATCAGCAGCCTTACCTTTGCAAAATCATCATATAAAGAACATCTAATCACAGGAACCTGCAGTAAGAATTTACACAATTGCCAATCTGAAGGTAATTTAAACTCATGATCATACATTTAAGCAACCAAAATTATAGCAGCAAAAGGTTAAGCCTATAGTGAAAAATATAAACTGTATAATTGACAACATTCCAGTAGTTATACCCGAAGGCACTACTATTCTTGAAGCTGCAGAAAAAAATGATATTTTTATACCAACATTGTGTCACACTGATAAACTACATACCGGAAGCTACTGCTACATGTGCGTTGTCGAGATTGAAGGAGAATCCGAACTGGCACCTGCATGCTCAACTCTCATTACTAATGGTATGATAATAACCACAGACACTGAGAAGGTTAAAACAGCTCGACGGACTTGCATTGAGTTGCTGCTTTCAGATCACAGGGGAGATTGTTTAGGTCCATGTGTGAATGCATGTCCCGCAGGCATTGATATCCCCGGTTTTATTAAAAATATTGCATGTGGTAATGTTCGTACTGCAATTGACCTTATATTTTCTAAAATGCCTTTTGCTGGTTCGCTTGGTCGTATTTGCAATCGACCGTGTGAAGATGCCTGCCGCAGGCAACTGGTTGATACACCAATTGCAATATGTCATTTAAAACGCTATGCATTCGATAAGACTCTAATGAGTAACAACGGACATCAGATCAGCAAGTCTCCAGATACAGGCAAACGAATCGCAATTATTGGTACTGGCCCCTGTGGACTTTCTGCAGCTTATTTCCTTCTAAAAAAGGGGCATAGATGTGTGCTGTTTGAAAAAAATAAATATCCGGGAGGAATGCTCCGTTATGGAATTCCTTCTTTTAGACTGCCCCAACAGGTACTCAACCGTGAGATTTCACTAATTGAAAAGTTAGGCGCCGAAATCCACTGTGATACTACTTTAGGAACACACTTCAACTTATATGATCTGGAGCTACATTATGATGCTGTTTTTATTGCCTTAGGTGCAGCAAAACCTCTTAAATTAAATATTCCAAATGAAACAGCTAATGGAATATTTTCCGCAATTGCTTTTTTAAGAGACTACCGCAACGGCAAAGTTGCAGATATAGGTTCTGATGTAATTATCATCGGCGGAGGTGGAGTTGCAATTGACGCAGCAAGAGTTGCCAGAAGAAATGGTGCACCCGTTGTTAACATCTACTGTCTTGAGACGAAAGATGAGATGCCTGCACCTATACATGAACTTGAAGCAGCTATTAATGAAGGAATTTTAATAAATAATAGAATTGGAATAGATCAAATAATAGTCAATAATGGAAAAATAAAGGGTATTTTAACTAAAAGGTGTCTGTCAATTTTTGATAAATTCGGGAATTTCAACCCTCAATATCTTGATACTGATCTAACAGAGATCAGATGTGATACCCTTATTATTGCAGCGGGCCAGCAACCAGAATTAACTTGCCTTGAAGATACATATGATATTCTTATGCGTATAACAGAGCAACCTATGGGAAGTTCTTTTAGAAGATTTCTTGTCAATAAACAGAGCATGCAAACCCCGATAAAAAAAATATTTGCAGGTGGAGATTGTGTCACTGGGACAGCAACAGCAGTAGAAGCTGTCGCCGCGGGCAGGAAAGCTGCGGTGGCAATTGATCAGTTTCTTAACGGGATTAAAGTGACGGGAGAAAAACAAACCTACATGCATTCAATGGGGGATCTCAATGAAATTTCTGAAAAGGCTTTTCTATCATATGTGCATTCCGAAAGGGTAAAAATGCCTGAAAATTCACTTGAAAAACGATTGTCAAGTTTCAATGAAGTAGAGACTGGTCTAACCGACAAAAAAGCTCAAGAAGAAGCCTGTCGCTGCATCGACTGTGGATGTAAAAGTACTACTGAATGCAAACTCCGCTGTTATGCCACCCTTTACAATGCTGATGCAAACAAATATCAAGGAAAATGTCATGAATATAATCGCATTGATGCATCTTCTCAAATTTTCTACGATTCCCATCGTTGTATTCAATGTCATATCTGCATAAATATAGCTAAGTCAATACACGGATTGCCGCTTATGGAAATTATTGGAAGGGGCTTCTCCACACGCCTAATTCCTATTCAGGAGCAATTCAAAGGCATGCTTCCGATAAACACACTAATTAATATTATTAATCACTGCCCGACAGGCGCTTTATCATTGAAAAGTAACATTGCACGTAGTATTGAACTATCTTTATAAGAAAGTTTATCCCCTGTTCATTTAACTTATTCTATAGGAAATGAACAAACCTAAATATATTTAACTGTTAGGTATATAATGCTATCTGAATATTTAGAAAAATACGAAAATGTCCTGAACACAGATCAGGAGTTATATCGACGATTTAAAGGATTCAAGACTTTCTCTGGTTTACCGGACGGTCATTACCTTCGAGCCCGCAAACAGGGTATTGACTGTGTGGCAAGGGCGGTCAGATGCTATCCGTTTGGCGGCATAAGCCAACTAAATAAAAGGGAACTTATAGGGTTATATATACCGGATAATAAAGATAATGATAGTATTGTGATTAGTAGGTCTGAAAATAAATTCTTTGTAAGATTAACCCATTGTGAAGCACCATACCTAACCATAACAATTCCAAAAGAAATTTTTAAAAAAACAGTTATGGGAAGACATCGATGGATATGGACACTTAGTATGAATGAGGTTTCTGTAGCAACTTCAGAAACGCTTCCACATTCCGATTGGATTACATTGTTTGAGATACTCGTAATTATGCAGGAGATGGTTGAATTTGATATTGATCTACTCCATAAAATGGAAAACTGGTAATTTTCAGAAAATAACTTCAAGGAACCACATGAATCAACTACATGAACAATTATGTGCAATTGTTGGGAAAAAATACGTAGTATCTGATCCTGCCTCACTGTCTTCATATTGTAGCGATAACATCAGCTTTATTCCTATTCGCTATCCGATTATGGCAGTAAAACCTGCAACAACTGAAGAAATAGAGTCTGTCTTGAACATAGCCCGACATCATAAAATGCCTGTTACTCCAATAAGTTCATGCAATCGTGGACATGGCGCTGGGATACCTTCAGTACCAGGGCTAATTATTGATATGAGACGACTTAATAACATCCATTTGATTGATGTTTCATGCAGAAACGCTATTATTGAACCCGGTGTTACATTTAAACAATTGCAATCTGCTGCAAAGGAGAAGGGGTTGAGAGTCCTTTTACCTCTGGAACTCCCCTCTGATTGCTCTGTTCTTTCAACATACCTTGAAATGACCCCGCTATATGCATGGCCAAAATACGGAACCGAATCGATTTTAACTATGGAAGTACTACTGCCAAATGGAGAACTAATAAAAACTGGGCTTGCAGCTTTACCAGTTATTGACAACCCCTATTTCCCGTTTGGAACAACACCGTCATATTTTAACAAAGTCTGGTTTGGGGGACAAGGGACACTTGGTATTGTTACAAAAGCAACAGTAAAACTTAAAACTGATCACTTAAACAAAAAAGTGTTATATCTCCCATATGACTCTTTTGAAAAGAGCACTCCCATTCTTAAAGAAATCAAAAAACTGGACTCCCCTATAGAATATTTTGTCGTTAACAACACCTATTTATCAGGATTACTTTCAAATAACGGTTCTGAGTTTGATTCATTGCGTAACAAACTTCCCCCAATAACCACTTTAATAGTTTTACGCGGAGAGAAGGAACAGATCGAATATCAGGCAGAAGACCTCCTTGATCTTGTAAACAAAATGGGTTTTAAAATATTATACAAACTTCCTGAAATAATCGAAGCAGATGAAAAAATTCTTCATGAAATTGAATTTAGCACAGGCTATAAACGCTTTAATAAGTTCAAGGGCGGATATGCTGTAATACCTTTTATATGCATGGTACGCCAGATACCAATATTTAATACGATTATTGCCTCCATAGCAAAACAATTTAATTATAATATTCATGATATCGGAGCATTGCTTCTTCCCGTGGAACCATCACGTGTTCACTTTCAATACAGCTTTTATTTTAATCCTAACAATACCCAGGAGTACATAAAAGTCAAAAAACTATTTCAGGCAATAAGCAGCACTCTCATAAAAATCGGAGCCTTTTTCTCTCGACCCTATGGCGCCTGGGCTGGCCAGGTCTATGCAAAGTCCGGAGCATACAAATCTATGATTAAACTGATCAAAGATGAAATTGATCCTGAACATATAATGAATCATGGAAAACTCAATCTATAAGAGCAAGAAAAATATATGTCAAAACAAATACGCTACCCCATCAATCAGAAAACTTTAGGCGATTACTATGAAATGACATGGCGTTGCGCCAAATGTGGCTATTGCCGAAACGTATTTCCTTCAGACACAGAACATGAACGCTTCGGCAGACAATGCCCATCCGGAGATCGTTTTAAATACGAGGCATACTATGCAAGTGGCAGAAGCGAGATAGCCAGAAGGGTTATTGAAAAGAAACAGGGCTTATCAGAAAGGTTGCGTCATATTCTCTATACTTGCACCACTTGTGGGGCATGTGAAGAGTGGTGTCAGGCAACCCAGTGGCGTGAACCCTTAAAACTAGAATACGCAATGAAACGCCATTATGTTATGGAAGGGGGAGAACTTTTACCACAACATAAGCAAATAATAAAATACATTGATAAACATCACAACCGACTGGGCAGAAATAATCGGGATCGATTGCAATGGCTTAAAAACATTCATGAATCATGGGGGGAAAAATCAGATATAGTCTATTTTGTAGGTTGCCGTTCATCATTTAATCGTACTGAAATATCATTCAACACTTATGATTTACTCACCAAGAAATTAGGCATTCAAATAGCGTTTCTTGCAGATGAACATTGTTGCGGAAGACCACTTCTTGATATCGGTGATGAAGATAAAGCAATCAAACTGATGCAGCATAATATAGAACAGATTAAAACTACCGGAGCTAAGAGAGTTGTATTTTCATGCGCAGAGTGTTTTCATACATTCTCAAATCTTCAAGAATTCGGTATTTCATCAGATTTTGAATGCGTTCATTTAAGCCAACTACTTGCCGAGCACCTGCAAAGAGGACATTTTGTAAAGCCACTTAGAAGGAAAGTAACCTTTCATGATCCCTGCTATCTGGGCAGGCATCAGGGTGTTTATGATGAACCCCGTTATATCCTGTCACAAATTCCAGGCTTGGAACTGATTGAGATGCCCCGCAACAGAAAGAATGCATGGTGTTGTGGCGCAGGAGGAGGCGTTCAGGATGCTTTCCCTGAATATTCCCAATGGATCGCCCGTGAACGGTTTACAGAAGCATTACATATTCATGCGGATATAGTCGTAACAGCATGCCCCGGATGCAAGGAAAATCTATTGGGCATTGCCTCAAAACATAGTATTAAAACGATTGACATTGCAGAACTTATAAATAGCCTGTTATCCGAGGTGTGATTAAAATGTCCAATGATATTAATTCAATTGTTGCAGAAATTCAAAATATTGTAGGGCATGAATGGGTTTCCAGTGATCCTGAGATTGTATACGCCCACTCTAGGGAAGCCAATCTTTATCCAGACAATCTTGAATCAATAATGCGACCTCCTATGTTAGTAGTGCTTCCGGGAAATACAGAAGAAGTGCAAAAAATCGTCGCCATAGCAAGAAACCGAACCATACCAATTACACTTCAAACAACCGGACTGAACGTTTCTGGTGTATGCATTCCACTACGCGGAGGCATCCTGATGGACTTAAAGAGAATGGATAGTATATTGGAAATTGATGAAGAAAATCTTACGGCAACAGTTCAGCCATATGTCTCTATTGCAAGGCTTTCCTGTGAATTACAAAAACGTGGTATGTATATACCCGTTCCGGGTAATCCTTCAACAGCAAGCATTATGTCAAATATCATTATTGGGCTCGGTCTGAAAGTAACCAACAAAGTTGGTAGGCAGGAAAAAGGAATTGTAGGTTTCAAAATGGTATTACCAGACTCTAGTTTATTCAGGATCGGATCGGGTGCCGATACGTTTATACATAAGAACTTTTGGCCCCATGGTCCTGGACCTGATCTGCATCTATTCCCAGTCCATGCATTAGGCAGCACAGGTATTGTAACTGAAATGACTGTTAAGTGCTGGATTAGAGGTGAACAGTTTAAGGAGTTATGGATTTCCTATGAGGACATAGATTCAGCCTCTGATGCATTCGGAGAACTTTCAAGGATGGAAATAGCCAAGGGCATTAATCTTTACGGAGGAAATAAATATAGCTCCTATTTCACTGATACTCGTGAAGCAATGGAGCGCATGATAAGGGCTAACCCTGAATTTCAACTTATTATCTCTTTGGAAGGAACAAAACGTCAGCTTCAATACGAGGAAAAAGTGATTAGGAGTGTAGCAGATAGAACCGGCGGAAGAATAATAACAGACAAACTTCTTCCATATGCAAGTTTTGTCGAATCCCATGCAGGAATGTCAGGCAGTTTTTATTCTGATTATTCTATGCGGTACTGGGGATCACGGGGCTCTAACTGGGTTATTGCCGGCTTCCCATCTCCTGATCGGCTTGCCCAGATGTATAAGGCTTACACTGATGCGCTTTTGTCTGATCCGGACTTAAGAGACCCTGATTTTGGCAACGCTGAATTTTGGCGCTCAACAATAGCCTATACCTTCGAAGGCGGACATTATTTTTTCTTGGAATGCGGACTTGACAGTCATCCTGGTGATCCAAAATGGCAGGAAATCATACGCAGGGTCAGCGTAAGTCTACCCCGACATTGCGCTCAAAAAGGCTTTGTTGTCATTGCCTTTAACCGGGCTCCTCGTGAAGGTGTACCAGATATACTTGGACCTTACTTCTATCTTGCAAAAAAAGTACGCGATAGACTTGACTCTAAAGGTATAATGCACCCTGGCAGTATTTTTCAATAATTATTGCGGAAAAAATTCAATCTACTAACAAAAGCCTCTTATAATAACACTACTTTCTATTATTGGGACAGGAAAGGAATGATACCCTATGATAACACTTATCATTGATGGACAGACAATTAAAAGCCGCGATGATACTACTGTGCTTTTCGCTGCAAGGGAAGCAGGCATTACAACAATCCCAACTCTTTGCCACAATGATACACTGGAACCATACGGTTCATGCAGACTGTGCCTGGTTGAAATTATTCAGAACGGCAAGACTACTATTGAATGCTCATGCACTTATCCTGCTATAGAAGATATTGAAGTAAAGACCAACAGCCCAAGGGTAATAGAAAACCGAAGGTTCGTAATTGAACTGTTGCTTGCACGCAGTCCCAACGTGAAAAAAGTGCAGGAATTGGCATTAGATTATGGAGTTAATAATATTCCGGAACAGTGGAATAGAAACAATGAATATTGCATTTTATGTGGTATGTGCATTCGTGCATGTAATGAAGTTGTCCAAGCCCATGCAATTGATTTTTCCGGCAAAGGACTAAACAGGATTGTTGATACACCTTTTCACGTATCACCATCAGAATGCATTGCATGCGGTTCCTGTGCTTTTGTATGCCCAACAGGAATCATTAAGCTCAAAGACCATACAACTACAAGGGTTCAGGAACCCGAAGGTGTTATTGAAAAAGGGCCGACTAGAGAAATCACTAACTGGCAAGTTGAAGATGAACTACAGATATGTAATTCGTGTGGAAATCCCTTTATCTCTCTATCCTTGCTGAAAAAACTATCAGAAAAATACAGCTATAATATGAATTTTTTTAATCTCTGCCCTTCCTGTCGGACGTATCCATCTATTGATACTGACCTCTGCACCGCATGCAATTCATGCATTGTGGTCTGTCCTGTTGGTGCAGCACATTTTATCGAGGATGGAGAAGATCAGAAATCACATATTTGCACTCAACACTGTTGTGGTTGTCACAGTTGTATTGAAGTCTGTGGATGGGGAGCAATAAAAATTGATGACAAATAAACTTACTTACCAGAAAGGTTCTGTTGATGTTTGACTATGACGTTATTTCTGTAGGTTGTGGACCTGCAGGCATTATGGCTTGTATAGAACTAAAAAAAAAAGGGTTTCGTGTAGCTGGAATTGATATCAAAGTACGACTTGATAAGAATTATCGGGCAGCTGCAGGTTTTTTGTTTGATGAGCAGGATTTCAATAATGAATACATTCAGAATCAACCGTGCGGCGACTTTACGAAATTTACTTTTACAAAAGCAGGTTTTGACATTACTTACCCAGGTAAGACTCGCCCGATTTATCAATCCCATTTGATTTCAAATGGTGGAAATATCTATACTATTACCACTCGTTCAAAGCCTTTCATGCATACAATGGACCCAACTGTTTGGCTAAAGGGACTTTATGACGAAGCAAACCGTGTTGGGGTATCCTTCTATACCAGAACAATGGCTCTCAATGCTAAACATATTAATGGTGGTGTGGAAATCTATGTTCGCCAAGGCAGAAAAAAAACAGAAAAAATAACATGCAAAAAGCTTATAGCTGCTGACGGATTATCTTCGCGTATAGCAAAAAGACTTGGAATGAACCGCGATAGGCCCCTGCTTGACAGAGCTCCTACAGTTGAATATCACATGAAAAACGTGGAGACACCGTTTGACGATGGAGATATCGGTATCTTTGGTAAAGATAATTTAGGCATGGATGGTTATATTGTAATGGTCCCTGGTGTAAACAACAAAAAAGAATATCGAATTGAAACCGCCGTACACGGACCGGCAATAAATAATTATTATGCTATTGAATATTTTACCCGCAGAAGCAGATTTTCCAAGTGGTTTAAAAAAGCTTCAATGCTCAGCAAACATGCAGCACTTATGGAAATGTATCCTGCAATGAAAGTTCCTTTTAAAGGCAATACCATTTTTCTCGGTGACGCAGCAGCTATGGCAGAATCGCTCTATCCCGGTGCTACTGTTAGCGGTTATATGGGTGCTTTAGCAATTGAACAAGAATTAGCAGGCGAAAACGGTTTTGAACGCTACACAAAGTGGTGGAATGAAAGTTCCCTGGAGATGACAAACAATGCCCAAAAGATGGCTGAATACGCAAAGAGGTTTTTGTTTAATGCATGGATGGGTGCTGATGTCATGGACAGGCTGTTTGAGAAAGCCGAAAAGAAGCCTCTAACCGTTGACAAATTTCATGGAAATCCATATGATTTTGCACGATCAGTGATTGAACATCTTCAGTCTTTACCATCTATTCCAAAAGAGTGGCATGAAAAACTGGAAGAACTTAAGAAAGCCTCTTTACAAGATTTTATACATGTAATCGAAAAAATCAAGATACGAAACAGTGGTATAGATTATAAAACCATATTAACTTAAATATATATTAAAATATTTTTAAAAGAAAGGCAATAGAATGTCATGCTATGATATTGTTGTTGTTGGTGCAGGGCCTGCTGGGCTTATGGCAGCTAAGACTGCTGCTGAAAACGGACTCAGGGTTGCTCTTCTTGAACGAAAAGAAAGCATTACATCAATCCAACGAAGTTGCCAGACAATGGTTGCCATAGAAGATGAATACTATTTTGGTGAACGGATGTACCTGGACGAAAAAAGGCGTGCCCTTATTTTTCCGGTTAATAATTTTACAGTACGCTATAATGGACCTCATAAAAATTTCTATGCATGGCATGTTTACACAGCAGATGGAAAACACTGTATCCGCATAGGGGATTATGATAAAAATAAGACAGGGGGCAGCAAAACGCGCCTTTCAGCCTTTTATAGCAAACAAGCATTATTGGAAGGTCTCCTAAGGGATGTATCTGCAAGTGGTGTCCATATATTCACAGGTGTTAACGTCATAGACCACAGACGCATCAATGACACCAATCATGTTATAACTTCTGAAGGCAGAATATTCAATTCGATATTTACCATAGCAGCAGATGGGATCAACTCAAGGCTTATGAAGGTTTTAGCTTTAAATAAAAAGCGCCTTTTTTATGGAACTCTGCAAGGTGTTGGATATTATATGACAGATGTTGATGTTCCTCATCCTGAATCTGCAAATTTCATAATGCTTTTTGATAAAAAAACCTCTTTTCCTGTAATGCTCTGGATTGGTCTCAGCCCATATTATAAGGATAGTTTCTTTGTTTATGCCGGTGGCCCTGCACATCCCTTAATTGATTATAAAGAGTTAATTGATCGGCATATGCAGCAGGGTATTTTTTCATCCTGGTTCAAACATGCTCACATTATACGTTCCCATGCTCATGTGGCGAACATATGGTCCCCTGCCCCAACCGTATTCAAGGACAATGTAATCATTGTCGGTGATGCCGGATGGACAGTCGAAGCTGAATGTACAGGATCTATGATGAGCGGGCGCAAAGCTGCTTATGCAATAATCGAAGCTTTTCGTGAAAGAAAACATAACATGGAAGGCGTTTGGCGTTACATAGACTGGTGGCAAAGAAACTTTCCTGGTTCAATGGATTATAAAGAGTTTTTAACTATCATGAGTGGCGGACTTATTGGTGAAGATGCTGCAACTTATTTGTACAAAATGGTTAACGAAATATTACCCTGTTCACTAAACCCTTATAACCTGTTTAAGAATGTTAATGCATCAATTTTCAAAAACATAGGGAGAATACAAAAGGAGAAACCCGAAGTAATGACAAAAATACAATATATGTCCACCCTTCCTAAAGAAGTCTTGATGAAAGAGTTTATTCAACATGGTTTTCCAAATATTTAATAAAATAAGCATATATGAATTGAAAGTTAAATCCAATAGCACAGGAGAAAAAAGATGAAACAGTTATATGATGTTATAATTATTGGAGCAGGACCATCTGGACTGCTGGCTGCTAAGGCACTTGATCAAAACGGTTTTAACGTTGCTATAGTTGAACGAAGAAAAGAGCTTTCAAAAACAGATAGGGCCTGTGGGCATACACTTCTACCTCCTAATGAATACTTTTTTGATAATTTATTTCATTACGATGAAGTAGCTCAACGCTTTTGCTTTATTGATAACGGGCTTTCCTTTTCTTATACAGGATCTATCAATAATATCTATGAATGGCACATGTATTCACCCGGAATGCAAAGAATTCAATTTGGAACTGATGTTGCGTCTCAGTCGGAAGTTCCAAAGGCACCAATTGCATTGTCCTATGATAAGGAAATTATGCTGGGGTGTTTAACAAATGAGTTGCAGAGCAAGAATGTTGACATATTACCAGATTATGAATTTGTTGACATAGGCTGGGAAGGTCCTCAAGTAGTTATAAAAGCAGGTAACACAACCCTGCACAGTTTCTACGTTATAGCCGCTGATGGATGTAACTCGGGTGTTGTAGAAAAACTCGGTTATAATTTCAATCGGCGACATATTGCAAACCTTTACGTAAAATCATACTTATTAAAGGGTTGTAATCCTCCTCATTCCAATACGCTTACAACCTGCATTACCTATATAGATGGCAAACCGCTTTACCTCTTTTTCGTACCCAGGTTTGAGAGAAATGACTGGAACTTTCTGTTATTAACCTTTGAAAAAGACTTGGATATTAATCATGTATATGAATCGGTTATTGCTAACCCCACATATTCAGAATGGTTTAAAGGTGCTGAGATAATACGCGAATTCAATGCATTTGAACATGTCTATTCTCCTGTAATAAATCCTTGCAGAAACAACGTTCTTATTGCCGGTGATGCAGGAGGATGTCAGGAACTGGAGTGTCTTGGAGCTATGATTACCGGTTGGAAGGGTGGACTTGCTGTAGCAGGAGCATTGAAAGAAAGACAGCTTGGCCTATCTCCTCAAGCAATTCAAAAATATCAAGATTGGTGGCTTAATACTTATATTCGACAGTATGACTATCAGGATTATCTGTCGGTATTCGGACTGGTATATGCTTTTGAAAAACCCGAAATTATAGATTATGTATTTAGTCTGCTTGGCGAACCTTTCCCACCAACATTCAACCCTTATACAGCGGTGAAATATCTCGGGATTAGATTACAAGATATTTTTCCAAAAATTATGGCGGAACGACCTGATATAGCAATGAAAATGGCGCCCAACATGTTCAGGTTCCCTTCCGATATTTTGGCTAAAACCCTAGAAAAGTAAACTAACAAAAACAAAAAATATCATATATTTAAATAACATTAAATACTATTCCGGTTTTTCTGTGGCAGACTATTAAAAACGTGATATTTCATAAACAACTCCTGGTACTCTTTGCTGTTTAAAACCTGAAGCAGGGGATAAAGCGGAGTCTTTTTGTATGTATTCACAACAGCCTCATGGTATTCAAGTCTGTGAGCAGCACAGCAGTCATGCAAAATAACAGCCTTGAAATCATTGCTCACAGCATCAAGGGCTGAAGCAAGCACACAGATATGTGTGGCAATGCCCGCAATAATCACCATATCACACTCAAGGGTTCTAAGGGTCTGATCAAGATCTGTCTTAAAAAATGTGCTGAACCGTCTTTTGGGAAGTATTTGATCATGCTCAGACCTTTTAAGGCTGTCAATAACCTCTGCTCCTTTTGTTCCTCTGATACTGTGAAGCGGAAGCTTACCTGTAAAAATGAAATCATCCTGAAGGAAACTGTCACAGGCAAAAACAACAGGTAAACCTTCTGCATGAAACCTATCAAGCCAATTGTTTAAGGCAGGGATAAAAGCTTCTGCATAGCCAACAATGGGATGGTCTCTGTGATCTTCAAAGGTTGCTTTCAGCATATCAACAATTAAAAGACATGGCTTCACATCATTGCCTTTACCAATAAATTATTATTTGAATTTCATATAAATATATCCTATTTTTTTATACCATATATCAAAGCACTTATGCAAACAGCTCTTACAGGGCTCTGGTTATAAACAGTTATCTTTTTAAGTAGTTTCTTGCTGCGGTAAGGTTTTTCTAAACTCAGCCACTTAATAGCTTGCTGCTTGACAACCTTAGGCTGATAAAATATAATTCTAAGAATTGTTTTAACAGCTTTGATATAATATTAATCATGAAATTTTACTCCTCTATTTTTACATATTTCATCCAAAGCAAGAGCACGAAACAGAATCTTTGGGTTCTTCTCCGCTTCTTTATTCTTATTACATGCATTGTAACATTATACAGCATCCTGTTCCATTTCCTTATGGCTGCTGAAGGCAGGGATTACTCCTGGATAACAGGGTTTTACTGGACGCTTGTCACTATGACAACACTCGGGTTTGGAGACATAACTTTTACAAAGGACATAGGACTCTTTTTTTCAATTATTGTGGTCATTTCCGGCATTATCTTTCTGCTTATTCTTCTGCCCTTTGCTGTGATTAAATTCTTCTTCGCTCCCTGGTTTGAAGAACATTCCAGAAGACTATACCGCCACGAGCTTCCACCAAAAACAGAAAATCATATAATCATTACCAACTATGAACCTGTAACAATTTCATTAATAGATAAACTCAATGCTTATAATAAAGATTATGTTGTGATAGTAGATGATTACACTCAGTCAAAGGAACTTTATGACCAGAATGTAAAGATTGCTGTAGGCCATCTTGATGATCCTGAAACATACATAAAAATGCGTATCAACAATGCAGCACTTGTTGTTGCAACTAACAGGGATGAGGTAAACACAAACATCGCTTTCACTGTAAGGGAATTAAATGAAAATATCCCTGTTATTACAACAGCAGACTCTCCTCACTCTGTTGACATCCTTTTGATGGCTGGAAGTTCAAAGGTTATTGAACTTCCAGATATTCTCGGCAGATCATTGGCTGGTTGGGTACTTGGGGGATATTTCCAGGCAAACACAATCGCCAGACTTGATGATCTTTTAATTGTTGAAACACCCGCCATCAGCACACCTCTTGTAGGAAAAACACTTGCAGAAAGCAGGTTGAGAGAATTGATAGGGGTAACGGTAATAGGTGTCTGGGAGAGAGGAAAATTTGAGATTGCCGACAGAAACACTAAAATCAACCGATCAACTGTTCTTATAATGGCTGGGAATGAAGAACAGGTTGCAAAATACAATGAGGTTTATTCTTTTTATCAGATTACAAAATATGCGGGTGACCCGGTTATTATATTTGGAGCTGGAAGAGTGGGAGAAGCTATTGCAGAAAAACTTCATGATCAGGGAATACAGTTTTTAATAATCGAGAAAAATCCAAGAAGAATTAAAGACGACCCCTGTTACATAATGGGAGATGCTGCTGACATTCAAACACTTCAAAAAGCCGGACTTGAAAAAGCTCCTGCAGCAATTATAACCACCCATGATGATGCAATAAATATATATCTCGCAAAATACCTGAGAAGTCTTCGCCCTGATCTGCAGATTATAAGCAGGGCTAACCTGGACAGAAACGTGTCAACCCTGCACCGTGCCGGGGCAGATTTTGTAATGTCCTACTCATCACTAGGAGCAAATACAATCTTTAATTTTCTCATGAACAAGGATATGTTCATGCTGGCAGAAGGGTTGAACATCTTCCGGCTTGCTGCTCCAACATCTCTTATCGGGAAAAACCTTGCTGAATCTAACATAAGGCAATTAACCGGATGTACTTTAATAGGTATTAAATCAAACGGTAAAGTTATAATTAACCCTGATCCACAGCTTCCAATTAAGGAGCACACAGAACTAATAATGACCGGTAAGCATGAGTCGGAACTACTTTTTATTCAGACTTTTAAATAGTTGATTCTGGATTGCAATAAGTTTATTTGTTTGTGGTCGTAATCAACTATTCTTATCTATCATATATAAGCAAATAACTCCGTGCACAGGATAAAATGGAGAAGATTAAAATAGGCATAAGTGCTTGTCTTTTAGGACAAAATGTTCGATATAACGGCGTTCATAAGCTTGACAGGTTTCTGGCTGAAACACTTGGACAGTTTGTAACATTCATTCCTGTATGCCCTGAAACAGAATGCGGCATGGGTACACCGCGTGAACCTGTTTGTCTGGCAGGAGAGGTTCACAAGCCAAGACTTGTTACCGTTACAACAAACAGAGACTTAACAGAACAGATGCTGTCATGGGGAAGATTAAAACTGAGCAAACTCAAAACAGAAGAACTATTCGGTTTTATCTTTAAAAGCAAATCTCCAAGCTGTGCATTGCACGGGGTTAAAGTATATGATCCCACAACCATGAAATCCTCCAATAGCGGCACCGGGTTATTTGCCCGCATTATTATGGAGCATTTTCCAGAGCTGCCTGTTGAAGATGAGGAACACATGCACGATCCTGTTTTACGTGAAAACTATATTGAGCGTATTTTTGTATTTAAAAGATGGGTGACGCTGTCTGCTCAGCAAAAAACCGCAGGGAAACTTGTCGATTTTCATACTAAACACAAAATGCTTTTCCTCGCACACAGCCCCAAACACTACAGACTTATGGGCAAACTTGTCTCCCAAAATAGCTGTGAGATGGATATTGCTGAAAAATACTCAAACTACAGGAAACTTATGATTGAAACACTTGCCATTAAATGTACCGTTAAAAAACATGTAAACGTTTTGCAGCATATAATGGGATATTTTAAAAAAAATATCTCAACCGACCAGAAAAAAGAACTTCTTGAAACCATCGACAGATATCACGAAGATCATATTCCTTTAATTGTTCCTGTAACCCTCATTAACCATTATGTACGTAAATACAGCAAGGAATATTTAGCCCGTCAGTTATATCTTAACCCCCATCCTGCAGAGCTGAAACTTAGAAATCATGTATAGATCAGTTTATATATTTATTTAACTTGATTTTATCAACCATACTGTTAAAATATTTTTGACATTACTACTTACTACCAATCTTAAGAGGAGAAAAAGATGAAAAAACTTTTAAGCGGTATGTTTATTCTTACAGCAATGTTGTTTGGCTTTACACCGGGCTGTATTCCCATTGAGCCTAACTATGAAACAGTAACAATCGGAAAACAAGTCTGGATGGCAAAAAACATTAATATTGAAACCGGAAACAGTTGGTGTTATGACAATGACCCTCGCAACTGTGAAATATATGGAAGGTTATATGACTGGGAAACAGCAATGAATGTTTGCCCATCCGGCTGGCATCTTCCAAGTTATGAAGAGTGGACTAAGCTGGTTGACAGTCTTGGTGGTGTGAATTTTGCGGGTAGCAAAATGAAATCAACAGGCACAATCGAAACAGGCACAGGACTGTGGAGTTCTCCCAATACAGGTGCCACAAACTCAAGCGGGTGGTCAGGTTATCCAGGTGGCTGGAGGGAACAAGATGGCAGTTTCCACAACCTGGAAAAAAGCGGTTTATGGTGGAGTTCCAGTGAATATATCACATCTGATTCTCATTACCTTCTCCTGAATTATTACGAGGTCATTGTAAACAGATACACCGCCAATAAACAAACCGGTATGTCTGTACGTTGTCTCAGGAACTGGTAATTTGACCACAATTCAAGTAATAAGCACCAAGGGACAAATTTATGCAGGTTTATTTTGCAGTCGGTTTAAATAGAGGTTCTCCGAATTTATCCTTTCCAAAATCCTCAATAATTTTCTGTCCTGCCGCTGAGGTAACCCAGTCAATGAGTTGATTTGCTCTGTTAATTTGTACCGTTGGACACTTATCAGGATTAACAGCTATTATGCTGTACGGGTTTATTAGATGCTCATCTCCTTCAGAAAGAACCTTAAGGCTTAGTCTATCTTTCATAGCAAGATATGTTCCTCTATCAGTAATGGTATAAGCATTTCTTTCATCCGCAATAACAAGCACTGCTCCCATACCCTGTCCCACCTCGCTGTACCATGTACCTTTTGGCTCAATACCGGAGAGGTTCCAAATTATTTTTTCCTTTACATGGGTACCGGACTCATCACCTCTTGAAATAAACTGTGCCTTGGTCACGGCTATTTTTCTCAAAGCATCGCCTGCACTTTTACAACCCTTTATTCCGGCAGGGTCACTTTCATGCCCAACGATAACAAAATCATTTACCATAACAGATTTTTTGTTTATACCCTTCCCCGAATTTATAAACTCTTTTTCAGCATCCGGGTCATGGACAAGCAGCACATCAACATCGCATTGTCTGCCGAGTGCAAAAGCATTGCCACTTCCGACAGCAATAACATCAACTTTTACATCAAATTTTTTCTCAAATGGCGGCAAAAGCACTTCCAATAATCCGGAATTATCCGCACTTGTAGTGGTGGCAAGCCGGAACCGCTCCTGGGCAAAAACTCCTGATGCAAACAGAAAAGAGAAACTAACAAAAAATAAAATGATTAAAATTCTTTTCACTGCCCTTACTCCTTTTTCTATTGATTATATTCTCTAACAGCCCTTGTAAGATACGATATCGTTTTATATCCGTAATGATTCTGACCAGTAAAAATTTGGCTTTGAGCAAAGCCCAAAAAATAAATATGGCATGCGGCATAGGTAAACTGCTCATATGTTGTTGACGACCAGTAATACCATGATCTTGTATTGGAAAAAAAATCAGTATTTATTGCCGGATTAAACCGATATCTATTCTGTATTGTTTCAAGCTCATCACATGTTGGCATCCTCCAGTCTGTCCATCCGCCAAAAGCTGACTCATTCACAGCCTCGATAAATCGCTCGGTATTTTCTCCATCCCCCCATTCTCCTGGGTCTCCACCGTTTGTTTCAGGATTGGCATCATACCATGTATAAACATTATCAGCATCATGGGGGTTTGAATAATTAATAACATAATCCCTGTCCCGTTTCACTTCCCATAACAAACCTGTTGTTACATCATATACCATTGCCCATTGTGCTGCATCCTCATTAAGTTGCTCCCCTCTGTCATCAATTTTTATAAACCGGGAACTGCTGATATTAAGCCTGACTGAATCAGAACCTACAACCTGGTTGTATGAATCCGTAACCATAAGGGTGACAATATATTGACCCTTACGATCAAATGAATAAACCATATTATCTGAATTTCCACCAGCACCGTCTCCGAAATCCCATCTGTATTTATACCCTGCATCAGAATCACCTTCAAGATATATTTCGCATTCAAAACTGATTAACTCTCCCCCTGAATAAAAAGCATTGTTTAAAGGTGAAATAATCCTTACCGTTTGTGTTTCACAGCAACAGCAATACAGACAAAAAAAGGCTGACAAAACAGCAAGTAGTGTGCCTGAGTTTTTTTTAGTGTTCATTTTAAAACCTTACTTTAAATAGCCTGAAAAAAACAGAAACTCCACAAATTCAAAATCCATAAACGAAGAGCCTGTTCCAAAGATAAAATCAGCCAACCTGAAACCTGTAAACATCAGCAGAAGACTTTTCTCTGTTTTATTGTAGTTGGGAGTCGAAAAAACACCTGCGAAACCACCCCCAAAAGGAATATAAGCACCGACCCCTTCATATTTATCAATAAGAAACGTCAGGTTTTCATTGAACGAAATTGTTATGGATGAATCAGAAATACCCCTGCCGTAAATAAAAACCTTATATTCATGGCCGCTAAACTCATTCATTGCTGTCTGAGAATATCCGCTTGGAACCCAAAGCAATAAAATAACAGCTGCTGTAAAAATCCATTTAAAAATAGACATGATTTTACTATTCATTAAACCTCCAAATATATTTAATATATCGGGAGCAGAAAGAGACTGCTCCCGATATTAGACAGAAACTATTTTATCAAATCCAGAAAAGAGGGACTGTTTAAATCATTTTTAAGGGACAAAAGATCTGAATTAAGAGCATTGCTGCCCAGAAAACTTATAAGAGCCATAAAATCTTCGACAATAGGAATGATTGTTTTACTTATATCCACATCCTTGCCTTCAAGCAGCATCCTGACATAGGGGGCCGCCTGATACATTGAGGAAAACAGTTTTTCTTTTACAACAGGAAATGCTACTGAAAGAAAAATAACCTCAGGCGCATGCTTGTAGTAAGCTTTGATATAGGACTTGCCTGCCTGGCTTTTTGCCATTACCTTGTCTCTGTAGGTTCTGAAAAGAGAAAGAATCTCCTGATTGTCACCTGAAACAAAAGATAATGCACATGGAGACGGTGGATCATCACCTTTTTCAGTTAGGCTGAAATCAACAGTTGAGGATACACCATCAGATACGTCAACCGTTGCAGTTGCGTTCTGATACCCGGTTTTGCTTACAGTAAGTTTATATTCCATATCTGTTTTTCCGCACACAACACCTGTCATTTTAAAATAACCCTGAGCATCAGTAAATACCAGATATCCGCCTTTGTCTGTTTTCACTGCGGCTCCCTGAACCGGATCGCCTGTTTCCGAATCAGCAACATTTCCCTCTATTGAACCGTTTCTTAAATTTCCGTAAATAATTATCTGATTGTTGTCAACATACTGCCACCCACCTTCTGTCCAGTTAAAATCTGTTGTTCCTTCAGGAAGTGGACCTACTTTTATAGCAACCGTTGTTCTGGGTGAAGCCCCGGCATTATGATCAGTGTAAATTTCATCCTGATCATATGGCCATGGTTCATCATCTTTATCCGGTGAGGTTGCCTGTCTGTCAGGATAACCAGGCTTATTCTGAGGGGGTACCACTCTGTACGGGCCACTTCCATCCAGTTTGTTTTCAGCGTTAAGAAAACCTGGCTCAAGATAAGAATCATTGATTTTATATGCCAATATCAGCCACAAACCGCCATCAACATTAATCGGATCTCCGTGATTTCGTCCTGCACACATGGGAGCACTGTAATCTACCCAGCCTCCGTTTGCGGCATCAGCTTCCTGGTCATACCAGAAGGTTGCCTCAGGATAGGTATCATTAATCCAGTAATTTGACCCGCCCGATTCAAAATCAAAGTTCTGCAGCCAACCGTCCGGAGAATATACCACAACTGTATTGCTGTCAGCTTTTATGCCGGTCTCCTCAAGAAGGTCTTTTATGATAACACCCGTATAATTGGCATAATAATCATATCCGTCCGTCCCGCCCCTTGCTGTATTCATCAGCATAAACTGTGAATGGGCAGGCATTGCCTCTATATCCTCCAGATTATAAATAAAATAGGGGGCCGGAACAAGTGATGGATTGTCATCTGGATCACCGGGAAATGTCAAAGCATTTATCTCTTCAATATTTGTATATCCGTCACCATCGGAATCCAAGCCTTCAATCTTTCCAAAAGTATCTACCTTAAACCTGCCTGCACTTTTATAATCCACTCCATAGCTGTTTAATGTATCAGCTATATCTGTGTAGTCTTCTCCGTAATTTGTTACAATATGACACCACTGACAGTTTCCAACAGGACGCGGTCCCCGTTTTGTTTCCACCTCTCCGCCAATGTGACACAGGGCACAGTCATCAATCCTTGTTCCAACCTTATCAGGATATGCTTCCTGAAACACAGGACTGTCCATCTCGCCCATGTGATGATAAGCCCCGAATGCTGTACCTGACAGCAGCATAAATATAACTGAAACACTTATAAACCATTTCTTCATTATTACCTCCTTTTTTTTAGATTACGTTAAAATTCAAGCTGAAAACGTGTAATAAAAGAATTTTCAACTGCACGGTAGTAGGAATAACCCTTCCAGCTTGTTCCGAGAAACAAAGGAGACGAAAATTTTGTCCGGCTGTATTCAAACGTTATTCGCATCATGCTGTTAAGATACCAGTTCAGATTTGCTGTAATTGAATATGCCTGTCTTACGCTGTAACCTTCATGCACCAGATACTCATAAACAATCCGCTCTGCCTCAAAATCAGCATATCTGAACGCAACCCCGAAGGCCCCCCAGTCTCTCTGTTTGATATCAAAGCTTCTCCTTGGTCTTATTTTTTTTAACACACCTCCTTTCATTTCCGGTTTCTCTCCTGTTAACATCAAAAGAAAGCCTGCATACCAGCTTCTGACATAGAAATCAAAAGGGTCTGTATTGGCAAGCTTGACCCCGTCATAGCTGTTCTCAACAAATTCACCCATCAGCAGCAATGGCCCCAGTGTATATGCGGCCTCAAGACCGTATCTCTGCATACTGTCAACCTGCTGGGTAATATTGAATTTTGCTCTTGCCTGGACAGTAAAAAAGGCTGTTCTGGCAGGGGTTCTTACCTTGAAATTAAAATCAGAAGTATCAAGCCTTGCATAAGAATACCCGCCGCCCAGATGAAGTCCTCTAAGAAACCAGATATTTGTCTTATAGAATGGTCTTAATACAATACGCCCTGTATATTCCTTATCCTTTTTTTGACTTCTTCTCTGAGCATCACGACCGTCTCCGTTAAACATGCCCAGACCGTAATTTACTGTTTCACCTAAAAGTTTGCCGTGAAGCATAACCCCAACATCCCGTTCAGGCGTAAGATAGTAGATAAAAGATCTTTCATTAAACGGGAGATATTTATCCGATATGAGATGTTCCAGGCTAAAAGGTTCCTTGAACTGTCCGACCCTGAGCTGAATTTGCGGAAAATAGTCAAAATTCAAATAAGCATCAATCAGTCTGTTTGAACTGCCTCCCTCAAGTTCCGCTTCAAGTTTATAGGTAAAGTAATTATAAATCCTGCCCTTTGAAAAAAGCCTTGCCCGCCTGATATCAAAGTCATTTCTCACCGGATAGCTCTTTCCGAAAACAAGGCTGTCAGCCTGAATGACACCGCCGATAGTTGCTTCAAAGGTTTTATTATCCGTTGCAAAATGGACCCCTTCATCATAGAAGATATCAACCTTCTTCTGCCCGTCTTTCAATTTTAAGGTTTCTCTGCTTTGGGCAATCTCCGCACTTTCAGCTCTTTCCTCGTCAAGGATATGCTGAATATCCCGAACCTGCTCCTCTGTCAAAGCGCCGTTTATCTTTAAATATTCGAGCAGTTTTTCATCAGCAAGGGGACCGGAAAAGACAGAGGAGGGTAATAAATATATAGCCAATAATATAGTTAAATAAAGTTTTTTCAATACAGCTCCTTGTTGTCAATAGACTTTGAATATTATTTCTTTGAAAAGATTATATCCACTGATCTTATCTTACTTGGGGCAGGGGTTTTTACGATAATTCAGACTGTTTCGTGGGCAATAAAAAAGCCGGGCTCCTTTTTTTCGGAAAAGAAGACCGGCTTATATCCAGTCATTTAACTCCTTTCCAAATTCAGGAGGCTAAAAGGCTTTCGCCTCTGCCCTTTCGACCGCGCTCCATAGGCTTAATTTATGCCTTTAGGAGAAAACAGCTCGGAGTCAGTCATTATTCATTGATGAGACTGCTGTTCATCTCTTGATATTAATGCATCATGTTAATTCCTGTTGCTTTAATGGATTATATACCTGCCCTTATACAAACAAAAAAAGCTACTGCCCTGTCTGGAAAGGCAATAGCTTTTTAAATATGTATATTAAAAGCAGTTTTCCCTTTCCAAACACGGGAGGTAAAGCCCTTTCGGATTTTACCCTTTCGGCTGCATTCTCATGGCATAAATTGCTTTAGAGATACCAGCTTGGGAATTATTTATAATAATGTATAGCACGTTGAGTTTAAATAGTCAAGTTTTTTTAACTTTTTTTCTGTATTGGCATCATCCTTTATAAATAATAGTGCCAACATGTTCTCCCTCAAGGGCTTTTGTTAAATTACCCTCTTCAAGCCCGTTGATGATCTGAATACTGTCCATGACCTCGCTGTTCATCAGAATATCCAGACAGGGTCTTTCAATAATCAGGTCGTCGAAATCTCTCTCAATAAGTTCATTGACGCTAATTGTAGGAATAAATTCAGCACTATCATTTTTTTTTGGATCATCAGAATAAAGCCCATTCTCATCTTTAACCATTATACACTGTTTTGCTCCGATTAAATTGGCAAGCAGAACAGTACCGGCATCGGTGCGGTGTTGAGGAACTCGTCCGTCTTTTGATGGGATTGAAAAGAAATCATACGGTGGCATGCCCTGCATCACCGGAATGCAGCCCTCTGCAAAATAAGTATAGAGCCTGATAATCTCATGCTCATCTATGCAGATTCCGCCATGTGTAGAAAGAAGCATCGACAGCAAAAGCGCATTCTGCTCCGACACAGAGCTTCCAAATTTGGCAATCACGCCTGTAGGCATGCCCATTTCAATTCCGATGGCATAAATATGCCTGCTGCGGGTCCCTCCCCCTGTTGTAATAAGCATCTTGTGCTTCTTTTTGCACTCGGCAATCTCTTTTATAATCTTAGGCAGTGCCTTAACCCCCCTGTCACAGATGGACTGCCCGCCTATCTTAAGCACTGTCACATCCGGAAACAGTCTCTGCTGTGGCGAATATTCCAAACCCTTGAGGAAAGTTTTACTGATAAGGCTTTCTCCCATAAGACGGCTCTTAACATGAAGTCGCCGCCCGTCTTTATCTCGAACAAGTGACATAGTATATTATCCCTATTGTTAAATAAACGGCTTACTTTTCACTGCAGCCGTCCTTAAGCGGCTCTGCTTTCAAAAACACAAGTTCAGCGCCTACTTCCTGTGCAATGGTCTCAATCTCTTTTTTTCGGAAATGATCCGCATATACCGAAAGATCCACATCGCTTACGGCAACAATCCGGAAACGGGGCTTTTTCTCCCCCTTGTCAACCTTAAGCCTCTCTCTGTAAAATATTTTTCCTGCCATAACTGTTCACCTTTCCTTTAATAAGGTTTATATAACTGCTTACATATATAGGCTTAAAGTTATATAATGTCAACAGAAAATTTAAATAATGATGGGGCATAAGAAATAAAAATTACCCAAAATACGTACTTTGCCTGTTTACATGGACATATTTATCTACATAGCCCAAAGGGAGCGAAGTTTAAGAATGCCGTGCACCGTCTGCCCCTGCCGGACATTCAGGGCATCAAAGTGCTGCAGTGCCATCTCAACACGCAGGGATTCGGAATCGACCTTCAACAACACATGGACAGACTCGCCTGCTATGCTGATATCCGTGATAACCCCTTCAAACCTGTTGATTGGTGGACCAGGGGCTCTACATCCGGAAATATATACATCATAGGGAAGAATCGCCACCCGGTTTACGGGTCTGCCTTCATCAGGTATCAGCAGTTTGATTCCTGCCCATTGAACCTCAACCAGTCCGTTATCCAGTGATACACAGCTTTTGCATGTCAGCACATTGGGTTTTTCAAGAAACCCCTGCCCATGAGTCATAGGCGCATGCATGACATCCTCTGTTTTCCCGACACTCTCTATCTTCCCCTCATTAATCACTGCGATGCGATCAGCCAGTTCCCGTGCCTCGGCAAGGTCATGGGTGACAAAAAGCGTGGTCACCCCGAGCTTCTTCTGCTGTTTCTTAAACTCCTGCCGAAGATACCGGGATGTTCTGAAATCCAGCCCTGAAAACGGTTCATCCAGCAGCAAAATTTCAGGCTTGCACGCAACCGCCCTGGCAAGCGCAACCCGCTGTTTCTCTCCGCCACTCAGTTTGTCAGGGTAGCGGTTCCGCAGGGATTCTATCCTGAAAAGCGACAAAAGCTCTTCTGTCCGGGAAAGATTTTCCTTAAGGTTTTTTTTTGTCGGTTTGAGAGCAAGCATCAGATTCTGTTTGACCGTTAAATGGGGAAAAATCAGTTTATCCTGAAACACATAGCCCACCCTGCGGCGCTGTGCCGGCAGCCGGTCAACCGGTGTGCCGTAAAACAAAACACTGCCGATGTAAGGGGCAAGCCCTGCCACAACATTGAGAAGGGTTGTTTTGCCCGCACCCGATGGACCAACCATTACAAGAAGCTCTCTGTCGGCAATCTCGAGACTTACCCTGTTCAGGACATAGTTGCTGATCTCTTTAAACATAATTCCGGACATTATACCCCTCCAGCAACAGTCAAAGCATTTTTCCTTGATCTGCCCAGCATTTTAATGATTAGCAGGAGAGCAAACCCGCTCATCAGAAGCAGCCAGGCACATGCCAGCGCCAGTCCCAATTCACCGCTGCTGATATTGAGATATACTGAAACCGGCAGCGTTGCGGTCTTGAAACGAGTTGCGCCCGCAACCATCAGCGTAGCGCCAAACTCACCCAGCGCCCTTGCCCAGGCAAGCACAGCGCCGGTTAAAATCCCCTGCCATGCCAGAGGCAGGGTAATATACATGAAAATCTGCCATCTTTCAAGCCCGAGCGTAAGCCCTGCCATTTCATACCGATCGTTCACCCCCTCAAAAGCAACTTTTGAACTTCTGATAACAATCGGAAGACAGATAAATGTCTGCGCAACAATTGCCCCGAGCGGTGTAAACACTACATGAATGCCCAGACGAAAAAGACTTCCCCCCAGCCAGTCCTGTCCGAATAGAAACAGAAGCCCGATACCCGCAACAAGAGGTGTCATAACCAGCGGCAGATCAAGCAGGGTATCAATAACCGGTTTAAACGGAATTTTACGCCGAGCCAGTATGTATGCAGACGGAACACCAAGCAGAAGCGATGCAACCACCGCAGCAAGTGATGTCAGCAGGCTGAGTCTTAAAGCAAAAAGGGTCTCCTTTGAGCTCAATGCCCTAACGATTTCCACAGGAGAAACATGAAACAGGATTGCCGCAAGCACGCCGCAAACAAACAGTGTAGAAACTATTAAAGGAATCACTATTAAAAATCGTTTCATAGATCAAAAGTTAGAAGATGTAAGAAACTATATACGGGTTGTAATGTAAAATAAAATACTGCTTGATAATTAAAATACCCTGTTATGCAGACCTGCTGCAAAACCGCTCCCATCCCATGAGATGCGCCGCTCCGGCTATAGTTGTGCCATAAAAAATAGTCGGTTTTGCTGATAAAAAGCTGGTGATAGTATCATTGACCAGCACGGTTCCGGTAACAAGCAGAATATCCGCCCATTCAACAGCCTCATCTGTTTTTTCAGGTCCCTCGATAGATATTCCGAATTTTTCTGTCCCGATATTTTGTTTATCCATATCCAGCACCCGGATGTTGAAGATAGATGAGAGAGATTCAATCATTCGGGGCTGAAATCCAATCTGTGTTATTTTTACAATTCCATAATGCTCGCTGATATATTTGGTCAGAACATTTGCACACTCCTTCGGAGATTCATCCTTACAATGAACCGTGCCTTCTATCAAGCCCAGACTTCGCAGCACCGCATTCAGCGTTGCCACAAACAGAGCCCTTCTGAAATTGTTTCGAAGCTCCATTTTTAAGACATCATTGATACTCCCGCTGAAATCTCCATAATGATCGGTAAATGCCTGCCCGAAAGCCCCTTTGAAATCCGCCTGCATCAGGAATTCTTTGCCCTGCTGCAGTGGAAAATCCTTATCTTCCGGATCACCTATGGCTTCCTTTATTGTCAATGCCCGCGCGGTAACTGTAATATGTTCATCTGAAAGATTATTCCTTAAACACACTTCCCTCAGTTTTTGTCTCAGTATTTCATAAATATCCATAAAATTATTTCCCTTCAAGTTAGCTCGCAACTGGTAGCTGGTAATGTAATATAACCTTCGGTTTGCTTCGCATGTAACCCTGGTGAAACAAAATCATAAAAGGTTTCACAGGACAAGCATGATACATAGCTCATAGTTAAATCAAAACCCTATCGTGGTCGTAATCGTAATCGCTATCGAAATCGGTATCGGTATCGTTTTATAATGTGTTTCGGTGCGCGCGGCGCAACCTACAACTGCATGTTCCATAAAACAGTGCTGAATGGTGCATCATTTTTTAGTTGCCCTCCAAAACAAGGTTGACCTTTTTAGAATATTTCATAAAAAACCGTGTGCCGCCCGCCTCACTGACCACACGCAGAATCGCAGGAACATCATTAGCCACAACACCTGAAAGATGGGTTATCCCCCGTTTTCTGAAAATACCCGGCACCATCGGTGTAGAAGGACCCAAAACCGCCTTGACCCGGCAGCCGGATGCATAGTCTGCAAGATGATCAAAGCTTTGGTTGACCAGAGAGGTTGCCGTAATAATTACCACAGAACAGGAAGGCAGGAGTTCACCTGCTTTTTCTTCAGGATAAAGCCCTTCGGCTCTGGAGATGTTCTTTTCAAAAATAATCAACTCGCCTGCCTGCTGCCGGATGACCGGAACAAGTGGTCCGAAGAAACCGACCATGCCGACCCGGTCTTGCTTTGTCAGCGAAACTGCATCCAGAAAATCCCCTTGCAGGCTCTTAAAATCCTGCTGCAGTTTCCTTATTTCATCCGGGGTATTTAACAGCGCATTTGCAGCCGCCAGTCCGACCCCCCTCTCAAGCATCGACGCCGAAGACATATATGGCAACACATCCCGAACCGGGCTTCCGGCAACAGGTCTTTTCCCCTGAAATACTGTACACCCTGTTTCCAGCACATCTCGAACCGTGCCGGCAAGCCCGACACTGCCGGTATCAAGCTGCACAGCCGTATAGCCCAAGCCGATCCGGACATCTGCAACCTTTATATCACTCGCTTTTTCAAGGGCAGCGGCGGTTACGTCTTCAAGGATCATATCTGTTTCCCCTTTTCTATTGCTGTAATAATAAACAAAAAAAGCCCCTGCCTTATAAATCTGTGGATGAAAAAGGCAGGGGCTTGGCTTAGGCAAAAACCACTGTTGTTTGAGTCCCTATCCAACCACGGGAGGCAAAGCCCTTTCGGGTATTGCCCTGTCGGCTGCATTTCATAGACTATTATAGCCGTTAGAACTGACAGCTTTGGGAGTTTTTAATCATTTTAATACGCTATTTGATTATAATATGATTATCAACATATATTTAACGCTTGACAGATTCATATTTTTAGCATATTATAATCTAATAATAATTACTTGTCAACTCTATTTGTAGTTTTTTTAAAATTAAAAATAATGCAGTGATGAAAACAATCAGAGAAGCGTTACATACTATTAAAAAAATCAGGGGATTTAAAACTGACGCTGATCTTGCAGAGGATATGGACATATCACTGAACACCATGAGAAGCTGGATTAGAAACGAATCTATTACAAAACAGATCATTGCCTACTGCGCAAAACATAACATAAGCATTGATGAAACCCTGCTTGATATCCGCATTTTTAACAAAGACCGCTGCGAGCTTTGCGCTGCAAGACTGCAATGCGATGAATACCGCAGAGCCACCAGCAATTCGCTGGTCGTTAACGAGGATATGTTCAGCCCCAAAACAATCCTGATCAACACGCATCTGACGGAAAGTATCTCATGGAAAATGTTTCAACAGAATATCCTCAAATCAGAATGTGCCTTTGACCTTGAATTGATAGACAGAATACTGATTGAACTGCATCAGACGACTTTGGATTAGTGCGCTATGAATGGTTTTTTTTTTTTAAATGTATTTTTTTTATATAAACAAAAGTTGATTACATTTATTTCGGAGGCATTATGAAAAAAGAGTTGTTTATTTTAGCGATAATATGGTCCTTGTTATTTGCAATGGGCTGCGATCCCACCTATACTGACACCAGGGACGGACAGGTCTATAAAACTGTAAAAATAGGAAGTCAATGGTGGATGGCTGAAAACATGAATTACGAAATGGATAACAGTTGGTGCTTTGAAGACGAACAGGGTAACTGCGACACCTATGGCAGGTTATATGCGTTTGAAACAGCGCTCACTGCATGCCCTTCAGGATGGCGTCTGCCAGACAATAAAGACTGGAACATCCTAATCGACTATCTGGGAGCCATAGAAACTGCGGGCGGCAGGATGAAGGCTACAGGAACCCTTCAGGATAGCTCCGGTTACTGGCTAAAACCGAATACAGGAGCCACAAATGAAAGCGGATTTTCAGGTTTGCCGGGTGGCTCACGCAGCGGCTTTGGACATTTCAACCGGTTGGGAAGCGACGGCTACTGGTGGAGCGCTACAGACAACCAGGGGGGTAGCGCCATACTGTGGCGGCTGAGTAACAGAAGCAGCAGCATATCCGAGGACAGCTACCTGAAACAATACGGACTTTCTGTGCGCTGCATCAGGAATTAAGAACAATTATTGTTAGTGGTTTATGTTCAATGAGTTATGATTGAAACCGGTTAATGCTTATTTTGTCCAAGCCTCAAAAAACCGAAACTTTCAAACACTGCAACCGCTTCTTCTGATGCAAGATACTCCTGCAATGCAGTGGCGGCGTCAATATTTTTTGTAGCTGAAAGCACGGCAGCCGGCACAATCTCTTCATCATAATATTTATCAGCAATCACAATCATTGCTACACTCTCACTGAACTGAAAAGCGTCTGCTCGTCCAACAATGGAAGCATCCACAACGCCTTGAGAAACGTACATTGCAAGCTGTTTTACCGTCGCGCCGTAAACGACAACATTAGCCTCAACCCCCTCCATAATCCCAGCCCGCTGAAGAATGGTCTGAGCAGTTTTCCCAAACGCCATCGCTTGAGAATCACCCAGCGCCAGTCTAAGTCCGGGCTTTGCCAGATCATGTAGAGATTTAATCTCCCCCTCTTTTGATCTGTTTACAGCAATGACCGGCGTATGCGAAACAACAGGTTTCCAGCTCACAATTTTGCCCTGCTCATCTAACTGCTGTATATAGATAAATGAACCCGGCAGAAAAACATCACCTGTGCCGGAAACGGTTATTTTTGTCATCAGTTTCCCGCTCCCGGCATAATCCACTATAACAACGTGCCCTGTTTTTTTCTGAAAAATCTCCATAAGCCGGTCAACCGGATGTCTCAGCCCAGCCCCGGCATACAGGCGCAACTCCGCGGCAACAGAAGCTGTCGCATTAACCGACAGGTAAAGCATCAAAAGGGCGCAAACACCGGTTAAAATGAATCTTGTCATAGGGGCAGCGCCCGACTGTTTTTTTCTAATTTTATTTCTCATAGAATACTGTCCTCCATCGTTTACTTGTTCTATCACAGGAGCCCTTTGCTGAACCGGTATTCCCACTGAACAAAGCACCAGTTTGCCGGTCGATTGGACGCCATTGTTTTGGCAAACGTATCAGGCCAAAACCGCCCGAATCCTGCCATGACCCTGTTGCCGTACGGCAGTCTGAGCGTTGCGACAACATCAAACTCTTTGCCCACGCTTTTTCCGCTGCTGCCCGTCCTGTCCCGGTATATCTGCTGGTTCAGGTACCAGGCATCCTTCCGTTCAGCAAGCATAAACTTATGAAATTCAAATTTTATATCAAGCCACGATGCCGGACTGAGCTCAATATTTGCCTGCAAATCCTGAAGGTTCATCCAGTGAAACAGATTCATCCTGCCATACATCTGATCCCTTGCGCCAAAGGCGCCATGAAAGGTTCGGCACACCCCGTCATCGGGATTGTCATCTCCTGAAGCGTAACTGTATTCTATGCTCAACCGGGGGTTAAACCTCATCGGAAGATTGTATGCCAACATCAGGTGATAACCGTATGCCCTCAGGTTGTCTTTTGCGAAATCGCCCCGTTCCTGAAGCAGTGTCGCGTCAAAATCAAAACGCTTGATATTTTTGCCGGAAATTCTCACCCCCGCATACCATGAATCAAGTGCGCCCTGCTTTCGATAAGTAACACGGCTGCCGTCGGGCTGAAGATAGTAACCCTGCTTTTCCCCCCTGTAACGTCGATGATGGTCTCTTTTGGTAAACACCATCGGTTCGACCGATATCTCAAAGGTTTTCTGTAGAACATCATACCTGGCATAAAGACCGATGCTCTCAAATTCATGTCGATGCCTCAGACTGAACCTTTGGACATCATGGAGCATATTGCGGCCGTAATAGATATCAACAAACCCCCGCTGATGCTTCCATGATATCTTGGCGGCATCCCAAATATAACGCCCTGAATTGCCCCACTGACCGGGCCCAAACACCCGGTTGTTGCCGTAGGCGATTAACTGTCTGCCTATTTTAAAACCAAGCCCTGCATCAAATAGATTTTTAACCTCGATAAATGTCGTATAGAGTTCCCAGTAATCCTTGTTCGGGTTGTTCTCAAATTGATGGGTATTGTTGTAAAACGCTGAATCCGGCAGTGCGCTGCCCCAGCAGGTGGAATGCTGTCCCCACAGGGCAATATGTATTTTATCGGTCGGATACCAGTCCACCCCCGCCCTGAAGCGTCCCAGCAGAAAACCGTCATCAGTTTTTCCCCTTGCAGGTCTTTCCCCGTAGTATTTCTGATTGAAATTATCATAAAATTCATACCTCAGCCGGAGATTTGAACTAAATGTGAGTCTCTTTTTTTCTGTTTCGCATGCGGACTGCTGTTTTGCCTGAAGCAAAGATGAACAGAGCAGCAACATGGCCATTAAAAAAATTACTGAACAGATTTTTTTTACTATATTACATTGTGCCTTCATATTTTTCCTTTATCTTGCCAGATATAAAAAAAAACGCTGCCTTATCTATCGGTGGAAGAACATGGCAACGGCTTTAATAAAAACCCCTGTTGCGTGAATCCCTATCCAACCACGGGAGGCAAAGCCCTTTCGGACAAAGCCCTGTCGGCTGCTCCTCATGGGCTGTTATGACCGTTAGAAGAAAACAGCTTCAGAACCTACAATCAGTTTATGCTACTAAAGTATTATATTTTGACTATTAATATCCATATAAAATTCCATTCAGTCACATTATGCTAAATTGTAATCTAATATTAATCACCTGTCAACTCTTTTTTTGAAAATAATTGAAATTGATTTATTTAATTGATCTTCCTGCTGGATACAGGTAACATTGCGCCGATTGAATTGATTTAAAACGAGGGCAATTTTAGTGACTTAAAAGTTATTTTTTTGCATTATCTGGCAAAAAATATTTCAGTGGAGGGAAATAGCCTTGAAAACAGGAGACAGAAGTCAGAGGTCAGCTTTCAGGTATCAGCAAAAAACAGGAGTCAGAGCAATAGCAAAAACCGACTACGATCACGACCACGAAAGGGTTTTGCTGACAACTGATACCTGACAGCTGCTTATTGCTACCAGCTAACCCGGGCATTGTATTGGTTCCGGCTTGTCCGGTTTGGGTTTTAAGTTTTAGGTTAAATTTTAAGATTGATAACAGAAAAGAATGGGTTAGAAGATTCTTTTGCTTTGAGTTTTTTTGGTTTTTTTCATCTTTTATGCTTGTATGCTTTTGTGCTTTCAAATTAGAGGGTGTCCAGGATTAATCAATTTTTGATACACCGCACAGATCCGGCATAAATTTTGTGGGCAATACCCCTGTGAATCTCAGCGTTAAAATAACGCAGCACCCTGAAATAGGAAAAATCCACACCATTATCGTTCGAACACCACCAGTAACCGTCAATACCAATCCCGTAAAACTCCCCGCCGGGGTAACGTCTGCCGCCGGGCAGTCCTGAAAACCCGCTTGAGTTGACCCCCGATGTATTGGGGGATTCCCATAGTCCCGTGCCGCCCTGCAGGGTTCCTGCTGCCTTCATCCTGCCGCCTGCAATACTTTCTCCCCCAAGATAATCTGCCAGCAGGTCCCACTCCACGTCAGACGGCAGGTGCCAGCCTTCAGGACAGGCATCTGTTGCGTTTTCCCAGTCATAAAGTCTGCCGTAGAGCAGACAGTTATCATCTGTTTCGTCATAGCACCAACTGTTCTGAATGCTGTAATTTAAATTTTCCGCCATCCAGAGCTGAGACCCGATTCGTATGGTTTTATATGTCCTGTCATCCCTAGGATCGGTCATTTCTCCGTAATCCGGCTCAGGATAAACTATCTGCTCAAAGTTTGCAATCAGCACCCGGCTGTGGAACACTGTGAAGGTGTAATTCGCATTTGTTGTCAAAATCTGATCATCTTCTGTCCAGGAAACAAACCGATATCCTTCAGAAGGTATGGCAGACACGCTAATCTCACTTATTCTTTCAAACAGACCGCCGCCCTCTACCCTCCCCCCTTCCTCAGGACGGGCAATAAGGGTAATCTCCAAAGGCTCATCCGGTTCACAGCCTGATGCAAACAGGAAGAGTGTCAGCAGAATTAAGAATATACAAGACTTGGTTTTCATGTTTGAATCCTCTTCTTAAAAATTAACTTTATTGTCATACCGCGGATTTGTTAAATGTTGATACATCTCCGGCGTATCAACATCAATTCCTGCAAGGGCATCAGAAATATTAACCGTGCGCAGACTGTCAGGGTGATGCTGAATAACCTGCCTTCCGCCAACATCCCCTGTAAGCGCCATAAGGCTGTTTTTAAAGCGTGAAGGAAAAATAACAGGATTTCCACGCTCCCCATTGTATAACGGCACAACAATTCTGTCTTTATCCTTCCACCAGAGGGTAATCAACCCATCGATTGTTTCGGAGTTCAAATACGGCTGATCCCCAACCAGAAACATATAGGCTTCTGTTTTATCCGCTACGGAACAAACCCCCAGTATTACCGAAGCGCTCTGTCCTTCCGAAGCATTCGGGTTGAAGATTCTTCTGACATTGTATGACCTGACAGCATTGCCGACTTTTTCGTTCTGATAGATAACAATCAGCTCATCAAGAAGCGAGTTACTTGCAGCCCTGACCACCCGCTCAATAACCGGTACCCCTTCAATCAGAAGAAGGAGTTTTTCCTGCTTCATCCTTTCAGAAAACCCCGATGCCAGTATTATCCCGCTAACCATTTACCGAGACACCTTTCATGATGAATATATACGCCCACTGGAAAGACAGGATATGATAACCCCTGAAATATCTGATACGCTCCCTTTTTTCATAACCGTCTCAGCAATGCGTTTTGCCGCGATTCTTCTCAGCGCATTCTCTGCCTTGTTCAGCAGAACATATCTGAAACTGGAACGGCAGACCCCCTTGAACAGTCCCCGTTCAGAAAGAATCAGACTGACGAGCAAATTCCTGCCGATCTTTTTTCCGATATAACCGCCAGTTACTGAACAGAAGAGATGGGGTCTGTGCACATATTTGTCAATCAGCGGTTTTCCAAGCGCATCGAGTCCAATCACCCCGACCGTTTTTGTGGTCTTCCGGGGGACTACCGGCTCATAATCAGCAGGGGCTTTTACAGGTTTCCGCTTAGCCCCGTCTGCCTCAACCAGTATAAACTCAAATTTTTTTTCACTAAATATTGTATCAACTGCCTCAGGAGACACGCCAAAGAGTTTTCCTTTCTGATCATCAATCCGGTCCCCGAAACAGACCGCAGTACCGGCACAGGATTCAGGAAAACAGTCCTTCACATCACCTGACAACATCAGCCTGTCAAACAGAAAGGCTTCCCGTCTTGCCATCTGTGTCGTGGTGGTTACCAGCACTTTTTTACCTTCGGCTTTAAGTTCCTGAGAGAGTGTATGGATGGCAGAAGATTTCCCGCCCCCCCCTACAAAACAGATAAGTTCCTGAGATTGCAAATTAAGAGCTTCTGACAATTTCATGACCTTCTTATGCCCTGGGATTGCAGCAGGGCGACTGTTTAGCCCCGGTGTAACCGGCGCTTCTGACCTGTATGATTTCAGCAAGAATGGAGACAGCAATCTCAGCCGGGGTATTTGCCCCGATATTTAATCCTACCGGTGAATGAACAAAGTCGATAGCCTCCTGACTCACCCCGTTTTCTTTCAGCCTCTCAAAGCATTTTGCAACCTTTGCCCTGCTTCCGATCATGCCAAGGTAGCGGCAGGGTTTATCAATACATTTTTCAAGCACCTCAAAATCAAAGGCATGTTTATGGGTAAGAATTACAATATAGGTAATTGGGCTGAATGATACTTTATCCATAGCAGATAAATAATCCTCAGCAATAACATTGTCTGCCCACGGCAGACGACTGCTGTTGGCAAACTCCTGCCGGTTATCCACAACCGTTACATGGAAATCAAGCATTTTGCCAATTTGAGCAATACAGGTTCCGATATGTCCAGCCCCAAAAACAACCAGTTTCGGCGCAGGCACCAGAGGTTCAAGAAATACCGCCATCCCTCCCCCGCAGGCCATGCCGATATCCTTCAGTTCATGTCGGACTATTTTTGCCTTCCCGCCGCTCATCATTTCAAGCGCCTCATCAATAATCATCTTTTCGATAGCCCCCCCGCCGATGGTTCCTGAAATGCTTCCGTCAGACCGGACAAGCATTCTGGCTCCCTCTTCTCTTGGGGCTGAGCCGATGGATTCGATAACAGTGGCAATCACCAACGGCTGATTTGTTTTTTTTGCCTCAATAATCTCTTGAAAAATGTCCACTTTCTCTCCTTTTCACATACTGTTTAACTATCTTTTCAGGGGTAATCGGGGCTTCTGTAAATTGCATCCCGACAGCATTATAAATTGCATTTGCACACGAACATATTGCACCGATAAGAGCCGATTCTCCGCAGTTTTTAGCACCAAGCGGTCCTGAAGGATTCGGGGCTGTTTCAACCAGAATAATCTTTACCTCAGGCATATCCGAGGGTCCAAACATCTTGTAATCATTAAAATTGTTGTTGAGTACCCTGCCTCTATCATCATAGAAATAGTCTTCGCTCAGTAAAAAACCCAACCCCTGCTGCAATCCGCCTTCAAGCTGTCCTTCAACAGAAGGGGGATGTATGGCTCTTCCAATATCATGGGCGTGTACAATTTTTAACACCACCACCTCTCCGGTTTCAATATCAACCTCTACCTCCGTCATCGTTGCTCCGAAAGGAGCCATAGAATACTGTGAGTAATAATTTGATGTAGTTTGAATTTGTTCCGGAAACTGATTGTTTTTGGCTCTGAAATTATAAGAGCTATTGCCCGCACAATCTGCAGCCACACGGCTTAAATGTATTTTTTTATGTCCGGGAATATCCTTTACAACTATTGTTTTTGTATCATCTATTTCAAGCAGATCCGTTTCTACACCAAGCAGTTGACCTGCCCGTTCAAGCAGTCGTTTCCTTAAACTCCTGCAGGCTTCCATCACAGCAGGTGCAACACAGTATAGAGTACTGCTCACATAAGCCCCAATGTCAAAACCCAGTTTATCTATATCTTCGGGCTTAAGACGTATATCCTCTACCGGAAAGCCAAGCGTTTCAGCAGCAAGCTGAGTTATAACCGTGTACCCCCCAGTGCCAAGATCAGATATCGATGCAGTAAGTTCTACAGTACAGTCCTCATTCAACTTCGCAGTACAGGTTGTATGCTCAAGCATTAATGGCCATGCACCATTTGTCTGACTCGTAATGCCAAGTCCTATCCCCCTTCGCTTTGAACCGGTCTGCTTTTTATATCTTTTCTGTTTTTCATACCATCCCATCTCTTTTGCCGCGGACTCAAGGCAATCGTTGAGACCATCTGAAGAGCTCGCACATCCCTGAAGCCATGTTTCATCACCTGTGGATTTGTGCCACCTTTTTCGCCATTCAATCGGATCAAATCCAAGTATTGTGCACATTCTCTCAATAAGCTGCTCCTGGGCAAATGCTATCTGCGGGTTGCCATAGCCTCTGAATGCTCCGGCAGGGGCTTCATTGGTATAATAAGCATCTGCCTTCATCTTCATTGCGCTCCACTTATACAAGCCATGTAGAAAAGCTGCTGCACAATACAGTGGACCCAATCCATGAGTATAATAGCCCCCTTTTCTCGCAGTAAAGTGAGCAGCAACACAAACGGGTACGCCATTCTTTTTAAATCCCATTTTCATCCGGATTATTCCGGGATAGCGTGTCTCTGAAGCCACAAAGTCTTCCTCACGCAAAAATTCCATTCTTACAGGATGACCCGGCACTGCCATTGCAAGTGCGCATACATGAGGCTCTCCAATCATACCAAGCCTCGCACCAAAGCCTCCCCCAACAGTGGGCTGGACTAGCCTGACCCTTGAAAGGGGGAGCTCAAAAAGCTCGGCTAACAGCACCTGCACCGGCTTTGGCATCCGGGTGGAGGTCCAGATGTTCAGACATCCCCCCTCATCATAGAAAGCCACATAAGCATGGTTCTCCATTTGACACTGCTTCTGCTTTGGCACAGTAAATGTATCTTCTACAATCAGATCACATTCATCCCAAAGCTGATCAGGGGTTCTGCCTTTCTTGTCATTCCAGCCATAAGACTTTCCCGGAAAAAATGCTTCCGGCAGTTCGCAGGCAAGGTTTCCTGGCTTTAAATCTGTAAACAGATAACCATTCTTCTTCTTTCCCTCTTCTATAGAAGCTTCAGCCGTCAAATAAACAGGGAGAGGCTCATAGGTTATTTTAATCTTCTCTGCCGCCCTTTCGGCAGCCTCTTCGGTTGCGGCTATAATGCCACAAATTGCATCACCCTGATGTTTTACAGTTTTGTTAAAAATGTTGATGTCTGCGATTTCACCGAAAACATCATTAACAGCCTCCGGTACCAAAAGTTTCACAACCGTTGTATTGTAACACTTTTTTGCGACATCATCAGGTCCTAATATCTTTATGACTTCCGGAACTTTCAATGCATCTGAAAAATCGAGTGTTTTAATCCGGGCATGCGCATATTCCCAGCAGCGCACTATTTTGCCATAGTACATTCCCGACAGAGTGATATCTCCGGCATAAACTGCGCGTCCGGTTGCTTTATCTCCGGAATCAACCTTCGGGATTCTTTTTCCAATTACTGTATCACACATCACAAACTATCCTGATGGTAGCTCGTAGCTCATAGCTCGTAGCTGGTGGCAAAAGCAAAAAAAAACAACTGCCCCGGACAGCCATTTTATTGGTTCCGGATTGTCCTGGTTAGGTGCTATAAAAACGTAAGCAGAACCGTTTCGTATCAAACACGCATGTTTTCATAAACCGTTGGGCTGCCGACAGAAAGCATTACCCGGGACTAAAGCATCATTTAATCATTATCTACAGTTTACAGAGGATATGAAATAGAGTCAATAGAATGCAGATTCAGGACTAAACAAAGCCATAATGTCTTTTAACTGCAAATGGATAATGTCACCTCAATGCTTGGCACATTAATTTTTGGTATGCATTTTGGAGCGGGAATAAAGAATGACGATTCGGAAAATCTTTTTGTTTTGAACGAATGAAAGAGACTGCGAGAGTGATATCTGTAACATCCTGTAACTGCTTTTACATTACCCCGGTTTTGGCTGATAATCTTTTGAGTCCAGCTCTTCTCGGGATTAAACAAAAAAAACGGAGCAGAAGCGGAATGTCTGACAACTGCAATCAGATTTTGTTACAAGCCATTTACCTGCATGCTAAGACAAAGTCATGCTTAAATTTGGCGTAGCTAACAGCTTTTTTGCTCATCAGCTTAATATCTCATTTGATTATCAGCTCTTTTGGGGATAGATATTTTTTTGCTTCTTACTAAGTTGTCAAGAATTAAATAATAATCCTATTTAAATCGCATAGTGCGACGTAATAAGTTGATCATCCTGCAAAAGCTCGAAAAAAAGACCTGTGAACAATTCCATTCATCTGGGTCGGATAGCTATGTTTTGACATACAGCTCTCTTGACAGATACAGTATTGCTTCAACCACTGCACCGCCGATTGCGCGAGCCTTATCAAAAATGGTATAACAGTAACTGTGTACCCCTCTGGGATCAACATCGCCAATTTTGAGATTCTTTTCAACCTCAGATCCGTTCTGAATCAGTCCGTGTATTACACCTGAAATCTCTGCTTTAACAGCAAAAGTATCCACATAGGCAATGATATCATCCTTGATAACCGTATCACCGATTGCTTTGACATTTCGAATCCTTCCGCTGCACGGCGCCCTTAAAACCCGTTCCCGGGCATACCCAAGCAACGGCACAGAAACCCCTGTATCTGCAGAGGCATATCCATGAAAGATAAGTCTGCCCAGATCATGCCCTTCAAGGGTTTCCACAACAACATCAACCTCAACACCGGCATTGAACCCGGGGCCAAGTCCGATGGTTATCGGAGCCATTTCCCGATACGTTCCAAGATTTTTCTTGGCAAGTGTTGCATCAACAACCACATCCGGTTTGACAATGCCAACACTGACAGCTTCCGGATCAACAAGCACAGGCACATATCCATTTTCCCAGGCTTGATAAGCATCTTCAGGCGCTTCAATTTTTACAGCGGTAAGATCTTCTACGGTTACCCTGCCATCAGTAACTGCCAGTGCATAAGCAACCGTGCGCCTGACCACAAGGGGCTTTTCCAGTTCAAGAACAAGGGTTCTGAATCCGCACCTGTGCAGTCTGTAAATAACACCGCTGGCAATATCGCCGCCTCCCCTCACAATTACGGTTGAATCAATCTGAATCATGTTTTTTTTCGGAAGCAAATAACAATATAAACCCGGCACCCCATGTAAATAAGGGATGCCAGGAATATAAGTCAATATTTTATTTTTTTACGCCGCCGTTTTTCTTTATGGCAGCCAGCACCCGCTCAGGTGTAATAGGTGCTTCTGTTATCTGTATGCCAATAGCATCATTAATGGCATTTGCCACTGATCCGATTGGTCCCATTAATGCAGATTCACCGCAGCTTTTTGCTCCAAAAGGTGCTACGGGATCAGGCGCTGTTTCAACAAGCGTAATATGGCTTTCTGCCGGCATATCCGATGCCCCAAACATCTTATAGTCTGTAAAATCGTTATTCAGACAGAGCCCGTTTTTGTCATAATAAATATCCTCGCTCAGGATATATCCCAGACCCTGGTGGGCGCCGCCTTCAAGCTGTCCTTCAACAGACGGCGGATGAATGGCTTTACCAATATCATGGGCATTGGACAGGGCAAGCACTTTGACCTCTCCGGTTTCAATATCAACCTCTACCTCGGCACAGCAGGCTGCAAAAGGCGGCGAACAGTGCTTTACAAAATCACTGTAGTGCGCAACTATCTGACCCGGAATACCAATGGTTTTTCCTGTAGCCGGATCATCAAAACTGTAAATGCTTTGATGCGCTATGGTACGGGCATTTATTTTCTTTTCAGGATCCCACGGACAGATTATCTCCTTATCCTCTCCAAACTGAACATCCTCATCCTTCAACTGAAGATTCAGTGCCGCCCTATGGAGAATCTCTTTTTTCAGCAGTTCGGCAGTCTGCATCACAGCTCTTCCTACACAGTAAATGGTACGGCTGGCATGAGCACCGATATCAAAACCATTGACATCAGAATCACAGCATTTCAGATGAACATCTTCCATAGGCCAGTTAAGGGCTTCTGCTGCAATCTGGGTAATAGCAGTATGACCGCCTGTTCCAAGATCAGACACCGATGCCATGATCTCAACTGTGCAGTCCTCATTGAGCCTCATGATTACATTTGAATGTTCAAGCAGCATGGGCCAGGCACCGCTGGTATGCTGCATAATACCTATACCCAAGCCCCGTCTTTTGGTTCCGGTCTGCTTTGCATACTCTTTTTTCTTCCTGTCCCATCCAATTTTCTTCTTCGCATCTTTTATACAGTCATCCAGTCCGGTTGAAGCAAATTTGACTCCTTTTAACCATGTTTCATCGCCTATTCCCTTTGCCCATTTTTTCCGCCACTCTATCGAATCAATACCGAGCTGGTTACAGGCGCGATCTATCAACTGCTCAACACCGAATGTGTTTTCAGGGTTTCCGTATCCGCGGTATGCACCGAAGGGCACCATGTTGTTGAACCATATTTCAGCTTTACACCCCATCGCCTGCCATTTGTACATACCGTGCATAAATGCAGCCGTACAGAAGGGAGGACCTGAACCATGTGTATAGTATCCGCCTTTGAGCACCTGGTAATCTCCGTAACAGGCAACCGGTGTCCCGTCTTTTTTAAAACCGGCTTTTACATAAAAATGACCCGAAGCCCTGCTCTCAGATGCCACCCAGTCTTCTTCACGCAGGTACTCTATTTTCACCGGCACGCCCGGCATTGCCATCGCCATTGCACAGACATGCGGCTCTCCGATCATTCCCAGCCGGCACCCGAAGCCGCCGCCAATAGGGGTCTGAATTACCCTGACACGGGTCAACGGCAGTTCAAAAAGTTCTGCCAGCAGGTTCTGGACAAGCTTGGGCATCTGAGTGGATGTCCAGCAGGTCAGCCTGCCTCTGTCATCATACTGGGCAATATAGGAATGATTTTCCATCTGCACCTGCTTCTGACGGGGCACATAAAAGGTGTCTTCGACGATAATATCGGCATCCTTGAATTTTTCATGGACATTTTTTCCATCCGCTGCATTCCACCCGTACTCACCGTTGGGGAAAAAGGAATCGGGGAAGTTTGCCGCCAGATTACCAGGTTTTAAAGGGGTAAACTGAATAGCATCCTTTTTCTTTGACTCCGCCGCGGTCATAATGACAGGCAGTGGTTTATACTCAATCTTTACAAGTTCAGCGGCGCGTTCAGCCGCCTTTTCATTTTTGGCTATAATACCGCATACAGCATCGCCCTGATGTTTAACGCGTCCGTTGAAAATATTCAAATCTGCGATTTCTCCAAAAACATCCGAAAACACAGCAGGAACAAGCAGTTTCATAATCGTAGTATTATAATTTCTTTTGGTAACCTCTTTGGGTCCGAGACATTTTACCACACCCGGAACTTTTTTTGCATCAGAAAAGTCGATCTTGACGACCTCTGCATGGGCATATTCCCAACAGCGGACGATTTTTCCATACAGCATTCCCTCCATCTGTATATCGGCCGCATACTTGCAACGCCCCGTTGCTTTTTCGCGGGCATCAAGCTTCGGAATACGCTGCCCGATTACTGAATATTGACTCATCTTTATTCTCCTTTTCAAAAATTTATCACTTTTTAGCAGCCATAACTTCACCAGCCGATGATACTGCCTCGACAATTTTGGTATATCCTGTACACCGGCATATATTGCCCTCGAGCCCCAGACGAATCTCTGCTTCTTTTGCCTTCGGGTTATTCTCAAGAATATCCACACTCTTCATAATCATACCGGATGAGCAGAACCCGCACTGTATGGCTCCCTTTTCAACAAATGCCTGCTGAACCGGATGAAGTTTACCGTTTTTCTCAAGGCCGCCGACAGTATAAATCTTCTTGCCATCCATCATGGCAGCAAGTACCAAACATGAATCAATTGCTTTTCTGCCGGTGGGATATTTTTTATCTTCTACAAGCACCGTGCAGGCGCCGCATTCACCTCTGCCGCAGCAGTGTTTAACATCCGTTAATTTCAACTGATCTCTAATTACATGCACCAGAGTATCGCTGTCATCAACGGCAATATTGTATTCCTCCCCATTAATAAACAGGGTTATGGGACGTTTCTTCATAATGACTTCTCCTGTAACTGTTATTATTTAAAGATTATGTGTTACATGCAGCCTGCAAAACCCGTTTTACAACAACACCGGATACGTGTTTGCGATATTCTGCTGTTGAACGGACATCATCTATCGGTTTGACATTTTGGGGAATTATGTCCGCAATCTCAGTTAGAAGTTTATCGGTAATTGCTGTATTTGTCATCATATCTTCTGCTTTTTTGATACGAATGGTGGTCGGCGCTACAGCACCCACGGCGATTCGGGCAGCGCTGCATTTTTTCCCGTTCATTTCAAGACAGACTGCAGCGTTGACTTTCGAAAGGTCAAAGGTCATCCGGGTAATCCGGCTGAATGCGGAGCACTGGTTTTTATCTGCTGGAGGCAGTTTCAATTCAACTGCAATCTCGTCCACGCTTCTATTAATTTTTCCATAGTCAATAAAAAAATCATCAATGGGAACCTCTCTTTTTCCTGATGTACTCTGCAACACAACGGTCGCGCCCAGCGCCAGCGCAGCGCAGCAACAATCGCCTGAGGGAGAAGCCCTTAAAATATTGCCAAGAACAGTTGCCGAGTTTCTGATTTGAGGCGAACCGAGTGCTGATGCCGCCTGCCACAGGGCATTGTAGTGCTTCTTCACTTTGGCATCCTGCACCAACTGATACACAGAGGTCATCGCCCCGATGTTCAACCCTTCAGTATTTGAATAGTTTATGTAATCAAGACCCGGTATTTCACCCAGTGCAAGAACATATTTTGCCTTCAATCCCTTTTGAAACATGATCATAAGGTCTGTGCCACCGGCGAGAACTGCAGCCTTCTCACCATACTGCGAAGCCAAACCAACTGCTTCTTCAATGCTTTTCGGCTTAAGCAGCTCAAATTCCGGCAGAATTCGGCTATTACTCATTTTGTTTCCTCCTTAATCGTTTTTGATTTGGGTATTTACATAGATTCCATTAGCGGCTTACCTGTTTTATTGCCCTACACTTTATGCAACAGTCATCACCCCCTTTCGAGCGTAAACACAACCATCATTATCTCATTATCTTTATTCAAGCCGCATTTATAGTAGTGAATAAAAAATACCTATGTCAGTCTTATTTATTTTAAATAGGATTTCGGGTGACGACAATAATGGTTCAGGACAGTTATCAACAAGGTGATTATGTCCCCTGACTTTGGCGTTCAATAGATACTCCTTGACTTATGCACATTCCATACGGACACACTGACACCAGTCAATTAAAGGGGGTTCAGATATGATGGACCTGTAAAAAGTCTAAAAAGCTCCCCCTCTCCCTGAAATGAACTGATAATTTCCGCTCCTGGCTGGATCAAGCTGTTAAGGAAATGCACAAAAACAGGCTAAAGCTGAAGATATGACGTAACTACTCAGCCCATAGACGATCAGTTTGCCCTGTCAAAGGTTTCTTCAAAGCAAAAGAGCATAATTTTTATCACCTCACCAAGCCCCGGGAAGAGCTATTAAGCAAAGGCAATAAAAACAGCTGTCGACTTCCAGCAAAGGGGTTTTTTATGTTTAAGGCGTAAGCCTTTTATCGGTTTTGCTGACATCTGGCTGCTGATAGCTGACAGCTCCTTTTTATTCGGTGCGCACGGCGCACTATCCCTTACCGCTTCCCTCTTACTTAAATCTTAAAACCTAAAACTTTATTATTACCCTTACCCCTCCTGTTTTTATTAATCCTTCATCCTTTGTTTCCCCCGCCTGCCCCATGAAACCTTCATTGATTCTGTTTCATTGGGGTTACCCTCTTTTGCTTTTGTTTAACAGGGGCCTGCCCTGTTAAATCTGTTTTGATTTTATTTAAACAGGCGAACTGACCCGGACATACGTCTTTTGGGTTCCGGCTCGTCCGGTTCAGCTCTATTGTAATATTGCCCAATATCATAGTTCATCTGGGCAAAGGGAGTGGGATAGTGTTCAGCAATTTTTCTTTTTTTGTAATAGACACACCACGTACCATTAAGCAGCCTGCGCACTTCCACGCGCGCCATCGCATATGAAATGCGGTCAACTCCCGGTGAAATTTTAATTCCCACACCGTTTATAGTAACGGTATTATTGCAATCAACCGTTCTCTCATAATAACGGCTGCAAATTCGACATAGATCAACATGTTCAGGAACTTCCCGCCATGCCTGTCTCCTGCTCTGCGGTGCAAAGGAACATCTGTAATTGTAGTCATAGAGAAACTGTCTATCAAGAAACAGATTGCCCTCCCTTATGTTTTGAATTGCATGTTTTGCTATCTCATCTGCAAGCAGGCTTTCAAGTCTAAAAAGAAGATTTACAGCATTTCTTCTTGGAATATGCTCATGTTTGATGCCAAGTTCTTCAAGCGCCCGTTCAACAGGGTTTGTTTCAGGGAACCCCTGGAGTTCTTCCTTTATGGTCATGTTTTTTTTTCTTACTTTTACTGCATTTCGGCTATGCTGACAAAGAGATTGCGGAATTCCGCATCTAATAAGCATTTTTTTTAAAAGCCATAAATAACCGTCTGTAGTTTCTGTTGCAAAGAAATTAGCACACAAACATCTTAATGTGGTCATATCCACAGCAGCCATAAAACAACACTCAGGATGTGGATCAGGAAACCATTTTTGGGTCAGCCCTCCCCAGAGTACCATACCCCCTTCCTTTCCGGACAGGCTGTAAGATTTGGTGCGTCTAACTCTTTTCTGCACATGCTTGGGGCCGGGATTTTCAGAAGCTAATATTTTTCTGACCGTTTCCCGACTGACTTCAATTTGATGATTTTGAAGAAGTTTTTCAGAAATCTGTGTATAGTTCAGTCCACGATAAAGGGATTGAGAAAGAGATATGATGAATTTTCTCATATCATCATCAATCGCAAGAGCAGGTTTTTTGCCTTTATTGCCATGTTGCAGCCCTGACAGCCCTTTTTCCTTAACTGTTTTTTTAAGTCGTTTTGCCTGCCTGTAACTGATGCCTATACATTCGGCTGCCTCGCGCAATGTAATGCAACCATTAAGCACTTTTTCGATATAGTAAAATCTATTCTGCTGTTTTTTATCCGGTTTTATTTTTTCCATGATAATATTCAAAATTATAGCCGATCAAATTATATTATAATTTAGCTTGATAAAATTGATTTGTAAATACCTTTATATCTTTGATAATTGCAATCTGAATATGTCCCAAGTGAAAACAAAAAGATAAATATATGACATTTTCCTTATGCATAAATGTGTCATTATCATTTGGTAGTAAATTTATCCATGAAGGGTTTGACAAATGAAAAAGGTATGGTACAATTTAAAATAAATATTAAATATACTTATCTCCAAGCCGTTGTTTTCTAAGGTCACAGAGACTATGATGCGCGGCCGAAAGGGTTTTGTTCGAAAGGACACTGCCTCCCGTGGCTGGAAAGGAGAATAGGCACAGGAATTATAAAAGACCTGTCCCCGGTTCTGCCGCGGACAGGTCTTTTTTTTGGTGAAAGGGAAAATATGATAACCGTACCGGTCAGAGATGCCGTAGGTATGACGCTTGGACATGATATCACACGTATTATTCCTGGTGATTTTAAGGGAGTAGCATTTAAAAAGGGGCATATTATCTCCTCTGAAGACATTGATGAGCTTCTAAAAATCGGCAAGGAGAATATTTTCGTGCTGGAGCTCGGCAATGGAATTATTCATGAAAATGACGCAGCGCTTAGAATTGCAAAAGCAGCCTGCGGTCAGGGAATTGTTTTTTCCCAGCCCGCCGAAGGAAAGGTGGAATTTCATGCCGACTGTTTCGGTCTGCTTAAAATCAATACACATGCCCTTCTTGAAATCAACCTGCATGAAGGCATTATATTCTCCACCATACATTCAGACCATATTTCAGAAAAATCTCAAAAGCTCGGCGGGACCCGGATTATTCCGCTGGTTATTGAAGAACAAAAAATTGTAGAGATAGAAACCATCTGTAGCAGATGTTATCCTCTTATTCAAATTAAACCCTTAAAAAAACATAAAGTAGGGATAGTAACCACAGGTAGTGAGATATACCACAAGCGGATTGAGGATAAATTCGGTGCGGTTTTAACAAGGAAGTTTGAGGCACTTGGCATGGATATTCTCAAGCAGGTTATTGTTGATGATGATACGGCAATGATTTCACATGCCATAACAGGACTCATACGGGATGGAGCCGATTTTATTGCCACCACAGGCGGAATGTCTGTTGACCCGGATGATGTTACCCCGTCCGGAATTAAAGCAGCAGGCGGTAAAATTATATCCTACGGAGCACCCGTTCTGCCCGGGGCAATGTTTCTTCTTGCATTGATTAATAATGTTCCGGTGGTCGGATTGCCGGGCTGTGTAATGTATGTCAACACGAGCATATTCGAGCTTGTTGTGCCAAGAATTCTTGCAGGAGAGAGCGTTTCACGGAAAGAGATCGCCATGCTTGGACATGGCGGGTTCTGCTACAGTTGCCATGAGTGCCGGTACCCGCAATGCAGTTTCGGCAAAGGTGCTAATTATTAAAAGAGACTATAATGATGAACTCCAGGCTATTGGAAAAATGGCAGATAATAAAGCAGGTTATTGAGGGAAGTAAAACCCTTAAACATGCTAGCCGTGAGCTTGCGGTCAGTTACCGGCAGGCAATCCGTATTAAAGATTCAGTCACTAAACACGGGATTCGCGGACTTATTCACGGCAATACCGGCAGAAAACCTGTAAACACCCTTAATCCTGAGGTTCAGGCGCTTATACTGAGGCTCTCAAAGGATAGCTATGCCGGATTATGCGACACACTTTTTTCCGAGCATCTGTTTAAACAGCATAACATCTCCGTAAGCAGGGAAACAGTTCGTAAAATAAGAAGAGCCGCCGGTATAAAACCAGTACAGATCAAACGCTCTTCCAGAACAAAAGAATTGATTGCCAAACCCAAAGAAGGCAGAAGAATAATGTGGTATGCATTAAATAACAGATGGTTTGGCGATCAGTTCTATCCCTGCTGCCTCCTTGCGGCAATTGATGAAGCAACCTACCGATGCATCGCAGCCCGTTTTTTTCCATACGAAGAAATATCCTGCTATCTTCTGCTCTTAAAAGAGATTATTAGCAATTGGGGTATTCCCCACAGTATCATTCAGGAGAGCAATGATATTCTAAAACGTTCTTCAAACGACTGGAGCATTGAAGAGGAGCTACAGGGATATCAGACCCCTACACAGGTGGAACGTGCTTTGCATGAACTGAATATTGAAATCATTTATACAACAAATAAACGACAGAAAAGCAAACTGACACAACTTTTCAGTCAGTTCCATAATGAGATTACCTCTGAAATACTCAAAAAAAATGTTTCAGATATCAGAGAGGTAAATATTTTTTTAAATAATTTCATGTCTGAATTTAACAAAAATTATGCTGTTCAGGAAACACGGGTTATAAAGGTTTGGAAGAGCCCCCCTTCTGCAAAGGAAGTGGATAGAATATGCAGTTACTATTATGAAACTAATGTCAAACCCAACAATACGGTTGTGATCGGTCGGGTCAAAATCAAACTGCCTGCCAAGTGGGAAAGTCTTGCATATTCCGGGGTAAAGATTGAGGTACGGCAACTGCTTGATGGGACATGGAAAGTCTATTACCAAAAACAGCCCATAGCCGAGCTTACCGAAAGCTCCAAAATTGAAATAAAAAAAACAAAAGTTAACAGCCTTCAACCTGACATCCGGATACATGAAGCAAGGGTTTAAATGGTAATGGCATTGGGTTTAGAAAAAGAAAAGAAGCAGGACTAATAGCTGATAAGCGCTTGCGCGGAGTTTAGCAAATTATTTTTGAAATCATTTTGCTATAAATCCTCAACTCTGCGCAGCGCCAGGCTATTTATAGACAGAGACAGGTTTTAATATTAAATAAAAGGAGTGGGACATGATTAGCGATGACTACCTGCCCATCCGTTATCCCTTTTTAGGTCCCCTCCTCTCCTTTTTTATCTGCATTGTCTATAAAACAGGATTATTCAATAAAACGAATACATATTCTTCAAAAAGGAGGTTACGGACTACATAAATTATGGAATTACTCTGAATCCAGTTTGATTATTTACAGAACAATTCCGCATTTATCAAGATTCTTCAGACAGGGTACAAAAGTAAGCAAGTCAAAACTATTTTCTGTCTTTTAAAAAAGGAAATTCCTTCCTTGTCCTGATGACCTCGTCTGGGTCTATTTCCGCTGTTAAAAGCTCTTCTCTCTTGTCCCCTGTACAGAGACATTTTCCCATTGGATCATAAACAATTGAATGTCCGTGATAGCCAATAGCAATATCAGCACCTGCCCTGTTGACACCTGCAACATAAATCTGATTTTCAATAGCCCGTGCTCTTAGAAGGGTTTCCCAGTGATGTATCCGTTCATCAGGCCAGTTTGCAATCACAAACACAACACATGCTTTGTCTGCAACATCTCTGAAGACCTCAGGGAACCTGAGATCATAGCAGATAAAAAGACTTGAGGGAACATCATCCAGTTCAAATGCTACTGTTTTTTTACCTGCACCATAGCACTTATCCTCTTTTGCATAGCTGAAAGAATGGATCTTTGAGTATGTTGTTAACAGATTGCCTTCACGGTCATAAACTGCTGCTATATTTTCAGGCTTCTTTTTTCTCTGTTTCTTTACCGCATATCCTGCAATAATGTTTATTGAATAGTCAGATGCAGCTTTGGAACAGAATCTGTGTGTTTCACCGTCTTCATCCTCAGCAACCATTGAGACATTCATTGAAAACCCAGTATTAAACATCTCAGGAAACACAACAACATCACACCTTGCACCCGCAGCATCTTTTATAAATGCTTCAGCCTTATTAAGATTTGCCTGTTTGTTTTCCCATTGCACATCCATCTGGGCCAGAGCTATCTTCATTTTGACTCCTTTTTAAAATTATCCTTAAAAAACCGGGCAACTTTTGCATAATATAAATCCTGTGCAAACATGAGCGTTCCTCCATGAAGAGCACCATCAACAACCCACAGATCTCTGGGTTCGCATGAAGCTTCGAAAAGAGTATAGGCATGCTTTATGCTTATCATTTCATCATTATCACCTGCAATCAAAAAAACCGCCCGTGGCGATATATCTGCAATATATCTTTCAGGGTTTACCTGATCCATAAATTTCCCGAACATCAACCGATAAACGATGTTTCCAATTTCAATGAACGGATATGGAGGCACATAATAGGCTTTTTTCATTATTTCCGCTGAGATAGTTTTTAGATTTGAAAATGGGCTGTCTGCCACAACTGCAATAACTCTCTTATCCTTCGCCGAATGAAGAAGGGCAACTGTTCCGCCAAGAGAAAAACCATAAATGCCAATTTTTGAAGTATCCACCTCTGTTCTGTTGTCAAGCAGGTCAACAGCGGCTCTGACATCCCGCTGTTCATTCAAACCAAGAGAGCAACTTCTGCCTGAACTTTCTCCGTGTGCCCTGAAATCAAACAACAAAACATTAAAACCACTCTTTACAAGATATGAAGACAGCTCAACAAAATCAGACTTTGACGCCCCAAGACCATGACATATTATTATTGCAGGAGCCCTATTATGAGATTCTGACGGCAGAAACCAACCCTTTAATTTTACATTATCATCTGCTGTAAACTCAACTTCTTCGAAAGAGAGATTATAATCATAAGGACCGGCTGTTTTTGGATATTTTGGCGGATGGGTATTAAGATAAAGGAGTCCGAAAGTGAAAAGCACTACAAAAACCCCTGCAAGTATAATTATTTTTCCCATTATCCAGAACATAAAAAACCTCAAAACAGCTGTTAAGCTGATGGCTATTGAGCTGTTATGAAAAAACAAAAATGTTAAAATATGCTAAATACGTTTTCATAGCTTATAACCCATATCATTTCATCTGCGAAACGCTTTTTGACGACAACCGGCTTTAAGGTTTTGTTTATCAGCCAGGTTTCTATTCAGTTCACACCGACCATCTCGACTTTGCATTCATTGAAAAAGGAAATTCGCAGCATTTGCTTATATGACGGCTTCCTGCAAAAGCTATCATTGCAGCATTATCTGTACATAGTGCAGGCAATGGAATAAAAACCTCAATATTTTCCAGTTCAGCTCTTTGCCGGAGCCTTTGTCTGAGCATGGAGTTTGATGCAACCCCGCCTGCTACCGCAACAGATTTAACCTTAAAATATTTAGCAGCTCTTAAAGTCTTTTCAACAAGTATATCAATAACCGCTGTCTGAAAACTTGCAGCAAGATTGTTTTCTTCAGAATCCGTTAATTTGGTTTTATTTAACTTTTTTACATAGTATAACACAGCGGTTTTAAGTCCGCTGAAACTGAAATCAAATGAATCTGAGTTAAGCATTGGGCGCGGCAGATCTACAGCTTTGGAATCTCCTTTTAATGCAAGTTTTTCCACAACAACACCGCCAGGATAGCCAAGCCCGAGAAGTTTTGCGACCTTATCAAAAGCCTCACCCGCTGCATCATCCCTTGTTCTGCCGACAAGCTGATATGACTTTTCATCTATAAAATATAGATTTGTATGTCCTCCCGAAACAATAAGGCTTACACATGGCAAACCCACCCTGTTTTCAATAAACGGAGAGAGAATATGACCCTCAAGGTGATTAATTCCAGCAACCGGAAGTTTCCGGCTGTAGGCAAAAGCTTTTGCAAAATTTATCCCCACAAGCAGAGAACCCACAAGACCGGGACCCATCGTAACAGCAACTCCGCTGATGTCGTCAAAACCAATTCCTGCTCTCTCAAAAGCCTCCTTTACAACGGGAACTATATTCTGCATATGTTTTCGGGATGCAATCTCAGGAACAACACCACCGTATTTTTTGTGATATTCAACCTGAGAAGAAATCACATTTGAAAGTATCACTTTACCGTCTTTTAAAAGTGCCGCTGATGTGTCATCGCATGATGTCTCAATTCCAAGTAATATCATGGTAGTTAAATATTTCCTGTTGTTATTTTATCAGGTTTATAGTAAAAATAATTGTTAAGCTTTTGTCTGGCAAACAGTTACCTTAAGTAAAAAAATTGGTCTTCTGTATTAAACAGTTAAATAGTTTATAAAAAAAGTACTCCCTGTAAACCAATATTAAATCCGCATGGAAAGGTTGAAGACCCAATGGAAATAAAAACTGATTTTCTTGTAATCGGATCAGGAATCGCTGGACTGTCTTTTGCTTTAAAAGTTCATAAATATGGAAGTGTTACCATTATTACTAAAAAAGATAAAAAAGAATCCAATACTAATTATGCCCAGGGTGGAATTGCCGCTGTTGTTGACTCGAACGATTCTTTTGAAAGCCATATACAAGATACTATAACAGCAGGAGTCGGTTTATGCAAGCATGATGTTGTAAAAACGGTTGTTATTGAAGGACCGGAGAGGATAAAGGATCTTATTGATTGGGGTGTGGATTTTTCAAAAAGATCTAAAGGTTTTGATCTTGGAAGAGAAGGCGGTCATTCTGCAAGAAGGGTGCTGCATTCAAGCGACCTTACTGGAAAAGAAATTGAGCAGGTACTTCTTAAAAAAGTGGAAGAAGCAGATAATATAACAATATTAGAAAATCATATATGCATTGATCTTATCACAGCAAAAAAACTCGGATTAAACGGTCTTAAAACAAACATCTGCTATGGAGCTTATGTTCTTGAAAGCTACACAGGAACTGTGCACACCTTTATTGCAAAGGCGACACTTCTTGCAACAGGTGGAGCTGGAAAAACATATCTATACACAACAAATCCTGACATTTCAACCGGTGATGGAGTAGCAGTTGCCTTCAGGGCTGGAGCGAAGATAGCAAATATGGAATTTTATCAGTTCCATCCCACCTGTCTTTTCAATCCTGAAGCAAAGAATTTTCTTATTTCTGAAGCGGTACGGGGTGAGGGCGGAATTCTGAGACTTAAAGACGGAACACCTTTCATGGAGAAGTATCACTCTTTGAAAGACCTCGCTCCAAGAGATATAGTTGCAAGAGCAATTGATACAGAGTTAAAAAAAAGCGGTGATGACTGTGTGTTTCTTGATATAACACACAAGAAATTATCTTTTTTAAAACAACGATTCCCAAACATATATTCAAAATGTATGAGCTATAATATTGATATGGCATCGGTTCCAATTCCTGTTGTTCCGGCAGCCCATTATATGTGCGGTGGTGTTGTTACAGACCTGAATGGCGAAACAAACATCCACGGGCTTTTTGCATCCGGAGAGACAGCTTGCACAGGACTTCACGGAGCAAACAGGCTTGCAAGTAATTCTCTTCTTGAGGCAATTGTATTCTCTCACAGGGCATCCACAACTGCTAAAGTTTATATTAAAAACTCTCCGGCTCTATCTGTTTCAATACCTCCATGGGATTCTGGGAATGCAATGGATATTGATGAATCAGTTGTTATATCTCACAACTGGGACGAAATACGAAGGCTGATGTGGAACTATGTTGGAATAGTCAGAACAGACAAACGTCTTGAAAGAGCCTGGAACAGGTTTAGACTTCTTCAAAGGGAGATACTCGACTATTACTGGAACTTTATAATCAACTCTGATTTGATTGAACTCAGAAACATTGCCACATCAGCTGGTATTATAATTACAAGCGCTATGAGAAGAAAAGAGAGCAGAGGTCTTCATTATAATATTGATTTTCCTGAAAAATCAGAAAGGTTTGGCAAAAAAGATACAACCATTCAGATCAGGCCGAAGAAGAGCCCTGTGCTGAGCAGAAAAGCTCTATCCTCTGATGCCGGCAACAAGGGCAAACCTTCCCGCTTTTCCCTTTTCTCTTCTGTGAGAAAAGAAGATATCTGAGTTGCAGCATGTGCATAGACCGCTGTTTTCTATGTTGCTGTTTTTAAGCCCTGCAGACAATAACTGATATTTGTTTGCCTCTTTTAAATCAATATAGAATCTGCTTGCCTCTTCTTTTATAATTTTTTCAGCATAAGGAAACGCTCTGATAAAACTTTCCATTAAAACCCTGCTTACTTCAAAACAACACTTCCCGACAGACGGGCCTATACCGGCAATGATATCTTCAGGAACAGTCTTAAATTTATTAGCCATGGCATAAACCGTCTTTGCTGCAATAGATCCCAGAGTCCCCTTCCATCCTGCATGAACAACTGCTAAAACCCCATTTTCATTATCAAAAAGAATCAAAGGAACGCAGTCTGCAACACGTATCATCAGTAAAATTTCCGGCAGAGAAGTTATAAGGCTGTCATATCCATAAAGCAGAGGGTCTGCAAGTTGAGTTTCTGCCTGAGACGGTACCTTATCAATAATCGCAATCCTTTTACCATGAACCTGAACAGAGGAAACAAGTCTCCTGTTTTTAAAACCAATTGCAGAAAGCAGCAGGCTATGGTTTTCAAGAATGCACTCCTCGGAATCATCTGTTGCTATACCGAGATTAAGACTTGAAAAATTGCCGCTGCTCACACCCCCGATTCTTGTTGACACACAATGACATAGAGTTGTATAACGGATTAGATTCTCAAAAACAAAAAGTCTCAAACCATTAACAAATATTTCTTTCATTGTGCAATGACTGTAAGAAAAAAAATTATTAAACTTTTAGAGTCTGGCTGTTGGACTGCAAAAGATATTTCAGGCAGTGAGCATATTTCAGAAAAGGACGTACTGCACCATCTTGAGCATATTCGGAAAACGGTTAAAAACAGTTTTGGTATTCAACCCGCAGTCTGTCTATCCTGTGGTTTTGTTTTTTCAAAGAGAACAAAGCTAAAGTGCCCAGGCAAATGCCCGATATGCAGGAACGAACATATTCAGGAACCCTGTTTTTTTTCTGTACCCCCCCCAAATTCGTAAAAATTAAACTCTCCTTTTTCATGCAGAAGAAAATTTCCTGTTGTGACCGTCCATGCAGGAAGTGCATAAAATGTTTTTTTGCCATTTTTATATATCTGTTTTTGATGTCTGTGTCCGCATATAATAACATCTGTTCCATTTGCAAAACGTCTCTCCATTTCATGGGTTGTAAATTCAAACCTTGACGGAGGCTGGTTTTGTATAGTTTTTTTGCTTTTTTTTATCATCATGCCGGCTATTAAATTTTCGACAGGTCCAGGCAACACCTTGTCAAGCACCCGGATAACAGGCCATACCCTTTTTTTATAGTTTATAAATTTTGTATCAGACAGACAGAGTGTATGACCATGGGCAACAAGTATATTCTTACGGCATAGTTCAATCTCGACCTCCTCTCCCATATATACTATCCCAAAACATGAGAGCAGTTTTGGGCTAATCAGATAATCCCTGTTTCCGAAAACAAACCCTGTTTGAAAACCATTTAAGGATATCTCCTGCATTTTTTTCAAAACAGACATATTATTCTTGATAACTATGGAATTGTTTGCCCAGAAATCAAATAAATCCCCAAGAATAAAAAGATTGCCCTTCTGCTCTATGACCATATCTATAAAAGATTTAAAAAGACCTTTTTTCAGGCAGTTATGGCTACTGAGATGAATATCTGCTGTAAAAAATGTTTTTTGATTATCCATAATTTAGCAGTTTGGCTGTGTTTGCAAAGCAATGAATTGTGATATGTTTACATTTCCAGGTTACAATAGTAATCGTTAATTCATCAATTCTAAGTTAAGCATTTAACCATTAGTCGGTTAGTTAACTTACTTCTCTCGCAGTCTATATTTTTTAGGTTTTTCTTGCACAATAGAAAAAACTGTACTAATATGTGCTATATAATAAAACAAATAAGACATATTATTTATTATATTGTTTTTTTCTCTATTTAACAAACATTTTAAAACTTATTGATAAAGGATTAAAAATGAACCCTGAAAATGAGCATAATACAGAAGAAGCTGCAGAGGATTCACTACTTGTCCTGTATCCTGAAAAGAAAGAGGAACTTGAAACCTACATGAAAACCCTTTCAATAGGAACTGATACAGAGATAAACAGAGGGTTTCTCATCCAGTCTCTCCATAAAGCACAACATATTTTTGGATATCTTCACGAAAGTGTCCAGTTTTATATAGCTTCCAGACTTGGCATACACCTTACAGAAATTTACGGTGTTATAAGCTTTTATTCCTTCTTTACAGACAAACCGGTGGGCAAATACAGAATTAATGTCTGCCTTGGCACCGCCTGTTTTGTAAAAGGAGCCGATAAAATTCTTGAGGAATTTAAAAGATATTTAAATATTGGTGAAGAAGAAACAACACCTGACAGCAAGTTCTCACTTGGCGGGCTTCGCTGTGTAGGTACTTGCAGCATGGCTCCTGTTGTTATGGTAAATGAAAGGATTTACGGACATGTAACAAACAGCAGGGTTCCAGATATTCTTCATGACTGTAAATAAATGATTTTAAGCAAGAAAGTTGAAAAAATATCAGGACTCGTTAAAACCAATCCTGCCACCGACTATGTTGTTTTAAACAATATGCATAACTATTAATATAAAACCTTTAGGGAAGCTAAATTTCCATGGATAAATTTAAAATATTTGTTTCAAAAAGCACATGCGCAATAGCTGCCGGAGCTGAAAAGGTAGGGGATTCACTGGTTGAAGAGGCAAAATCCTCCTTGCATAATTATAAAATTGAAATTGTAAACACTGGATGTATGGGGCTCTGCTACTGTGAACCTACAATTGAAGTATATGACAGCAGCTCAGGTAAAGGTATAATATATGGCAATGTAAAACCTGAAAATGCACCTATTATAATAAACTCAGGTCTTTTCCCTTCACAGGGACTCGATGTTGTTGAAAAAACCTGGTACTACCCTGAAATTGAAGAAAATACAAATAATGTATCCCAGGCAAGAATAGTTCTTAAAAACAGCGGAAGGATTGACCCTGAAAATATTGACCACTACATAGAAAAGGATGGCTATACTGCTCTGAAAAAAGCAGTTTTCACCACCCCCCATAATATTATCGACGAGATAACAAGTTCTGGTTTAAGGGGAAGAGGAGGCGGAGGATTCCCTACAGGTGTAAAGTGGAAAACAGCATTTGAACAAGTATCTGATCAAAAATATATTATATGCAATGCTGACGAAGGCGATCCCGGTGCTTTTATGGACAGGGCTGTTTTAGAAGGAGACCCCCACAGTGTCCTTGAAGCAATGGCTATATGCGGTTATGCAATTGGGTCTTGCCACGGAATAGTTTATATAAGAGCTGAATACCCTTTAGCAATAAACAGACTTGAAACCGCAATAAATCAGGCAAGGAAGAGAGGCTTTTTGGGAAAAAACATTTTGGATTCGCCTTTCTGTTTTGATATTGAGATTAAGTTCGGAGCCGGAGCTTTTGTATGCGGTGAGGAAACTGCCCTTATCAAATCAATAGAAGGCAAGAGGGGAGAACCTGTTTTCAAACCCCCATATCCAGCAATATCAGGTTTATGGGGAAAACCTACTGTTGTGAACAATGTTGAAACATTTGCAAATATTCCGGCTATAATAAGAAAAAGTGCAGGCTGGTTCAGAAAAATAGGCACAGACAAATCTCCCGGAACAAAAGTGTTTGCTCTGGCTGGAAAAATAAATAATGTTGGTCTAATTGAAGTTCCGATGGGAATATCTGTAAGGGATGTAATTTTTAATACAGGCGGCGGCATAGCAGACAACAAAGAGTTCAAAGCTGTCCAGACAGGCGGACCTTCTGGTGGATGCATAACAGCAAAAGACCTCGACACGCCCGTTGAATACGATACACTCAAGTCTCTGGGCTCAATAATGGGCTCTGGAGGTATGATTGTGATGGATAATGAGGACTGCATGGTCAATGTTGCAAGATACTTTCTTGAATTTACTCTGGATGAGTCCTGCGGTAAATGCACCCCCTGCCGGATAGGCAACAAAAGGCTTCATGAAATGTTGACAGATATCTGCAACGGCAGAGCAGATTCTGGGATTATAGCAAAACTCCGTACTCTTTCAGGAATAATAAAAGATACTGCTCTTTGCGGTCTTGGTCAATCCTCACCAAACCCTGTAATTTCAACTCTTAACAGCTTTGAACATGAGTATCTGTCTCACATTATTGAGAAAAAATGTCCTGCAGGAATATGCAAAAAACTAATTGTTTATACAATACAGGATAACTGCACCGGTTGTACAGTATGTGCCAGAAACTGTCCGGTTTCGTGTATAGAGGGGGAAAGGAAGAAAAAACATACAATAGATCAGAACAGATGCATAAGGTGCGGCGTCTGCTTTGCATCATGTAAATTTCATGCCATTAATAAAAAATAGGATTCTCTTTTATCATGATAACACTGACCATAAACGACAAAATAATAGCAATTAATAAGGGGACGACAATTCTTGATGCTGCAAAAAAAGCAGGTATTAACATACCAACCCTATGCCATATGGACCTGGAGCCATTCAGCAATGACCATACAATAGGTTCATGCAGGGTATGCGTTGTCGAGGTTGAAGGACAATCCAACCTTGCCCCCGCATGCTGCACAGAAGTTAAAGAGGGGATGGTTGTCAGGACAAATACTCTGCGTTCAATAATAGCAAGAAGAGCAATGGTGTCGCTGCTTCTTTCCAACCATCCCAAAGACTGTCTTACCTGTGAAAAAAATCTCGAATGCGAACTGCAGCAACTTGCTATGAGCATGGGACTTCATCATCTGATGTTTCCAGGAGAAATGGCTCACCACGCAGTTGATCTTGCAAACGAAGCTATAGTAAGGGACCCCAATAAATGTATAATGTGCCGCCGATGTGAAACAGCATGCAATAAAATTCAGACTGTAGGGATTCTATCAGGTGTTAAAAGGGGATTTAATGCTTATGTTGCCCCTACCCTTGAAAAACCATTAAGCCAGACAAAATGCACCTTTTGTGGACAGTGTGTTTCAGTATGCCCCACAGGTGCATTGACTGAGATGAACATAAAAAGCTCAATATGGATGGCTCTGGCAGACAGTTCAAAAACAGTTGTAGTACAGACAGCCCCTGCTGTCAGGGTTGCAATAGGAGAAGAGTTTGGAATGTCGCCAGGCAGTATAGTTACAGGAAAGCTTGTTTCAGCTTTAAGGATGCTGGGATTCAAGAGAGTCTTTGACACTGATTTTGCTGCCGACTTAACAATTATGGAGGAGGCAACTGAACTCGTTGACAGGCTTAAAACCGGAGAAAATCTGCCAATTCTTACATCCTGCTGTCCGGGGTGGGTTAAGTTTCTTGAACATCAGTTTCCGGATCTTCTCAATATACCATCTACTGCAAAATCCCCGCAACAGATGCTCGGCGCAATAACCAAAAGCTATTATGCTCAAAAAACAGGGATCAGACCTGAAGACATAATAATGGTTTCTGTGATGCCTTGTCTGTCAAAGAAATATGAGGCTTCAAGACCCGAATTTTCCAAAAACGGGGTAAGGGATGTTGATTACGTGCTTTCGACAAGAGAGCTTGCTTCAATGATATCAGAAATTGGTATTGATTTTACAGGTCTTGACGATTCTGAGTTTGACAGTCCACTTGGTGAGTCAAGCGGAGCGGCAGTGATATTTGGAAGTTCCGGAGGAGTAATCGAGGCAGCTCTGCGCACATGTGCGGATTTTCTCACAGGCGAGAATATAAGAAACATTGACTTTCGTGAAGTAAGAGGACTGGAGGCGACAAAAGAAGCTGTTATAAGTATTGGGGGTAAAGAGCTAAGAGTGGCATGCACATCCGGGCTTGGAAACACAAGAAAGCTTCTTGAAAAGATAAGACACAAAGAGGAATTTTACCATGCAATAGAGGTTATGGCATGTCCCGGAGGGTGTTTAAACGGAGGGGGTCAGCCTTTCAGTCATTACAGAGAAGATATTCTTGAAAAAAGAAAAGAAGCAATATACAGGACAGACAGGGAAATGCCTGTAAGAAAATCTCATCAGAACCCATCGATCCAGAAACTTTACAGGGATTTTCTCGGTAAACCCGGAAGCACAAAAGCCCATGAACTGCTCCACACCAGATATATTAAGAGGGAGAACAGATAAGATAAAAATTGAATATTTCAAGAACCTGTTAGAATCTTGTCACTCAAAAATCACCAGAACATTATCAGCTTCCTGAGCTATAAATTCTCTCATTAAAACAGCAATTTTATGGAATGAATTTTCATCAATATCAAATCCGTTCTTATTGATAAAATCAAGAACCGGTGGTGTAAGTATCTTTGATGTTTCAACCTCCTCTTCTTCGTCAATACATGTAAAACCCTCAAGCTTTGTAAAAATATTTGCAAGAAAAGCAATTATTGATGCGGATGTGTTATTTTTGTCATGCCAGGGGGCATGATGATAGCATATTTGCATTACAACTCCCTGCGGAATTTTCCAGCGCTGAAGAAGGTTTGCGGCAATCTGATAATGGGTTGTTCCTAAAACTTCTTTCTCTGCCCTGCTGAAAGTAGAATTATTTTCAGTTATATAATCAATTATTCTGGAGAAATCCTCTTTAAAATACTGAGCTATAATTAGCTTGCCTATATCATGCATCAATCCTGAAAGGAAAAAAGAACCATCATCCAATATATCAAAATATTTACCAAGATATTTTGACATCTGACTGCAGATAATTGAGTGCCGCCAGAATCTCTTAATATCAAGCCTGTCTCCTGCACTGTTAAAATGTTTCTGCATGGAAAAACCAAGGACAATATTTCTTACTTCATTAAAGCCAAGAAGTATAAGAGCCCTTTCAACAGTGTTTACATTGTTGATAAACCCGTAAAAGGATGAATTAGCAAGTTTCAGAATCTTCAAGGCCAAGGGCGGATCTTGTTCAACAAGATCCAAAATCTGTTTAAATGTTACATCATCTTTATTTTTAAACAGCTTTTGAATATATTCACCAACTGCAGGTATGGTTGGAATTTCTTCTATCTTGTTTACTATTTTTTCAATTTTTTTATTTTTATCCATAATTCTGTTCTCTTTTCTGTTCAATAAGTCCTACGCCAGCACTGTAATCCGCTCTATTTTTTTTGTTCATTTTGTTGTAAATAACGTTTTGGGATATAGTTTTCAAAATCGAGTTTGATCGGCTTCTTAACACTGTTTTGAAGCTGTTCATCTGACTGTTTTGTTGATTTAATAATTCCGCTGCCATTAGAGGCTATTGATTCACGCATAAGTTTTATTTCTGAAGAGACAGAACTTATGCTTTCAACAAGTTTGTTAAAAAAAACCTGTCGATTCTGGTATGAAAAGGGGTTTTCATCCTTTGGCAAGGGCTGCTTTATATGCAATTCGTTATTATCTTCTGTTTCCTGGATTTCTGTTTTTTCTTTTATAGCAGAATCCGGGGTCAGCTCTTTTATAACCGCATCCTTCTTGTCTGGTTCATCTGTTGAAACTTTTTCGTCATAACCATTATCCTTTATTGAAGACGGCGTCAAGAATTGTTCTTTTGAAACTGCTAAAGATGGCTTTGGGGAAATATTTTCAGCAGGAGACTGGGGCTCATTCTCTACATGCCGATCAGTTTTTTCTTGATTCTCTTCTGTTGCCTTGAAATGGAGCCTTCCGGAAAACAGAGATATAAAACGTTTTAAAAACTGGTCAGGAGTCTGATTTTGAAAACCCTCCTCTTTCTGTTTTACAAGATTTGCAGCTATTGCTCGTATGCATTTTGACGCTGAGGTTTCGGGATATAACAGAATAAAAGGTTTTTGTCTCTCTACAGCCTCTTTAACTTTTGCATCTTCAACTATAAATCCTAATGGCTGTATATCAACGGAAAGATATTTTTTTACCACATCTCGAAATTTTATATAAGTATTTTTTGCTACATTTGTATTCTTACAGCCATTGACAACAACCTTTACAGGAGCAGAAAAACCGTTAAGGCACAATACCTTTAAAAGCGCATATCCATCAGTTAGGGAAGTCGGCTCTGAGGTTATTACCAGTGTTAAAACATTTGCCGAAAGACAGAATGAAACAACGTTGCGTGCTACACCGGCAGAAGTGTCAAAGAAGAGATAATCATAGTTCTCAAGACATGAGAATGATTTAATAAGCTTATCAGTCTGCTCTGGCTCAAGATCAGCTATCTTTTCCACACCTGAACTACCAGGTATTATGTCAATACCGTGATAGTTTTTCATGATAATATCCTGCAGAGGAACATCATGATAAATAACGTCCTCTATTGTCTTCTCTGTATAGATTCCAAAAAGTATATTGATATTTGCAAGCCCAAGATCGGCGTCAAAAACACATGGTAAAAACCCCTGAGAAGCAAGCTGGACGGAGAGATTTGCTGTAAGACTTGTTTTACCCACCCCTCCTTTACCGCTTGTAATTACAATTATTTTTGTCATTTTATCAATTGTCTCCAACCGCTGTTATCTCAGCGGCTCCCTTGTTTGAAGATATATCAAAACATACTTTTGAACAATTATATTTTTCAGTAATGATTGAAAAATTTTCTTTAATAAATTCACTGAACATATTAAGTTTGGCTTCCTTGTATTTTTTGTTAACTGCTTTATTGATAAAGTTATATTTTTCAAGCATTTGTTCAATGGTGTCTAATTGTTTGTCAGGGTTTGATATTATAAAACTCTGAACAGTCATGCTCTCGGTTGCCTTCTTGCCGCTTCCGTCAAAAAGATTGTCCATAAGATCATTGAGATCATTCTGGACCTTTTTCTGGGATTTGAATGTCTTTATTAAATCATGTGGTATTACCCTTATAAGTTCACCCAGAGTTGTATCATTTAGTTTCATCAGTCCATCTTCAAGCATTGATTTCATGCCTGATTCAATGGCAATCTTCTTTATCTCTGACTCAGAAGACCTTTCGCTTATTGCAGCGGAAATCTCCTTGTCAATAACAAATATCTCTGAAATAAGGGTTCTTCCCTTATAACCCGTAAAATTGCATGACTCGCAACCCGCACCCTGAAAGAAATTAAGGTGTGATGGATAAGAGTCAAAAATAACACGCCATTCGTCCTCTGAAGGAATATATTCCTTCTTGCAGAATGGGCATATTTTTCTAAGTAACCTTTGCGCAACCACTGCAAGCAGACAAGATGCAATCTGCGCATGGTCGATTTCAAGGTCAAGAAGACGGGATACAGCGCTTATTGAATCATTTGTATGAATGGTGCTGAGCAGAAGGTGCCCGGTTTGCGCTGCATCAAAACCTATCTGGGCTGTTTCAGAATCCCGCATTTCACCAACAAGAATAATGTCAGGATCACTTCGCAGGAATGACCTCAGAAGACGGGGAAAGGTTATACCAATTTTTGGCTGTATCTGAGTCTGCATAATACCCGGAAAACTGTATTCAATTGGATCTTCCGCGGTAATAATTTTAACCCCGGGACTATAAACATGAAGCAGGGCTCCGTAGAGTGTTGATGATTTTCCGCTTCCTGTAGGCCCCGACACAAGAACCATTCCTGCTGAACTCTTAAGCAGACGCTTCATGGGATCGAGAACATGAGGTGAATGCTGAAGGTTTTCAAGACCTACGTTTGCTTTTCTTGAATCAAGTATTCTTATTGTTACATTTTCTCCGACAATAGCCCTGCAGGTAGCAACACGAAAGTCAATATCAAACTTGTCTTTTTTTGCAGTATCATAAAAGTTGATCCTGAACACTCCGTCCTGAGGAAGCCTTTTTTCGGCAATATCTAAATTCGACATGACTTTGATTCGAGATATAATTGCCCCTGCCTTCTCTTTTATCCGTCTTCTAAGCCAGTCTATTTTTGTCTCCTCAAGAACACCATCTATTCTGAAACGAAGTTTGGGACCTTTTCTATCCTGCTCGATATGGATATCGCTTGCGTTGTGAACAATTCCATATTTTATGATATAATTGACAACCTCTTCCGCTTCCATGTCCTGATAACCCCTGGCATAGGGCTTGTCATCATCATCAGCAAGGGTCTCGTCAAATTCAAAATCCATAAAATTTACATCCATCGTCTCTTCTGTATCATCAACTTCTGATTCATCAAGTTTAATCTTTTTGCTGTAAAGCAGCTCAAAGAGTTCATCAAATTTCTCCTCTGTTATAAAACAGCATGAGATACTGAGATTGGGATAGAGGCTGCGAAGTTCATCAATAAAATTGTGCTTTATTGGTCTGCATATTGCGACTTGAAGCTCTTTATTCATTAAGGAAACAGGCAGAACAAGGTTTTTTTCTGCATATTTCTGTTTTATTACGTTGACAAGTTCATTTTTTTCGGAAGGGTTGTAGGAAAAATCGTTTAAAGGCATATAAGGTAAATTATACCTTTTTGAATAGGCAATCTGGAGTTGTTCTGAAGTGATAAACTTTTTACGGAGCATTATTTTTTCAAGAGACTCAGATGTCCCCGCCTGCTCACGTTTTGCCTCATTAACTATTGAATCACTTATAAATCCAAGCCTGAGCAAAATATCTGATATTTCACCCTGTTTATTATATTTTTCAAGAACATAGTTAAGATCATAAATACTGACAACATTCATTTCACAGAGAATTTCCCCTAACGTCCTTGTAATCTTCTGCCGGCGAAGAGCGTTCTGGAGATCGTTTTCTGTTATTAGTTTAAGGTCAACAAGCACATGTCCAATCTTAGGGGACGATATCTGCTCTTTTAAAAGGTTGCCAAGATCATCATTGCTGAGCATCCCAAGCTTTACTAAAACCTCCCCTATCATCTGTCCCGGAAGTTTCTTATTCAATGCCTCTGCAAGTTCATCTTTGGTAATATAGCCCTTTTCAATGGCAAGGGATCCAATATTTTTACGTAAATTTGGATGATTTAGAGCTTCTTCAAGGTCATCTTCAGAGATATAACCTAACTTAACAAGAAGTTTACCAAGAGGCAGTTTTGCTGATTTTTTTTCTTCTTCCTGCTGTTTGAGAGCTTTTTCAATATCCTTCACCTTGGCATAACCTTCTGATACAAGAAGATCTCCTATTTTAAGCGGAGATACTGCTGTTTTGCTAACATTTTTATTTAACACAACGCTTCCCACTTCAGTTATCCTTTTATGTAGGTTGAAAAATGTTAAAACACTGAAAAAAATAAAACCCTGTTCATACAGAAAAAATCTTCTGATTATTCCTTGTTTTTTGCTGTATGTTTTTTATTTTGCTCTCTTTATTTATCTCTGTTATCGGACTATTTTATAATTATTTTAGTTTTTTATAAAAAATAACATGTTTTAATTATGATATCAATACAAAATCATCAAGATTTAATCAATCTTGATGGACCGGTAAAAAGTCCCCCGCTGTCAACTCGAAAGCAGCAAGAGGTCTCATAAAAGATTGAAATAAAGGGATTTATCAATTCATTTGAAATGACAAAAAAGGTGGATTTCATTGCTTTTTGCGTATCAATAAACTTTATAACTAATAAAAGCAGACCGGGGTTACAACATCAAACACTTAAATGATATTTTTTATCCAAGTCTGTATTTTTTGCTGCCTTCCTCATAAAGATCCCCTCCATATATATCATTTACAACAAAAGCGTGGAATCCTTCAACTGTAATCCTCCTTAAAGCTTCAGCTCCAAGTTCCTGATATGCAATAACCTCTGACTCTTTTATTGTTTTTGAAATAAGCGCACCCGCACCTCCTACAGCTGCAAAATAGACTGACTTATACTCTATCATAGCCTCTTTTACCTGTATTGAACGAGCCCCTTTTCCTATCATGCCTCTCAAACCTTCTGCAATAAGGCGTGGGGTATATACATCCATCCTTCCACTTGTAGTGGGGCCTGCAGAACCTATTACACTACCCGGGGGTGCGGGTGTCGGTCCCATATAATAAATTGTCTGATCCTTCAAATCAAAAGGAAGACTTTCTCCTCTTTCAAGGGCTTCAATAAAGCGTTTGTGAGCCGCATCTCTTGCCACATAGAGTATTCCGTTTAAAACAACCTCATCCCCAGTTCTAAGGCTTTCAACTGTTTTAATATCAAGGGGAAGATTTATGGAAAGTTTCATTTTTTTACCCTTTTGTTATACACCCGTTAAATATTTATTTTTATAACAATCTTTTTTACTTATCAGATTATTGCCTCTTTATGTCTTGCACTATGGCACTGAATATTGACCGCAACAGGCAGGCTTGCAATATGGCAGGGGAAAGTCTTAACATGCACAGCAAAAGCTGTAACCCTACCTCCAAATCCTTGCGGGCCTATTCCAAGGGCATTTATTCTTTTAAGCAACTCCCTTTCAAGTTCGGCATTAGCGGGATCATCGCTTGGTTTTCCAGTCTCTCTCAAAAGAGCCTCTTTTGCTATAAGCATTGATTTCTCTGCTGTTCCGCCTATGCCAACTCCTATGATCAGCGGTGGACAGGGATTACCTCCAGCCTCACGAACTGTTTCCACAACAAAATCTATTATTCCTGATCTTCCATCAGATGGTTTTAGAACCTTAAATCTGCTCATATTCTCACTTCCCCCGCCTTTTGGAACAACAGTTATCTTAAGATTGCTGCCTGAAACTATTTTTGAGTGTATAATGGGAGGGGTGTTGTCATTTGTGTTTTTTCTTTCAGAAAAAGGCTTATCTACAATTGATTTTCTTAGGTATCCACCGGCATAGCCCTTGCTGACTCCCTGGGCAAGGGCTTCATATAGATTTCCCCCTATGATATTAACATCCTGCCCAAACTCAATAAATATAACTGTTGCTCCGCAGTCCTGACAGAGAGGTATTTTTTCCTGCTCGGCAATTGAAGCATTTTCAAGAAGCATCTCAAGAACCTGTCTGCCAGACTCTGATTGCTCAGTCCTGATAGCTTTTTTTATTGCGGACTTAACATCATCTCCTAAAAAAACAGCTGCTTCCATACATAGGCGGGCAACAGTTGATATTATCTCTTCTGCCTTTATATCTTTCATAGCATAACCCCATGTTAGTTATATAACTCTATTAAATTGATTATTATCAATTTTGTCAATCATTTTAAACAAAAAAGCCCCTCAATCATTTAGACAGAGGGGCTTTTTTTACAATACGAAATACATTATAAAGTCTATTGAAGAGGGAAAGCAACTCCAGGAGCCATAAACCCTTTAGGATCAACAACCTGTTTTATAACCTTTGCCATTGCAAAATGGTCGGGGCATTCAGTCCATGTCCTTCCATCTCTTCCAACACCAAGAGGGGCCATTCCGTAATCTTCATTCATCTTCTGGAATCTTGCCTTTACCTCACCAACCATGGGAAGGAACTGGCGGCTTGCAAAATCAAGCACAAATATAACCTCACCTGCCGCATTACAGTGACCGCCCATTGAAAGATAGGTCTGTCCGCAGCTTGCATAAAGTCTTACTATTGGATGCGGGTGGTTTAGAAATTCAGGATTTTTCCTGCACACATCCTGATAAGCCTCCATTCCATTTTTCATGAAAAGTTCCAGTTTTTCCATTGTGTCAAAAACACCGCCTGATACAAATATACCGCCAGAGTCATGTTTGCCATTGAATGTGCCGCATATTTTAGGACTGTTACACTGCTGCCAGCCCGCTGCATTTGCCTCATGGCCATCGAGTATTGCAACCATCCATTCAGGCATTGGAACACCTCCATATTTTTGAAGCAGCTTTATGCAGGCTTTTCTCTCATACTCAACCTTGTTTTTTGTGCCTCTGAAAGACATACCGATAAGGTTTATATCCTGAGTAGCTTTTACAAAGTCTGCACCTTCCTGCCAGTGCTGGCTGGAATAAAGTGCATGGGTCCAGCATCCTGGCCCCATAACAGTAGCTCCGCATGCATATTCGCTTTTAATAACAGCATTCATTGCTTCACATGCTTCTCTTAAGGTTTTAAAAGTAACCCAGAGTGAACCAACCTCAGGAGGGGTGGCAAAGAACCTGAACTCCATCTCTGTTACAATTCCATAGCCGGCATTTGCAAAGAAAGGAAGATATGTCATAGAGGGACCAGGGCCATGAGACCAGCCTGGAGAGTCGGGATTCAACATAGACCCTGTTCTTACAGTTTCACCACTTGGCAGCACCATCTCCATTCCTGTAACAGAATTTATACCCATTCCGTCAAGGTAACCAGCCATCTTGTTCTGCCCTGTAAAAACCTGATAGGGAACAAATAGAGAAGTACCGGGGCTTCCTCCAAAGTAAGGTCTGTAACCAAAATCCATATCGCGTATCAACTGGCTTACCTGCAAACCTGTAGCTCCCGGCTGAGCCTTTACTACCATTCGCTCTTTATCAACTGTAACCTTCTGCATTCTGTGAAAATCAAATGTTATACCCACATTTGGTTTTCCGGGAATAGATCCGATAAGAAGAACCGTTCCACCACCTATTGCATAAAGAGGTATCTTATTGCTTTCTGCAATTTTAACTATAGCCTGAACATCTTTAGTCGATCCCGGCATTACAACGACAAGGGGGTGGTTTTCAGGATACAGCGCTCCCTGCCCAAAATGAGTAAGAACATCTGAACCATAATAATAACCAGTCAGATCATCTGTTCTAACCCAGTCCGCACCGACAATTTTTTTTAGCCTTTTGATTAAATCATCTTTCTTCATTATCGACCCTCCTTTCCTGTATAACCAAGAGCCTGTGCTGCAAGGGTGGTTATATCCACAACCTTAAAATCTTTTGGTTTGCTTCCCTGCATGTTGGCATAACAGAAAGGACAGGCTGTGAGCATAATTTTTGCTCCTGTGGCTTTTGCCTCGTGCCAGCGATTTGCTGCATATTTCTTCGCAAGAGATGGATTGTTTGCAAGCACACCGCCCCCTGCTCCGCAGCAAAGAGAATTGTTGCCGGTACGCCACATTTCCTTGAACTCCAAACCAAGAAGTTTTATTACTTCTCTTGGCGCTGCATATTCCTTCGCATAACGTCCTAAATGGCAGGGATCCTGATATGTAACTGAAGGCAGTTTTAGTTTCTTGGCCTTTTTCTTCTTAAGCGTGTCTCTGTAAAGATTTGTTATTGAAACAAAATCAGCACCGCTTCTTGTAAATCTCTTTAATACCGAAAGACTTTCTGGGTTGTAAACATATACAGTTTTTATACCGCATTCCTCAATTTTTTCATCAATGATACCCATGGCATCCTGCAGTTCTTCTTCGAATCCTGCATTGATAAGAGCAGAACTTACCGGGGGAAGAGGATTACGGCAAAAGCAGCCGACTTTTTTGCCTGACTGTTTAATGATAAAACCAATTTCTTTCAGTTTTGCTGAATTTGAAAAAACTGTATTATCTGCAAAGAACAGAATGTCTGACTTACCACCATCACTGAGATCAATAATACCATGTTCCTTTAGCAAATTCAGCTTTTGAGATTTTGGAACTTTAAGAGTATCAGCTGCAGATTTAATACCTTTAGGTTTAAATTTATCAGGAACGGAACATCTCAACTCCTCAATTATTGATATTGCAGGAGTATGACGATAGCCTCTCTGACACAGATCTTCACAGTAACCGCAGAGAGTGCAGGAGTAAAGCACTTTTGCAAGGTCTTCATTCCATTTCAGATCACCCATAGCAATACCCCTTGCAAGATACATCAACCCTGCAGGTTCATAAGCACCGAAAAATGTCATACCGCAAGGACACTGGGTTGAAAATGATATATCTGGAACCTCGTCCTGTGAAACACCGCGGCATGTTCCGCATCGGTTACAATGCAGCGCTTTTTCCAGAAGTATTTCTTTATTCAAAGCAGTCACCTCCTTCTAAAGCCCCAGTTTTCCTGGGTTCATAATGTTTTTTGGATCAATTGCTTTTTTCAAAGCACGCACTAGTTTAAAATTATCAGGATATTTTTTTGCAACCATGGGCGCAATCAGCACAGATGGTCTTGGAAAAACAACCCCTGTTTTTAAGAGTTCGGAACAGATAGATACATATTTTTTCCTTGATTCTTGTATTTCCAAATCCCTGTAGCGAAGATCCGGTTGGTAGTAAAAACAGCCTCCAGCCTGAAGAGGAAGGAGTATCGAGCCCGAATTTCTGGGAAAAAGCTTTACTGTATCCTGAATCTGTTTTGCCGTTGCAACCATAACAAACGGAGCCCAGCCTTTTGCACTGTTATGAATAGATGCTCCGGTTGGTGACTTAATTTGTGAAATAATATTAGAGGCAGCATCCTTTGCTCCCTTTATGCCGGAGAGAAATTTTCCGCCAAGCTGCTTTGCAATGGCAGCCATGTCTTTTGCTTTGTATGCTATTTCACCTGTATCAGCACCTCTGTTTACTATAACAACTGTCCATGCAGGCATATCTGCTGTAGGCTTTTCACCAATAAGCTCTGCAAAATAGGTTTTATTAACAGCAAACAACTCATGGGGCTCTTCCGTAAACATAAAAGCCTTCAATGCTTTTGTTGCAGCATTGATGTTAACACAGGGGAAGAACATTACCTCTTTCTTTGGCATGTCAGTTTTTAAACTCACAGCAGCCTTTGTTATTATTCCAAGTGAACCTTGAGCCATGCAGAAAAGCCTTGCAACCATCGCAAAGGATACTCCCCAGGAATATTTATCAGGTCTGTCCTGTGACATTGCCATCTGTCCGGTTGCAAACCGATTGCCGTCTGCTCTGTAGCCTTCCATTGTCAGCATTTCCCATGGATGATATTTGGGCCAGACATAAAGAGGCATCATTTCAAGATAAGTTGATAAAACTGAAGCGGTCTTTGGAACATCAACAGCAGTCAGTGGTCTAAGACCGTCTTTTTGACAATATTTATCAAGCTCTTCAAAAGTAACTCCCGGCTCCACAACTGCATTCCTGTTAAGTCTGTCATAGTAAATGCCTTTTAACCCTGAAAGGTCAACTGAGAGCGCATTTTTAACTGAAGGAAGGTGCGTATCCTGAAGGTTTGTGCCCGAACTTACCGGAACAAGAGGTGTTTTATTCTTGTTTGCTTTATTGATAATTTCCTGAACATCCTCTGCACTTTCAGGTTTAACTGTTTTTTCTATTTCATAATCCGAAAAAAAAGTGCTCATCTATTTACCACCTCCTTTCATGCATTCCTGCAGCATAATCATAAAACTTACAACAAGAGCACCATTGTGGTGATCTGCCTGAGCTTTAATATTTTTCTGGTCATTGTTCATGGCAACAAGCACAGGCGGATAATCTTTTTTCTTTGACAAAAAGATTTCCTTAAACTTCTTTTCATCGAGATTCCAGGACAAAAAAGGCGACTTGGACTTTTTCCTTTCAACACTTATTCTATCACCATTCCAGTTGACAACTACTGGCTGTGGTAATCCTTTAATATTGAAGGAAAGAAGATCACCTTTCTTTGTCGCAGGGTATCCCTTGGGATTCAGTCTTTGCAGCCTCGAGTTCAGGGCTTGGTCGTTCTGCATTGATGTTTCCCACTTGCTTAAAGCATCATTCATAACAAACCCCCGTAAATAAATCAATAAAAATTAATAAGAACCTGTATATATTGAAAAGGAGTGTTTATCAGATTAGAAGCATAGACAAACACCCCTTTTTAAAATAATCTATTTTTTTAAGTAACTATAAAGCATTGCAGATGAATTGAAGATAAACATCATAGCTTTAACTCTACCACAATAATTAAACTACAACACCCTGATTCGGGGCAGAGGAAATACTCTCCCAGTTTACAAACTTTCTGAAGTTATCACCCATCAGCTTATGCTTAAATTCCATTGTAAGTGGCATAGTCATAATATTGTCAATCATAGACCTGTAAACAGGAAGTGTCAATGGAAAGTCTGTCCCGTAGAAAACCTTGTCAGGCATAAAAAACTCCAAGAACCTCATATGATCCAGATCCCAGTAATATTTAAAATGCATTAGCGTTGGATGAGGAATTGTTATATCAGTATACATATTATCAAATTTCATAACATTCCACAACCCCTGCATGGGGTTGTTGAAAACACCGCAATGGAGTTGGAGAATTTTAAGATTTGGAAAATCCATCCCCACATCATCAAGATACATTGGATCCTGGTACTTTGCTCTTGTTCCCGGAAGTTCTTCAACACCTGTGTGGACCTGAAGATGCATGCCAAGCTCAACCATCTTTTCATAGGCAGGATAAAGATCAGGATTATTGGGATAACCTGCCGTAGGAGTATGAAACTTACAGCCAGGGAACCCATTTTCATGAGCAGATATTACCATTTCAACTGCAGCCTGTTTTCCATATCTTGCATGAACACCGCCTACAGCGGTAAAACGCCCCGGAAAAGCATCGATAAATTCCTTCTTAACATATTCATTTGGAACATACCATTTCCAGCCGTCAGGGTTTCCGGGATACGGGTCTGTAATACCATGAATAGCCTGAAGACACATACCCTCAACATTACAGTCATCCATGTATTTGATAAATACCTCCGGTGTCATGTTTGGACATTCTTCAGCTGATGTAATAATTTTTGTGGGATTTGGATCTCCGAGGAAGACCCTTGCCCCCATCATGCTTCGCGCCACAACACTGTTGCCGCACCAGAAATCAATACAACCCGGCCTATCCTTAATACCTTTCTTTTCGAGACCCGGATGACCATGACTGTCAAAAAACTTAAAAGGCTTTTGCATAAGCATTTTTTCAATAGTTCCCTGCTCTTCACTCATATCTTTCTCCTTTCCATTATAATCAAGTTATTTAAAAATTTGATCAGGCTTCATAAAAAAGGCCTTTTTTCTTAAATGTTATCTCTATTTTTACCGCCAGTTACTTCTACATCTATAACACCTTAACCATCTCTGCAAGCTGCTCCGGCGGTATAACCTCAGGAGTTGTGGCATAAGGCGGATTAGATATATTTTCAGGATCAAACTCTTTTTTCAACTCCTTGACAAGAAGATGGACATTAAAGAACATGGGTCCCAGCAGATCATATGCAGGTCCAAGAAGACACACGGAAGCTCCTGCGCTCTTGTCTGCAAGCATTCCTTTTAGAGAACCAAGGAGAAGCTGAATAGCCTCTTTTGCTTTTTCAGGCTCCTGCTCGGGCCAAAGATCTGTTGTCATCAAAGCTCCATACCCCTTTTCAAGAGGACTTATCCAGCCGCCGTGAAAACTGATCGGCAGGAGATGTTTGCCTTTTCCTTCTTCTTTTAATTCCCTTCTCTGCTGCCGGTTTGCCCTCAGTATTTCATCTGTTACAGCATCTATTGAGTCAAGACAGGCTGTTCCCTGGTGAAAACAGTCACTTGGACGGCTGAGTCTCATAGAATGCCCTGTTCTTATCCAGTCATTTGTAATACGCATCCATACTTTATATCTTTCCCTGTCCATTGGATCCTGTGATTCTTCGGACAGGAAAACACCTCCCATCTTCTCAACAATTGCCTTCAGCACTTTTTCCTCATATTCAAGCTGTTCAAGAGAGGTAATAGCACAAAGAGCAACAATATTATAGCCATGGGGATAGAAATCCTCTCTGGCTCCCCTATGAAACTCCTCTTTTGACCTTGCAGCCCATGTCCACATGAACTGTTTCGCGTTGTGCTGAACAACAACGGCAAGCTCTGCTCTTGCAATCTCGTAATGAAGATCGCATGACCAGCGAAGCTGCTCTTCTTCTTTTTCAGGATATGCTTTAATGTTTTCAGGGAAATCAATCATATACCATCTGACTTTATCAGAGGGGAAATACGACTCTTTTTCAACCGCATTTCCTTGAGTTGGAAATACTGCAGGACCTGGCCATGGGAAAAGCCTTGTGGAAATCTTTGTCACCATGCCCATACCGCCGGCATGTCCAAACTGAGCACCCCGGAAAAAACCTCGAAGATCAGGTCCTGGCCCGTCATTCCATATCCAGTCTTCTTCTTTTGCTGCCTGGGCAACAGAACCGCTCTTGAGTATTTCACCATTTGGCAAAACAACTTCAAAGGAAAGAAGTTGGTGAGCACCCAGACCCGATAACCATGAGTTTCCGTAAGCACCATGCCATTGAATGTTTGCCAGTGCTGAAACCTGCGCCCCGGCAGGGGGTGATGGATGGGTGCAACCTACCTTCATCGCTTCCGCCTGAAGTGCTGCAAAACTGACATATGGTTCTATAACCGCATACATATTGTGTTTGTCAATCTTTAATATCTTATCCATTCTTTTGGGGTCAACTATAACCGTTCCGGTTCTATTAGGAAATGCACTGTTTATCATTCCGGACCCTCGGGGAATAACCGGAAACTTATATCTTTTTGCAAGCTTGTATATTGCCTGCACTTCATCAGTTGAAGAGGGAAGGACAACACAGGAAGGTCTCATCTGAACACCGATCATTGCCCTTTGAATACAACCATCAGCAGTCCACTGAACACGGGAATAGGATTGGCAGAGAACAGGATCATCTGTGGCAAAATCCTCACCAACCACATCTTTTAATGCTTTTAATGCAATTTCTGAATAAGCCATTTTTCCTCCTTGCTGCTGTAATTTAACATACAGCTTTATATATTTGTATATTTATTTTATAAATTCATTTTTCCGGGATTTAAGGTTCCGTTTGGATCAAGAATCTTCTTTATTTTCTTAATGGTTTCAAAACTATAGCCTGAACGGGAGAAAATAGTATCAGCCCAGTCATAATATGGTCTATAAAAGAAGGCGCCTTCGTTTATCAAGGTTTCGAAAGCCCTTCTTTGAAAACGTTTCACAATATCAGTAGTTTTCGAATCATCAGGATTACAGGGAATACCAAACTCAACATGACATACCCGTGCTCTCTGTCTTGGCTGAATATAGAGTCCAAGGTTTCTGGTGTCAATCCCGAACTCCCCTGCCAGTTCATTAAAAATTGACCAGTATCCGGGAATCTTGTCAAGTCCTGATGAAAATACAATATCAAGACATCCGCCAAGCTGTCTGTCTTTCCAGTAGACATCACCTTCCCAGGGACTTGTAAGCATGTTCTGCAACCCTACATTGCCGTCAGGAACCGATGGCAATGTCTCAGTAACACTGCACTGATACTGCTCTGCAATCTCATTAACAGCTTTTTCCTCATAGTCTATTCTTTCTTCAGGGAAAAACTGTCCGCCCCATAGATTCAGAACTATACAATAACTTGGAAGCCTTTGAGCAAGTTTTGCAATCTCACTTTCAGTTTCTGCAAGTATTGAGGCCATATCGTATGCATTCAGCAAGAAACATTCGTGTCCAATCTCTCTATGCTGAATAGCATAAAACGGAAGTACAGCATTTTCGAGTTTATCAAAAGGAATAAAAACAACCTTCTGAAGCAATGGCTTGTGGAATATTTTTACATTCATAAGAGTGTTGACGCCGAATGTTCCCTGATTCCCGGTCATAAGCCTCCACCAGTCAATTCCAGGGCCGCCTATACTGCAAAGATCCGACCTTGTTTTGTCAGGTATCTCCTCAGCCGGCATGCTGTCTATCGACATTGCTCCTGTTCTCATAAGTTCACCGGTCCCCCAAACAAACTCCATCGTCCTCAAAGGTTCATCACATTCGGTCTTTGCGGAAAGAACCGGCTCTCTTTCTAAAACACTTGTAATAACCGATTTGTCTTTTCTGGCAAGAAGGGGATTAAGTGGCTGCATTCCATGTTTAGCAAGCTCATCTTTCAGTTCGCCAAATGTTACTCCAGGTTCAATAAGAGCCCAGCGGTTTCTTGTATCAACCCTCGGGATTCTCTTCATTCCAGAAAGGTCTAAAATAATGCCCCCCTCCTCTGGAATACCCGTACCATAGGTTCCTGTGCCCGAACTTCTCGGGACAACAGGGATGCTGTTATCGTCTGCAAACTTTATAACGCCCATAACTTCTTCTCTATTCATTGCTCTTACCACAACATCGGGCATCCTTGCCGGCATGAGGCTTGTGTCAGATGAATATTTCTTCAAAGTTTCAATTTCAGTATGGACATTTTCCTTGCCCACTACCTTTGACAGGGCATCAACAATACTGTTTAAAGTTGTTGCTGGCTCAGTATTCATATCCTTCTCCATTTCTTTTTGTTTTATTGTTTGACACTTTAAATCTATATTTTAAGTTTTATTTTTTTATTGTAATATATCAATTAATTTATTTGACATACAGACAAACATGGGATAACCTGCGGTAAGTCAAACTGAATTTTGGTCATAAACCTCAATAAAAACCCTGCCTGAGCCTTTTTGCTTTCACCTGTATTTTTACTCCTTTTTTCTTGATTCGGAACGACTCAGTTTTCAATTAGTACAGGGTAATTTAACATGGAGGTAATGTCAAGAAAAAACTTTACCTAACTAATTAAAATGTCTAAATAATAAAGCAATGTAAGCCTTCATGACACAGAATTAATCTTACCATAACAATTTATTATTTCACATCAGTAACTTTAAACCCTTTGATAATTTATATCATATTATAAACAGAATGCAACCACATTAGGCATCATTTAAACAATACCAACTTTTTTGAGCTAAAAACTCATGAATACTTCCGCTGTTTATAACACCTGATGTTTTCCTGTTAATATTGCTTTTTCACTTGATATGCATCAATGACAGAACAGGCTAAATAGCTGTTGGGATTTCCTGAAAAACCAACGGATGGTTCAATTTAATTAATCATTAAAAAACCACTTCTGTTTTAGTTGCACTTTTCTGGAAACCATAACCAAAGGCTATGATTTTACTGAAGCCAATCAAGAGCATAACCAGCAGGCAACCCTGCGACCATCTTTTTTTTCTTCAAGAGGCGGTTGTTTTTTCATGCATATATCCTTTCTGTCAATATAGCATCTGTTATAAAAAACACACCCGTCTTGAATATCTGAAATGCCAGGGACTTCACCCTTTAGTATAATCCTTTTCTTTCTACTTGATATGTCAATCGATGGGACCGAGGAGAGAAGAGCTTTGGTATAGGGATGCATAGGTGTGCTGAAAAGACTGACTTTGGGAGCAAGTTCAACTATTTTTCCAAGATACATTACAGCAACCCTGTCACTTACATATCTCACCACGCTCAAATCATGTGAGATAAAAAGATATGTCAGGGAAAACTGCTTCTGTAAGTCCATAAGAAGATTAATTGTCTGAGCCTGTATGGAAACATCCAGAGCAGAAACAGGTTCATCAGCCACAATTACCTCCGGTTTCAGACTCAGGGCTCTGGCAAGGCCAATTCTCTGTCGCTGTCCGCTGCTGAACTGGTGAGGATAACGGTTGTACTGGTCTTTCTGAAGTCCTACAATCTCCATCAATTGCAGGACACCCTGCTTGATAGCTTTGGGTGGCATTATTTTATGAATATATAATGGTTCGCCGATTATATTTCCTGCTGTCTTTCTCGGGTTTAAAGATGAAAAGGGGTCCTGAAATACAATTTGAACCCTTTTTCTGAAATCCTTGAGTCCTTTCTTATTAAGAGCGAAGATATCACTCCCCTGGAAAAGAATTGTCCCGCTGTCGGGCTGTTCAAGCCGCAGGATCATTCGCGCAACGGTGGATTTGCCACATCCGCTCTCTCCAACAAGTCCCAATGTTTCTCCTTTATGTAAAGACAGGCTCAAATCTTTTACAGCATCTACCTTGACATTCTTTCCTGAGAAAAAACCTGTGGAGGACAGAAAACTTTTTCTAAGATTTATTATATCAATCAGATTATTTTCCATAATTCAGTAAATTAACCACAAAACCTGCAGCAAAAACCCTTTAACAGTCAAAATTATTATCAAGTTGATTAGTTAAGCAGTTCAATATAAAAACTGCCGAGGAAACATGGGCAAGCCCCATTACGAAAAAATTAATTATAATGCCAGCACCTGACAAAATGTTTTTCCGATTCACCATTTTTTTTATAGGGCAGCAAGGGAGGCTCCTGTTCAAAACACCTCTCAAACACTTTTTCACATCGTGTGTTAAATCTGCACCCTCTGGGAAGAGATGTTAAACGAGGTACCATTCCTTTTATCGTTTTTAGCCGATTACCATCAAACAGAGGAAGTGAATCCAAAAGACCTTCAGTATAAGGGCTAAGTGGATTTTTAAAAATTTCTGAAGCCTTGCCATACTCAAAAATAGTGCCGGCATACATAACAGCAACATTCTGTGCCACTTCTGCAACAACCCCCAAATCATGGGTTATAAGAAGTATAGCTGTATTATGCTGCTGTTTTATTCTGCTAAGCATCTCTACTATCTGTGCCTGCACTGTAACATCAAGAGCTGTTGTGGGTTCATCGGCAATTATCAAATCCGGCTCACAGCAAAGTGCCATTGCTATCATAACCCTCTGCCTCATACCTCCACTCAGCATATGGGGGTAACTGTAAACGACCTTTTCCGGAGTTGGAATTCCAACTTCTCTCAAAAGCCCAACAGCTTTTTCAAGTGCGGTTTTTCTTTTCATTCCCCTGTGTTCTTCAAGAGCTTCGGCTATCTGAATACCTACTCTGAAAACAGGATTAAGCGAGGTAAGGGGTTCTTGAAAAATCATGGATATCCTGTTGCCACGGATATTTCTCATTTTCTTTTCTGGGATTTCAAGCAGATTTTCTCCGTCGAAATTAATTGTGCCTCCTACTACTTGTGCCAGCGGATAAGGGATAAGACGCAGTATGGAATAGGCGGTCATGGTCTTACCACAACCAGACTCACCAACAAGAGCAAGGGTTTCCCCTCTTTTTATACTGAAACTGACTCTATCTGCGACTTTTGCTACACCTTCATCAAGATTAAGAACAGTCTCAAGATTTTCCACAAAAAGAATACTGTCGTTCATAAAATTATTACCGTTCCAAATACTTCATCGCAAAAAAAAACATCTGTCCGTTATTAAAAGCCAATTAAAACTGCAGAATTGAAACACCAAATTCAGAAATCACCTGTCTGAAATCTTCATCAAAAGGCTGTCTTGTAATTAATATATCCCCTGAGGGTAATTTAACCAGAAAACCGGGCAATGTTATTTTTAAAGAAGGCCTGCTTAACTGGGCAGGTGGTGAAAAATATTGAGCGCCACAGAAGTCAAGAACCCTTTCAATGACATCCACAGAATCTGCATTGCCATTTATTCCAATAATGTTAATTCCATGAATATTGACAATGCTGACTATTTTTTTTGGCAGTCCGTGGAAATCGATAATATGCCATTTCCCGTCTTTTTGAAAAGCCCTGTCAGCAATAACCTCAAGAGAAAACCCGTCATTGGTTTTTTGAATTATCTGAATTGGGTAGTTGCTCTTATAATCCGGCTGTAAAAAAGCTAAAATACTGTCTGTTAATGACCTGGGATCTGAAGCAACTTTTTTATGGTACACTTCCCTGTCCAAAGACATGGTTTTACCTGCTTCTCCAATAAGTCCGTCTTTAATGTCAAGTATTTTTACTCCCATATCATAAAAATATTGCTTGAGACTATCAGGAAACTCTGAGGAATTATCTTTAATTAAATTAAAAATATATATTTCCCTTAAAGACTCATCCTTAAATATTACCCACCTTCCGTTTACACTAACCTGAATATTATCTTTGTTAACAGTAAAGTTTCCATCCTTTTCAATCCTGAAAAAACCGCAGGCATCAAAAATTTTATCCAGAACCGTCTCCGCATCATCTGATTGGCTAACTGAAACAATCTCTGTGTTTCTCCACTCAGGTATAAACATCTCGTTTATTCCGCTCGGCAATTTGCTTCCATAATCGATAACAAAATTACTACCCCACGGAAGCTCATACATGGGAAATTTTGAAAAATCAAGCTTAAGGGTGCCCCTTCCTGCAAGGGGTATTTCTTTTTCATTGGTAGTATTTGCCGAGCCTTGAAAAAAACGGACTATAGAAGAAATAGTTCTAACTACACTTTCATCTTCTTCAAGTGTGGCTTTTGGTACAACCTCATCCACAATATCGGACTTGGATTGTTTTACAGTTTGAACCAATATCTGAGTATCTGGTCCCGTTGTATACTCTTTCTGGTTTGAGTCAACAAGAGTTTCAGGTATTCTAAAAATCTGCCCGGTTTTTAATTTGTCAATGTCATCAATATCTGGATTTGCCTTTTTAATTAAACCCTTTGTAACAGAGCTGAATATTTTTCTATCGGTAAGACCATAATGCCTTAGAATAATACTGAAATATTCTCCCTCTTCCACCTCATGCTCTATAAATTCTTCCCGCACTGTTTCAATAGCAGGAACTGCATCAACCTGTTTCTTTATATCAATCTCACCTTCATCCACCTGCTCTTCAGTTTGATGCAAATCCGCTACTGTATCAACTTCGCGGCTTTGATCCTGCCTTACACCGGTGTTTTTTTCAAATTTGTATGGAACCAAGATAACCTGTCCAACAAGCAGATGATGGATGTTTTCGAGCTGAGGATTGACATCCTCAGTTATCCTGCAAAAGTCACCCAGGTCTTCAAGTGCAACACCATACTGTTTTCTGAGAATCTTCAGAAGATGTTCACCACGCTTAACAGTGTGTCTGGTAAGATAAACCTGTCCATCACCATAATCCTTTACCGTTACATGCTTTTCAAACTCAAGCTGCTCTTGAATCTCCTGCTCCGAAAAACTGAGAGAGGATAAAATAAAAAACAAAAAAACAGATAAAATAATATAAATTTTTTTCATAAGTTTCTTTACCCCCATAACATTCCATAATTATTTAAGAGCAGTTTAAGAATAAAATCAATTTAATTTAACATTGAACTCTTTATTTACCTTTAAAAATATACAGTTTTATCAATAGTGTCAATTCTTTTCATAAAACAGGATAAAATCTGAAAAATAAAACCTTCTATTCCAGCCAAAAATATTTTATGACTACACAGAAAAATTGACGAGTATGCATAACTGTCTATCAGTATATTATTTTTTCGCGACAATCCTTCTGTACATTCAATAAAAATTAACTTAATATATGGTTAATATAGTATAAAAAGTAACCCCCTATCAACTATAACATTTTTCGAAAATTACTATAGTCGTAATTTTTTATAATATTTCAGGGGGTAAAAGTCATCATTCCTGTAAATGGACAGATGATCATCTTGTGATAATGCATTAAAATGCATCCACATTTTTACTCAATACAACCTTTAACTTATCGCCCATTGCATGTATACAGCAAAAAGTTAACTGCCCTGAAAGCTGGTTTTTTTTCAATAAAAAAAAACAAAACAGGTTAATATAAATCAGCTACAAGTTAAGCCCTCGCAGGTATAAAAAAAGATGCTGTTTTATTGTGATATTATGCTTGGCAGGTTATCAAAATACTTGAGAATTCTTGGAATTGATACTGCCTACAGCAGGTATTCTGGAATTGAGGATATAATAAAAAAATCCACTGCACAAGAGAGGATAATACTTACAAAAAGAAAACTCACCCCGAAACTTAGTAACAGACAGAATATATTCATTGTCTCAAGCAATCATCCGGAAGAACAGTTAAAAGAAGTGATAAGAAATTTCGGCTTGGGCAAAAACCATATCAAACCTTTTTCTTTATGCTTAAAATGCAACAGACAGCTTATACGAATAGAAAAAAAGGGTTTGCATGGCAGAGTACCCGACTATATATATAATACAAACGTTTATTTTTCCACCTGTCCGTGTTGCAACAAAATATATTGGCCGGGAAGTCATTTAAAAAACATGAAGGAGCGGTTAACAGTTCTTTTTAATAAATCTGTTAATCATGTTTGATGATTCCATAAAAAGTCAATTTTTTCTTTAATTGCTAAAAAAGGCTGTGAGCTAGCTACTTGTAACATGCTGTAATTGCTTTTATATCACCCGCATCAATAGCTATCAGGAATCAGATGTCAGTAAAAACAATGTTGCCTGACGGGTTTTTAATGCTTTTGCTGACTCTTGAGACCTGCTTGTTTAGCTTATCAGCTCTTCAGGGAGAGGAAGCTTTTTAGACTTCTTACGGGTTTGCCATATCTGGCTAACCTATAGTATTTTTTTTGGGACTGTATCCATTTTTGCTCCTACCACTGTGTTGCAGAAACGGCATTTATAATCGTATTTATCTCCTGCTGGAAGTGCCAGGAGCAACTGTTTTCTGACTGGAACAGCCTGTTTACAGACAGGACAATAAAGCTGCGCTGCTTCAAAATCTTCAAAAGAGCTTTCTGAATTTTTCTGTTTCATTTGGATTTTTCCTGAAATCATCTCCTTCTCCGAAAACTTTCTTTTTAAATGGTAATAACTTGTTCTAAAAACCTTCAATTACCAGTATTTTTTTTAGGTACATGTCATACCATTAAAGAACACCTAATAATTGCTAAATTAATCAAAATTCTATTTTACCATACTAAGATCAAAATCAGAAAAAAAAATGGGGTGTTTTTTGCATTTTTTAATTACTAAAGTATTTATGGTCATACGGAAAACCGGATTAAACCAAAAGCGGTAAACTACTTATCCAGGCTGTTTTTCCCTTACCCCCTGCAACTTATCTAACATCCCCAGGACAATAATTGATTACCACAAAAAAAGAAGTATCATAGCACATACATTCAATATAGCTGACTGTTAAACATTTAAAAATCAGCAAATAATTTTTTTTCTCATAAAAAACATCCACAAACAGAGTGCAAGGGTGCCAATGCTCTTCAATCCAAAGACCCAACCAGGCCCGAACTTATCAAACAGAAATCCTCCTACTATTAAAAAGAAAAGAATTCCTATAGGCTGCATTGTATTAAGACCTCCAAGTATGGTGCCGACCATCTCTTTAGGGGCAGCATCTGATGCAAGAGTATTTGCTCCTGCTATAGCTCCCGGCATTCCAAAGGCTATTAAAATAACACCTGGGAAAACAAGCCCAGAAAAAGGATTGGAACAGAAAGCAAGAAGCACCATTCCGAGTCCTCCCATTAACAGGGAAAGGATTATAGTCTTCATCCTGCCCCATCTGTCAAGAAGGATACCTATAACAGGAAAGGATAAGAACGAAACAGAACTTAGAACAATCATCGGGATTGCAGCCTTCAGCGTTGCAGCCTCTGATGTGAGTCCATAATCACCGGCAATCATAACACCCCATGTAGTAATAAATGTAGAAGCAACGACAATATCCGCCCTTGTAATTAGAGAACACAAGTAACTTGCTACCAATGGAGGACTTTTTATTACAATACTGATAAATTCTTTAACTTTTTTTCTTTCTCTGCTTCTCTCAGGCATTCTGTCTTTTAGGAAAAGCAAAGTGAATAAAACACCAAGAAAAGCCATACCGGAAGCAAGATAAAAAACAGTTTCCACCCCATAATTTCTTATCATGGGCGCAAAGATTGCAAAAACAGTAATGCTTGCAAAACCCATCATAAGCCCATTAAATGCCATCCCCTTTCCCCTGTCTTTTTCACGGGTATAATCTGCAACCATTGTAATAAACTGAGGAAACGACAACACAAATCCTATTCCAATTATCAACCGAATAACGTAAACAGTAAAAAGGCCTGGAGCAAAATCCGTGAACTCAACAACCCTATGGGGAGCAAAACTTATCAGCGCACAGACATATGAAGAAAAACCTTCAGGTATGTTAAAAAAGATAGCAATCTGACCAGAATAAAAATATAAAATAAAAAAAACAGAAAGAATTGAAAAGCCTGAAAATGCGAGTATTCTTCTTCCAACTCTGTCAGACATTATGCCAACAGCTCCAGCCAGAAGAAGGGTGGCAACCTGGCTTATGATGGATAGAAAGCTGTTTATTGAGCCGAAAAAATCGGATGATACCCCTATTACATCCTTTAAAAAAGCAGGCTGCAGAACAGCCGGCAAGACCATAAGAGTTCCTACAACAAAAGTATTCAGGTAAAGGAAGAAAAAATTAGCCCTCTTAAGATCAGGCGAAACTTCTATCCCCGCAAATTTAGGGGGTTTTATTTGATTTGTCACCGACAGCTCCTTTGTTTTATTATTGGCTTATAGTTCGAATAATAAACGTTTTTAATGTCAATGTCAAATATTTATCATATCTAATTACAATTTAAGCCCCCCAATTCTTATTCCACATGGTATGTTTTTTTTCTTTTAATCCATAACATTCTGAAATAACACTATTTTTATGTTTTTTTCTATTCAACCAATATACGGATTAAATAAATTTTCACCATAAACAATTGCCTTTTAAATCAATTTACTTCTCACTGTATCTTTGCATAATAAATGATGCTTAACAAGTAATCCAAGAATATCCATAGTTGTCAGGCTTTAACTATTTGAGAATAAGTGGGCGTGTTAATACCGTCTGTACTATCCGGTATTTTTTTAAGGAAGGTGCAATACTGCTTTAAGGCAGAGACGTATAATCTATTTCAACATAAAAACAAACTGTCTTAACTAACAGCCTTTCTGCTCTATGACATAATCAAAAGTATTAACTGTTTCGCTTCGATGGAGACTGCTTTCAGTTTTCAATTGAATCTGGTCACGGTCATAATTAATATCTTTAACTGATTAATTTATTTCAGACTTTAGCCTCTCTGCTAAGCTTTCTGTTTCCACATGTAAGCAACTATCTTGGAACCGTTAAAACGTGGTAATTTAAATAATACTTGAAATCCCTATAACTTTTTCAGGAAGAGAAAAACTGTTTGGGATTATCCACCAACATTTTTTCAATCTCTTTATCTGAAATCCCTGCGTAATGGAGCATGGGTAATATCCTGTTGAAAAAATTTACCGGAGTCCAGTTTTTGTAAACTCCAACCCCAATTTCAGCCCCCCCAACCCAGCACCATACAGAATCATGAGAAACCATTATATTTGAAACATAACCGGAATGAATAAGCCTTGAAATGCTTTCAACCCGCATCTCATCAGCCCTTATGGTCTCCATACCAAACTGATCAAATCCAAGGAATGAACCCTTACCTGCAATACTTAAATGATAATTAAAATCAGTTGATATACAGCAGTGTCCTATCATTATCCGGCTTGCAGGCACACCCGCGGCAGTAAGGATCCTTTGCTGTTCATCTCCAAGAATGCCTTCTGTATGTGTAATAACTGGCGCGTGTGTTTCAACAGAAGCCCTTGCAGCTGCAAGAAGCAGCTCTTTTTCCATGCTGCTGATGCTGCTGCCGGATGTAACAACCTTTATAGCACCTGCCCTTATCCCTGTATCATTTATGCCCTCTGTCAGCTCCTTTATAAAAATATCCGCAACAGCTTCAGGACCATCAGCTAATTTTTCAAGAACTTCCAAATAATGTTTAATGCTGTATATGCCTGTACAGCATATTATATTCAAACCTGATTTGCGGGCAATTTCAGCCAACATTTCAGGGTTACGCCCCAGATCCACAGTGGTAGGGTCTACAATGCTTCTGACACCAAATCCCTTTATTTTTTCGGCATAATCAATGCATTTTTCTGTGCAATATTTAAAGCTTTGCCCGGAAACGGTATATTCAGCAGAAACACCGCCAAACTGAACAAACAGATGTTCATGCATCAGAGTCTTTCCAAGATCCCGGGAAGTGATGGTACCTGTAACTGTATTGATCAAAATATCTACCCCCCGCATTCAGTTATATCACCCTTTATCTTAGAAACAGCGTGTGGAAGGGCAGGCAGAACAGTTCTTAAGTTCTCTTCAGCTGCTTTTGGACTGCCCGGAAGGTTTATTATAAGTGTTTTATTTCTTATCCCTGAATAACCCCTTGAAATAACAGCATGTGGAGTCTTTTTAAAACTCTCCATCCTCATTGCCTCGGCAATCCCCGGCACATCTATCTGAATTACTGCCTTTGTTGCCTCAGGCGTGACATCCCTCGGAGATACCCCTGTCCCCCCTGTGGTAACAACAATATCAAGACTTAATTCATCGGCATAATAAACAAGCTTATTCTTTATTAAAGCAGCTTCATCGGGAACTATATCATAAACCTTCACCTCTGCGCCTATCTCACAAAGCATACGTTTTATAACCGGCCCGCTTGTATCAACCCTCTGCTTTTTAAAACCCTTATCACTTACTGTCAAAACTGCTGCTTTCATTTAAACCCTTCCTTTCTGACCAAGAATTTTCAGAGCTGTTCTTGATATTAAACCCGGAACATTTTTGCTTTTTGAAAGGTTTCGCATATCCCTCTCCCTCAAATGAGGAAGCAATTTAAGAGCGGTTGGCGGTGGGGTTTTGGCATTGCATACAAGCGACAATTTGACCTTATAATTTTTAATAAACTCTTTTTTGGAGGCTATCATTACAAGCCCCTCTTTTGGAAGGTTAGGATTAGAAGCATAGCCTGCTACTTCATCATCGGTTACCTTTGGACTGTTAATAACAGCCTGGACCACAAGACGATTTGAATCCCTTATCAGAATATTGCGAGCTTCCTTGTTGCCAAATGTTGCAAGCTTTACTTTTTCGCTAACAGACATGTTCATAACCCGACTGAATAGCGACTCAAATAACTTCTCATCCCTTTTACCGGGATCATCTTTAATCAATTCAGCAGGAAACTTCTCTTCGTCCATTGGCTCAACTTGCCTATCTCTGCACCCTCTTACATAACAAAAGTAAAAGGTATCAACAAAGTATTTTCTATTTACATACGAGTTTTTGGGTTTTTCCCATTATTCCTTCCCCTCACCCGACCATTTACTTTTTCCGCTTTTGCTTAAACGTGTCAGCTACCCGCTATTCTGTTTTTGCCTTGAACCATGGGGCAACCTGTTACTCTTCCTGTTTTTTGTCTGAAGCAGCAATAATTTTTTCAGTTAACTGAGCAGGAACTTCCTCATAATGGTCAAATTCCATTTCAAACATTCCTCTGCCGCTTGTCATAGAGGTAAGCTCAGCAGAATAGGACAACATCTCAGAAAGAGGAACAAGGGCTTTGACAAGCTGTCCGCCAACAGCCTGTTCCATTCCGAGCACCCTTCCACGTCTCGAGTTCATATCACCCATTATATCTCCCGTCATTTCTTCAGGCACTGTTACAGATACAAGCATTATCGGCTCAAGCAGTATAGGATGACATTCCATGAAACCCTTCTTAAAACCTTTTGCACCTGCAATCTGAAAAGCCATGTCAGATGAATCCACATCATGATAACCACCATCATATAGAGTAACCTTCAAATCGACAATTGGATATCCTGCAAGAATACCTTCTTTCATCTGATTAACAATACCCTTCTCTACAGCAGGTATATAGTTCTTCGGAATTGCTCCTCCTACAATTTTATCAACAAATTCAAACCCCCCTCCGCTTGGAAGAGGCTCTATCTCAATCCATGTGTCTGCAAACTGCCCTCTTCCGCCTGTCTGCTTCTTATGCTTCCCCTGAACTTTGGTCTTTCCCTTTATTGTCTCTTTATAGGGAATCTTTGGCTGACGCATCTCAATTTCAACACCAAATTTACGTTTTAACTTTGCAACAGCAACATCCAGATGAACCTGCCCCACCCCTGACAAGATAAACTCTTTTGTCTCCTCGTTTCTTTTTAGTTTAATTGTAGGATCTTCATCCATAATACGGGAAAAAGAACCTGCCATTTTATCTTCATCACCTCTTGTTTTTGCAAAAACAGCATAGGATACAACAGGTTTCTTATGCTCCATGCCTTTGAAACAAAGGTTTGTTCCTTCAGCACAGAAAGTATCCCCTGTAGCTGTTTCCTTTAACTTTGCTACCGCGGCAATATCTCCGGTTACAACACCATCAATTGGTTTTTGAGCTTTTCCTTCAATTTTTAGTATCTGCCCAAACTTTTCCTTTAACTCCCTGCTTGCGTTGTAAACAGTATCATCGGTTGAAACAGACCCCGAGAAAACCCTAAACAGAGTCAGCTTGCCTGCATAAGGATCAGCAAAAGTCTTGAAAACATATGCAAAAAGAGGTCCGTCAGGATTTATTTCCAAAACCTTATCTTCATTTGCCTTAGTATTAGAAGCATTCACAGGTCTTCGCTCAAGAGGCGAGGGAAAGGATGAGCATATAAAATCCGTGACCTGCCTTACTCCATGGTTTTTTAAGGCTGAACCACACATTACGCAACAAATTTCAGCTCTTTTAACCCCTGATTGGGCAGCCTGGATGATTTCCTCGTCAGTCAGTTCCTGACCGTCAAGATATTTTTCAAGAAGTTCTTCATTTGATTCTGCAATGTTCTCTATAAGTATTTGGCGGAGTTCTTCTGCCTGACTGGATAAATCCTGTGGAATTTCAAATACTGTTGTCTCCGATGAACCCTCCTTGGTAAAAGTCATCCCTTTCAGCTTTACCAAATCCACTATACCGCTGAATTTTTCACCACTGCCTACAGGAAAATTCAACGGAGTAAGATTAATTTTAAGTGTCTGTTTAATGTTTTCAAGTATGGCAAAATAATCCGTGTTCTCCCTGTCAAGCTTGTTAATAAAAATCAGCGTTGGAATTTCGTTTTCCTTCAGATAATGCCACAACTTTTCTGTAATAACCTGAACACCTGATGAAGCATCTATGACAAGTATAACACCATCCACAACCTGGAGACTGTTAAACGTATCAGCAACAAAATTTGCATCTCCCGGGGTATCAACTATGTTTATAATATGCTTATTCCAGTTAATATGATGAAAAGAGCTGTTGATGGTAACCTTCCTGTCTTTCTCCTCAGGCTCAAAGTCAAGAACAGACTCACCCAAATCAACCCGGCAAAGCCGATCAGTAGCTTTACCATCAAAAAGCATGGCTTCTCCAAAAGAAGTTTTACCTGATTTACCGTGTCCAACAACAGCAATGTTTCTAATAAGTTTTGGCTCGTTACTTTTCATAAACATACCCTTCCTTGTCAGAATTGATTAAAGAAGCAGAACTATATATTTTTGAAGTTCATAATAAAAAACATAAGCTTTTACTATAAGAGATTATAAGCAATTATGTCAATAGAAAATAAATTAATCTACTGTTGACATAGTTCGTTAAACTGTTATACATTCTCTTATAGAGGGGGGTGATGATAAGATAATATTGCTCAGTTCAGTAAAAATATGACTCTTCAGGTACCAAGCTGGGGTTGCGAAAAAAAATGCCAAAGATAAAAACAGTATATACATGTTCTTTCTGCGGACACCAGGAACAGAAATGGCTTGGCAAATGTCCAGACTGCCAGCAATGGAACACCATGTATGAAGAGATTAAGACACCCATAAAACATAACGCTCAAAAAAACGCCATAAAAGAGAACATTCCTGTTGCGGTAAACAAAATCGATTTAACATCTGAGGACAGGATTTTCACTGAGATTAAAGAAGTTGACCGAGCTCTTGGTGGCGGTCTCGTTAAAGGGATTACCATACTTATTGGAGGCGACCCGGGAATCGGCAAATCAACACTGGTGCTTCAGATACTGGCAAGCCTTGCAAAAAAAAACATTAAATCCCTATATATTTCAGGCGAAGAATCCTTAAAACAGATAAGAATGCGCGCTGAAAGACTCAACACACTTCCTGAAAACCTTGCTGTATTGAGTGAAACCAACCTTGAAAGCATTGTTGAAAATATAAACATATTTAAACCTTCTGTCTTTGTTGTTGACTCTGTTCAGACTGTCTTTTCATCAGAACTTGAATCAGCACCGGGAAGCATAAGTCAGATACGAGAAATATCCGCAAGACTTATAAACTCAGCAAAGGAAAATGATACAGCTCTCCTGCTTATCGGACATGTCACCAAAGATGGCGCTATTGCCGGGCCAAAGCTCTTGGAACATATGGTTGACACGGTCCTCTACTTTGAGGGAGACAGAAACCACTCATACAGAATCCTGAGGGTTGTAAAAAACCGTTTCGGCTCAACAGAGGAGATAGGTGTTTTTGAGATGGACTCAAGAGGACTTATGCAGGTTGAAAACCCCTCAGAGCTTTTTATAGCTGAAAGATCAAAAGAGTGCTTTGGTTCATCTATAGTGCCGAGCATTGAAGGCACAAGACCAATTATGGTTGAAATACAAGCACTTGTCACCGCCACTCCTCTATCAATACCCAGAAGAACCTCTATTGGAATAGACTACAACCGATTGTCTGTGCTTATAGCAATAATTGAAAAAAGGCTCGGGATACCCCTTTATAATCAGGACATATTCTTAAGTATTGCAGGAGGAATACGTTTAAACGAACCAGGGGCAGATCTTGGTATTATTGCGGCTATTTTTTCAAGCAAACTTGAAAAAGCTATACCCTCTGACACTGCTGTTTGCGGCGAAGTTGGGCTTACAGGGGAGATAAGAGCAGTAAACAGCCCTGCAGCAAGAATAACGGAAGCTGCAAGACTCGGGTTTTCAAAATGCATACTACCACAGCAGAATCTAAAAAGCGTTGACAAAAAAAAAGATTTTAATATTGAGATCAGATTAGTAAAAACAGTAAAAGATGCAATGGAGGCTCTTTTTAACAACTCATAGATTATTGTTTCAATATGTATATACTTTAAATCAATAAGTGAAAGGAATCTTTCCCATGATTAAAATTGCTAGAGAAGGATACAAAATAATTGTCTGCTTCATAATTATCACTGCGCTAATTTTCTGTCTTTCCCTTATTCTGCCGGGATTTTTCTCTCCAATATTAAAAACAGCGTCCCTGCTACTTTTAATATTATCAGTTTTTTCCCTCTACTTTTTCAGGGATCCTGAAAGAGTAAGCAGCTCAGATGCATCCTCAATACTTTCCCCTGCTGATGGAACAATAATTGATATAAGAGAAGTTTTTGAACCCCGTTATCTTAATTCAAAAGCTGTTAGGATAAGCATATTCATGTCTGTTTTTAATGTTCACGTAAACCGCTCACCTGTGGACGGAAAGATTGAATTTTTGGAGTACAATAAAGGCAAGTTCATCTCTGCATTTAAAGAAAAGGCATCGGATGACAATGAGAGCATTTTTGCGGGAATATCATGCACTGACTTTCCCGCAAAATTAGCAGTAAAGTTTATTGCAGGACTTATAGCAAGAAGGATAGTTTTTTACAAAGAGACGGGTGCTGTTGTTGGCAGGGCAGAACGGATTAATATAATAAAATTCGGCTCAAGGGTTGATATTTATTGCCCGCTTTCCTGTGAAATAAAAGTAAAATACCGGGACAGGGTCTATGCCGGCTTAACAGTAATAGGAAATATAAAGTAGCTTTGATAAGATCTTAAATATTGAACTTTTGATTAGAGCCTAAAAAGGAGGCGTTCAGTAAAAGCAATCAACTCCTATTCATCAGACCATAATCTTTTAATTCATTTTTCGAACAGAATCAGATGGTTTTAAAATAAATAGTTTTCTTCTTTCTCTGTTTGGACTTAATCTCTCCAATTGCAAACGCCTTTTCTTTGAGCCCTTTAAGCCTTAACATTATCTCTTCTTCATCCTGGTGCGGAACAACAAGGGCCATACCTATTCCATTATTAAATGTTCTCAACATCTCATGCTTTTCAATTTTTCCTGTTTCCTCGATAAAATTAAAAACTGCAGGAGTGGTCCATGATTTCGGGTCTATATCTGCAATACAACCCTTTGGAAGTACCCTTGCAATATTATCTGTAAGTCCGCCTCCGGTTATATGAGCCATTGCATTTATCCGGAAATCCCTTAAAATATTTAAAATAGTTTTTGAATATATTCTTGTTGGCCTTAGCAGTTCTTCTCCAAGTGAACATTGAAGCTCTTCAATATAGTCATCAACAGAAAAATTCAACTCATCAAAAAAAAGTTTCCTGACAAGGGAATAGCCGTTGCTGTGAATACCACTGGAAGCTATACCGATAATTTTATCACCAACTGTAATGGAAGAACCATCAATAATGCTATCCTTTTCGACAACCCCTACAACAAAACCAGCTATATCATACTCCCCCTCCCTGTAAAATGACGGCATCTCTGCAGTTTCACCACCTATAAGGGAACAACCCGCCTCTTTGCATCCTGCGGCAATTCCTCTCACCAGTTCAGCAAGGATATCATTGTTGATTTTTCCTGTTGAAATATAATCGAGCATAAACAGAGGCTCAGCTCCCTGCACAATTATATCATTAACACACATTGCGACAAGGTCAACTCCTATTGTGTCATGACGGTTCATCATAAACGCAATACGGAGCTTTGTACCAACACCATCTGTCGATGAGACAAGGACAGGCTTTTTATATTTATTGGTATTCAGCCCGAAAAGGCCGCTGAATCCTCCTATATCAGAGATAACCTCGTGTCTGTAAGTAGGTTTTACAATTGATTTTAAGTTTTCCACAAAAGCGCCTGCTGTGTCCACATCAACACCTGAATCTTTATATGTCAGTTTCTTTTCCATAGCATTAAAGTGTTCCTGTAAATTATTTTCTCCGTGGCTGTTTTTATCTTGTCCTTACACAAAAAGGATAAGTGTTTTTCTTCTGGTTTTATCATATAAAAGATATAAAGAACTTAACAGTTCTACTCTTTCGAATTGCTTAACCCCCGGCATTCATTTATTTACGGCTTCTGCTCAATAATTCTTATCTTATAATTTACTAATATCAAGAGATTTAAGCGTATCAAAAATATTGCTTCTGCTGTAAGGTTTTGTAATATAACCCTCACACTGAGACTTAAAGGCTTCTATGATGTTTTTACTGTCATCCAAAGCCGTGCTCATTATAATCTTAACACAATCCAGCCCTTCAATTCCCCTCTCATGCTCAATCTGTCTGATTCTTTTTAAGGCTTCCTGACCATTCATTTTAGGCATCATAATATCAAGAAATATGAGGTCATATGGTTTGCCGCTTTCTATAGCTATTTCAACAGCCCTTACCGCCTCCTCTCCGTCAACTGCCATATCACAGCTTCCATATTCAGCTAAATATTCTTTGAGCAAAAGCCTTGAATACAAATCATCATCGACAATTAATATTTTCATAATGCACCTTGTCTATCTTTTATTTTATCCACCATAAAAAAATAAAAATATTTTACTATTCTTAAATCAATCCTGCTGGAGCAGTAAAAAGTCAAAAAAAACCATATTGTTATTTCGAACCCTGCGGCAACAGGGTGAGAAATCTCGTTGTTTCAGTGTGTTACGAGATCTCTCACTTAGTTCGAGATGGCAGATGTGGACTTTTTACATGACCATCAAGCTTACAGACAAGAAAAAACTGACTTTGATTTCCAAATCAATATATACAAATGGAGTCTTAAAGTCAATAAAGTATTACATAAATATTGCCTTTTATAGTTGTTAAATTTATATTTACATTTAAAGAGCTGTGTGGCAAAATAAAAAAAATCATTCTTATTATAGTTTTTTTATAGTTTTTTCAAAAAACATAATATACGGGGGATATATTTATGCATGATGAGGAAAAAACAAAAAACGAATTGATTGAAGAGTTGAACCTGCTAAGAAGAAAAAAAAACAACTGTTCTGAAAACAGACAACAGCAAGTCCCCTGTCAGCAGGCACAAAAACGGCAGCAAAGAGTTCCTATAAAGACAAGAATTGAATTTATTGGAGACTTTGATATTGTCGAAGCTCACGGCGTAAATATATCAGAGGGCGGGATCTGCTTTAAAATAGACAGCGACCTTCCCTTTGAACTGAAATATGAACAGGAAGGAATAGTCCAGCAGCAAAGAGCAAATCTTGTCTGGGTAAGAAAATCAGAGGCAAGGGGTTATCTTTTAGGCTTAAAATTTACCGACCCTGAACCCTATCCTGAATTATAAAAACAAACATTTGAAGACCATCATAAAGAGATAAAGTTGACCTTTGAAATGGATTTCTAAATATATTATAAATATCGAAAATAGCCGGTCAAAAAAACAAAATCCTTACAACCCCATTAGATCAGAAGTTAACTTAAAGCATTTCACAAAAAATTCTCCTGCATTATTTCATCCAGTCCCCTTCCCTTCTGTTATTACTTCTTCAAGAGCCTGAACAACCTCAGTGCTTATTCTTTTTCCCGCAAGACTACGCAGCAGGGAGACAGCCTCATCAGGATTCTTGGGTTCCTGATAAGGACGTTTTGTAGTAACGGCATCATATATATCAGCACATGAAATGATCTGTGCACCAAGGGGTATCTCACCACCTTTAAGTCCGCGGGGATAACCCCTGCCATCAAGGCGCTCATGATGAGCATAAACATAATCAATTGCAGGCCCTAAAAAATCAAGGGGCTTCAGTATTCTAACGCCAATTGAAGGATGTCTGTTAATCTGTTTGACAAGAGCAGATGGAAGTCTTGGTTCATGATTATTGAAAAGAATATCAGGAAATCCTATTTTACCAATATCATGCAGCGCACCTGCAAGACGGACAAATTCGGCATCTTCACCACTGAATCCAAGTTTTTTTGCGATTAAACAGGACAGTGATCCAACTCTTGATGCATGTCCTTCTGTGTATTCATCCCTGGCTGCCAGAGCCTGAGCCATGGCAGTAACAGCGGCTATAGTATTCTTTTTTATTTTTTCATTCAAAGCTTTAAGCTCCTCAACGAGCTGCTGAAGGCGAAACTCCCTTGCCTCAACCTTGACCATCATAAAGGCCATGGACTCGGCAATTGTGCGGACAGTGTCAGGTACACCATCTTTTGTGAGTTCCATGATATCATTTGAATAATTTCCTTCTGAAATATCGGCAATTATCTTTAAAAGCTTCTTTTCTGACTCTGTATTTTCCATTTTATTATAATTGAGTTCCTCAGGGAATTGGGATATTAAAATATCATTTTAAATTTGACAACTTTAGCTTTCATGTTTTATAATAATATACTAAATCTTGCTTTTTTACCAATTTTTTATTTATTCAACCAGACCCCAAAACCCTATTATGAATAAAACTTATCTGCTTTTTGACATTGACGGAACGCTTATAAATTCAGGAGGAGCTGGGAAAAGGGCTCTTGGCATAGCTTTTGAACAGCACCTCAAAAAACCCCTTGAAGCTATACAGGACTATTCCTTTGCAGGCAAAACAGACAAACGCATTATAACAGATATCGTTCGAATGTCAGGAATCAACGGCAGCAACGTTGATACCATATCAGAGAAAATTGCAAAAACCTATATCAAGAACCTTCTAAATACCCTCAAAGAAGCAGAAAATTTCCGTGTATACCCAAATGTAGATGAACTGCTCAGGAAATGTTCCATAACAAATCTTTTTGAGACAGCTCTTCTTACAGGTAATATAGAAAGGGGGGCTGAACTAAAACTGTCACATGCTAAATTATGGCATTTTTTTGAGTGGGGAGTATTCGGAGACATTTATAAAGACAGAAACCAGCTTGCAAATCATGCTCTTGAACTCATAAACCAAAATGGCAGCTTATCATCAACAAAGGATATCTTTGTGATTGGAGATACCGTAAGTGATATAAGGTGTGGCAAGGCAATCAATGCAACAACGGTTGCAATTGTATCAGACTTCCAACCTGAAAAAATGCTTGCAGATGAAGAACCTGACTATTTAGTACATAACTTCTTCGAACTTGAGAAAATACTTATATAGAGACCTTCTCGCTGCATTTACGCATGTACCCACTTAATATTGGTTAATTGTTCATGTAATACAAGGGGACAGAAAAAAGTTAATTGCCATAATACGGCGAAACCCGCGATTCAGCAGCTATTGCGAATACCTTAAATAATTTTCGTTAATCCACCTGTCCATTGTTTTATCATCATGAGAAGGATCAATCCTGAGAAGTCGAACACTATCCGAACCCTGTTTCTGATACAGAAAAAGCCTTGCCTTTCTGCTTAAATGCATGACAAAAACATTTTCTGCTATGTGATATCTGTGGATATTAAGTCCCGGACTTGCCGCTCCCGCAAGATCAAAACTTATAACCGAGTTTACTGTTTTTTTAAAAAGTTTAAAATCTTCATTAAACAGTTTTTCCATATCATTAACAAAGCTTTCCATCAGCTGACAATTAGTAAGGACAGAATCAAATATCTCAACAACCTTTTTAAAAGCTTTAAAATCCTTCTTTGCTTCCCTTTCCGGTGCTTTTGACCATGAAGCAATTTCAACATTTGCAAGTTCAGTTCTAAGAGAACTTACAAGCTTTTTATATTGTGAAAGTTGTTCTGACATTTCACTTGTACGCTGACTACTCTTTTTCCCTGTGCCCATGTAAAATTTTACCATATTGATAAGCTGCTGTGGTCTTACAGGTTTCGGAATGTAATATATAAAATCATAAGACTGAACATCATCAATATCCTCGCCCTCCATTCCTGTCAGGAGAACAATCGGAACATAAGGACAATCCTGTCTGATAATAGGCACTATATCAATTCCGCTCAGCCCTGTATTTTCAAAATTAACATCAAGCAGAATAAGGTCAGGTACTCTATCCTGTGTCTTTAAAAATTCCACCAGTAAATAAGGCTCATAAAAACTTTTGAGAGTGATGCCCATTTTAGAATCACTGAACACATCCGCAATCATTTCATGGATTTTAGGCTCGTCGTCAACCAGAATTATAAAAGCTTCTTTTAAATACATTTCACTCATACGATCATTCTTTTTGTTCTTTCTGCTGATTCCCGGTGTTACTATAAAAGGGCAGTCTCAAGCTCACAGAGAGCCCTTTGTCTCCGCAAAGCTCACTGTTTCTGACTGTTACATTCAGACCCATTCTTTCTGAAAAAAACTTTACAAACATAGCGCCCTGTCCCATCCTTTTTCCGCCGCTTTTTTTAGACATTACAGGTTCTTTATAGAGTTTTTCAGAATATTCAGCAGAAACGCCCCCTGCATTGTCAGTAACCGTTAAAAGAGCGTTTGTATCTTCCAGCATAAAAGACATTGATATAACAGGTTTAAATCCAACTGAATCTGCTTTTTTAAGCATTTCAATCCTTTTCAGGTCAAGAGCGGTCTGGCTATTGCGCAGAACATTTAATAGCATATCACAAATTTTATTTCTATCAACAAAAACCCTGACCATGCTGTTTTTCCAGCCCCTTTCATCAATTTTGATTTCCTGACTCATTGCTCTTTTTTCTAAAAATTCAGTTATAAGAACAAATAGTTCATCAAGTGTTACAGGCTCCAGGTCAAAAGTCAGACTCCGCTCAAGGTCTCGTAAATGTCTGATAATGTTTTTTTGAAAAGGCAATATTACTTCCTGATGAAGCTGTTGTTCCTTAACAGGGGGAAGTTCATTTACAATATCATGAACCTTTGACCTCCACGCACCTTCAATCAGCTGAAGCTCATCTTTTACAATATTTGCCTGAGCAATCATGTCCTGCTTCAGTTTTCGGCTTGCCACCATAAACTCTAGATTCTGCCGCTGAGCCTGCGCCGCTTCAACTTCGCGCTTCTGTTTCTCCTGTATTACATCAGCAGGGGATTTCTTTAATAAAAACACAATCAAAAGAATAAATGCTGCTACATACATTGTAATAAATGATCTGCCCCAAAAAAGCTCTTTGTAAACAATAATCCCCTGATTCCATAAAAGTTTAGAAAAAACTAATACAAAAAACATGTTAAAAAAAAGTACATAATACATTGTGCGTCTTCCGCCTATAAGCCACGAAAAGAATATACCTGAAAGGGATAAAAACACGCAGAAATTATAGTGTCTTATAGGATCTTCGACCAGACTTGAAACGCATATATATGCAACAATGTAAACAACTGCCAGAACAAACAGATTAGACCCTTTTTTAATGGACAATGTTTTTTTTAACATAAAATACACAAGTAATCAGTTTTGAGCTTGGTTTGGCAGCCTGCAGCAGAACCTGTAATATTGAACCTTGGGTTCTGCATCTTTAGATTGCTTCCGGTAAAAGATGATGGAGCAGTAAAAAGTCCAAAAACAACCATATTGTCATTTCGAACCTTGCGACAGCAGGGTGAGAAATCTCGTTGTTTCAGTGTGTTATGAGATCTCTCACTTCGTTCGAGATAACAGATGTGGACTTTTTACATGACCATCAAAGATAATAAACTATGCTTTTGATGTTTACTACAGCCCGTAGCATAGCATACTTAAACTATTGGTGGCTTCCCCGTTACAGTTTCTCTTTTAATACTGTACAAGCTTTGAGAAAAACGTTATTACCTCAGGAAACAGCATCAGAAATGCAATACATAAAATATAGGCAGGCAAAAACATGGAAACCCCCTTAAAAATATCCTTCAACTGAATGTCCTTTGCCATGCCCCCCACAACATAAGCGGTAGCACCTACCGGGGGTGTCACTGCGCCAAGTGTTGTAATAACTGTAACAGTAATGCTGAACCAGATTGGATCATAACCGAGCTTTTCAGCAACAGGGAAAAATATTGGGATTGTTATAAGAAGAAGAGCAAGGGCGTCCATAAGCATGCCGCCGAAAATATATATTATGAATATGGTAGCCAGCACCATGAATGGGGGAAAAGGAAGCCCTGCCACCCAGTCTGCAGCTTCAAAGGGTATTCTGGTAACAGCAAGAAAACGACCAAAGATTGTGGCACCCGCCACAATCATAACAACCATGCATGAAATCCTTAATGTGTCAACCACCGCTGCGACAAAGCCCTTTCTGGTTAAGCCTTTTTGAATAATCCCAATCAAAAGGGCAAACAGAGCTCCCGCAGCTCCTGCTTCAGTTGGAGTAAAAAAACCGAAGTAAAGACCAAGCATAACAAGCAAAAACAGCACTGCCATGTCCAAAGCACCGGGCAGAGTTTTAATCTTTGCCTTCAAATCAGTTTTTTCTCCGCTCGGTCCCCATGAAGGTTTAAGTGAACATATTGTAAATATTGTTATCATCAGAAAAAGTGTAAGAATTATACCCGCCCCAAAACCTCCATAGAACAGCTTTGTAATTGACTGCCCGGTATAAAGACCAATCACTATAAGAACCACGCTTGGCGGTATAACAACACCAAGGGTTGAACCGCAAGCAATGGCACCAGCGCTTAGTTTCGGATTATAATTGTATTTTTTCATCTGAGGCATTGCCACCGTTGTCATTGTAGCAGCGGTGGCAGCGTTTGATCCGCAGATAGAAGAGAAAAATGAACATGCCATAACAGTTGCCATGGCTATTCCGCCTCGAACATGTCCAAACCATGCATGTGCTGCACGGTAGAGTTTTTCATTTATTCCCGAATGATAGGCTATCTGTCCCATGAATATAAAAAGTGGTATAACAGTAATACCGTAGGAAGAAAAACAAGCCCAAAGCTCAGAACCTACCATACTGAGCCCTGCATTGAAAGAAATCACAACACAGAACCCTGCAAATCCAACAATAGCCATTGCAAAGCCGACCGGCATACCCAGGAAAAACATTACAGCAAGAAGACATATAATACCCGAAACACCGACCAGTACAGGGTTCATTTTTCTCCGCCTTTTTCTGCAAATAAAGACCTTATAAATTCAACCAGAAATGCCACAAAAGCCACAAAAAAACCGGCAGCAACACTTAAGACAAAACCGTGGTAGCTCATTCTTAAAGTTTCGGTTATTTCACCGCTTTTCTGGATTATCAGAGCCAGTTTTAAGGTCTGCCACGCAATTAGAAAAGAGAATCCCATGCATATAATACTGTTTATGCAGTGAAGTATTTTCTGTGTTTTTTTTGAAAAACTGTTTACCAGAATATCAACCGCTACGTGGTCTCTTCTCAAAACCGTATATCCAAGGGAAAAAGAAAAAGCAACTGCACCGAAAAAACCTATGAGCTCATATGCTCCGAAAAAAGGGATTTTAAACAGTCTCATTATTATGTTTAAAAATGCGACCACAATCATTGCAATAAAAAACATGCCGGCAAAAAACATTAACCCCCTGTTTAACCCTGAACTTATCCTATCTAATAAATACATATTCAAAAAAATCACTCATTAGAATATTTTTCAGCTATCTTTTTCATATACTCAATTATTTCCTCTGCAGGAAGGTTCTTTGCTTTTGCATCCTGAATCCATTCTTCAACAATGGGCGAAAGCATTGCATTCATGGATTCAAGTTTTTCTTCGGGCAGCCGAATTATCTCTATATCATATTTTTCCTTGGACCATCTGAGAGATTCCTTAACATGGTTGTCCATATAAACACCTGTCCATTCCGATTGTTCTACAGACAGGTCATCCATCACCTTTTTTACACCGTCAGGAAGTTTTTCCCATGAATTCCTGTTCATAACCACAGCAAAGGGATATATAACTGTTTCTGTCAGGGTTACAAACCGGCACTGCTCTGCATAATTAAAATCTTTCATAACCTCCAGTGAAGAAAAAAGTCCCTGAACAACCCCTTTCTGAAGAGCTTCGGGTGTTTCAGACATTGGCATCCCGACAGGGTTTGCTCCCCAGATTCTGAGAGCCTGTGTTGCATTTCCTGATGCTCTAAGCGACATACCATTCAAATCATCAATGCTTTTTACAGGTTTTTTTGACATTATATTTGAAGGCGCACAGGCAAACATGGTTAAAACCTTTACCTGTGAAAATTCATCAGGCTGGTATTTTTCATGCAAATCCCACAATACCCTGCTTGCTACCCTTGCATTGGGAAACCCCAGGGGAAGGCTTGTAGCATTTGTAAGCATAAAACGACCGGGCTGATATGCCATACTCAAACACCCTATATCCGCCTGCCCTGCAATTACTCCGTCCATCATATTCTTTGCTCCAAGCAGCGTTCCACCTGGAAAAGTACTTATTGATACCTCGCCTTCTGTACGTCTTTCAACCTCTTCTTTCCAACGCTCCATCTGAATACACGGAAAAGTCGAGGCAGGGGGAAAGTTTGCATAGTTTAGTCTGATGGTCTGAGAATATACGCTGCTGGTCATTGTTAAAAGAAGAACCAAAATCAAACCTGTTAAAACCTTCAAATTAATTCCTGAACTTTTCTTCATTTTTTACCCTCCTTCTGTTTGAAAAAATTAAATTAATTGTGAAAAAATTAAAAGAAAAGTATAGGCTGAATAAATATTGTCTGTCAAGCAGGTTTTAAAAAAAGAACGACAAAAATCAAAACATGCATCATTTAAAGCTGATATGGCACAATATTTGTTTATATAAAGAATGATGATAGCAACTTTTTTGAGGTTAATAAAGAGATGGCTATACCACCATCAAAACTAATGGAAATTGACCATATTTTATCCGGCAGGATAAAAGAAAATAAGTTTCATAACTCTCAAAACCGATCCTGCAATGGAAAGACATCGTTTGAAGAAGAATTGAGCCAAAAAATCAAAAAATTTGAAACCCCTCAAACAACCAAATCTTTTGATAATCCGGTTTTCGCTGAACATCTGAAACTGATAACAAAAAGCCTTCAGATAAAGATGAATCAAAGTCTTTTAATGTCTCTCAGTTCCAATGGAGATAAACAAAAAGAAGATTATTTTTCATCCTCCCTTTCTGAACTTATAAAAACCCTCAATAATGCTGAGAACTCTGGATTTGCCGCATCAGAAAACAGACATATCCAAAAACCGGAAGAAATGCCCCTTGACAAAATTATAAGCACAGCTGCACAAGAACATGATATCGACCCCAAGCTTATCCGTTCTGTCATAAGAGCTGAAAGCAGTTTTAAGCCGGATGCTCTATCAAAAAAAGGGGCAATGGGGCTTATGCAGCTTATGCCGGAGACAGCCCGGGAACTTGGTGTTAAAGACCCTTACAACCCTGCTGAGAATATAATGGGCGGAACCAAATACCTGAAAATGCTCATCAACAGATATAGCGGGAACCTCAACATGGCTCTTGCAGCTTACAACTGGGGAATGGGAAATCTGGAAAGAAACCCTGAAAAAATTCCAAAGGAAACAAGGGATTATGTTTCAAGGATATACAAATTCTATTCTGAGGCAAAGATATAAAGTTAGATAGTAACATCCACACACACCCGGCGCGGCTTGCTCTGAAAAACAAATCTTTAGAAGACACTGTCTTGAAAGCTTTAGTTTTAGGAAATCATAAAGCTAAAGCTTTTATGGGAAATCAGTTAGTTCAGTGCTTTGAATCTGTTAAAATCATATAACGAACAATTCTCATATACTCTTTTTTCCAGTGTTCCGGCAATTTCCCCCAATCAACGGACCTGTCAAAATCATGACTCTGGTTATATATCATCGGTTTTTTCCGACAAAGTTCAACATACTCTCTGTTCTTCTCAAGCCACTCCTCGTGAAGTTTTTTTGCTTTTTTTTCAATATCTTTCATAAAAAACTCTGTATGGCAGTTTAAACCTTAGCGATAGTTTATTCCAGCAACAGAACCATTTCGCGGTTGTGATCGTAACAGAAAGCAGAAAAAACCGGGCATTGAATCCTGCAGTTCAACTGATTCTGTTTCTAAACAGATAACAAACCTGTTATGCGGTTCAATACGCACCGATTTAATAATTACAGATACTGTCAGACCTCCATCATTTTAACAGCTATCTATAGGCTTTAATCCAGTCAATCTCAAGTGCAAATTGACCCGCCTGTTTATCTGCGATAATAAACCCGAAGGATTTAATGTTGCTTCTGTCGACCAAAGGGGCATCAGCTACCTTTTCTCCCCTGAAAAATGCTTTGAACTCATCAAAAGGGGCTTTAACAACCATCCATTCACCTTCACGGGTGGTAAAAGGGAACTGATAGGCAAAACCTCCAAAAGACACATCGTTTTTCAGTGTGGATTTATACCTTTTGCCATCACCTTTGCATCGAATGGCTATACCGCTGAACTCAGATAAATCAACAGCCTTGGCGGGTTTCGAACTCACAGAGGAAAAACCACCGTTGTTTTCAAGTGACAAATCGCCTGAAAAAATGGCTGTCGAATCATCTCCTTGTCTGAATATGCCCATTGATACTCCTCCCATAACACCGTCATTTATCACCATCCACTGCTGAAATTGATCCTTTCCCGTAAAAGCAAAAATTATTCTGTTACTGTTATCTGTCACGGCTGTTCCTCCCGAAAATATAAATATAACTGTTAAGGCTACAATCATGGTAATAAAATTACTTTTCATTGCAATTATTCCTTTTTGGCAGTTATAATTCTAAAGTTATAATTTTAACATTTTATCATTTATAATTACACTATTATTTTTCAAATTGTCTCACTTTACTGATATAGAAACTTACCAAAAAACCCATTGTTCTGAAAAAATTATAAAGTTATAATCTTCAATAGAATAGTTTTGTATTTAGCAAAAGATAATGTTATTATTTTTAATTATCATTTTACAAATTTTAAATGAATCAAAATGGAAACCATAATGAAAAAAAGATATATTTCAGCAGCCCTTACTTTATTATTACTGACAGCATTCATTCCTCTGCCTGCTCACACATATGAGACCGCCCGTATCACACCGGTTGTAAAAGCTTTTCAAAACTCAAAAACCTCTGTAGTAAACATTAGCACAAAAGAAGAAGTTGATCAGAGTCAGCATCCTTTCGGGGGGGTTGGAGGTGATCCATTTTTTGACCGTTTCTTCAGGGATTTTTTCGATTTTGGTTTTCAGCATGGACCATCCCCAAAAACAAGCCTTGGATCTGGTGTTATAATTGATGAAAGAGGTTTTGTAATAACAAACTGGCATGTAGTTGAAAGGGCCTCCTCAATATCCATAAACACATCTGATGAAAAGACCTATCCTGCATCCCTTATAGGGGCTGACCCCCGCTCCGATGTGGCTGTGCTTAAAATTGAAACACATGATGAATTTGTTCCAATTAACATAGGTAAATCAGATGATATCATGATTGGTGAAACAGTTATTGCGATAGGAAATCCTTTCGGACTTTCTCATACTGTTACAACCGGTGTTGTAAGTGCTTTACAGAGATCCGTCAAGGCACAGGACAGGGTGTTTGACAATTTTATCCAGACCGATGCTTCAATCAACCCTGGTAACAGCGGAGGACCTCTTTTAAACATAAAAGGCGAACTCATAGGAATCAATACCGCAATCTATGGAGAAGCTGAAGGAATCGGGTTTGCAATACCTATAAACACAGCCATGAACATTGTAAACGACCTTATCAAGTACGGAACCGTAAGGCCTGCCTGGATAGGTGTAATGGTACAGGATTTAATCCCTGAAATAGCCGCCCATCTGGGCTATAAAAACAATTACGGTGTGATAGTATCAGAAGTGATTCCTGCAAGCCCTGCACACAAGTCCGGAATCAATACAGGGGATATTATCATGTCAATTAACGGAAAGAGACTCAAGTCAAGTTCTGCATTTAAAAGGATAGTAAGTCTGCATACAGCTGAAAGCACCCTTAAAACAGAAATATTCTCGTCAGGCGCTACAAAAAAAATTAACATAGAGACAACAGAATTTCCTGACAACTATATAGAAGATATCATTAGAAGTAAAATAGGAATAGAAATTATCAATAACAGCAGGTCTGTTGCCACAAAATACGGCCTTGCCTCATCCTCTGGTGTTGTGATAACAGAAACAGTTCCAGGCGGTCAAGCACAGGATATAGGAATTGAAAGGGGAGATATCATTCTTAAAATTCAGGGAAGAGAGATAGAAAACACAGAACATCTTAAGAAACTTCTTCTCGAGAATATCTATTTGGATTCAATTGTGCTTCTTATCCAGAGAGGCAGATACGGATATAATATCGTGTTTGAAATGTAGGTTTCGGGCAACAGGCTAAGCTTGCAGCAGATGAAAGATATTAAAAGTTTTTATTCAAAGGTTTTTAATTGCTTCAATTTCGCTTTTTTTTAAAAACCTGTATGCTCCGACTGGAAGGTCTTGGAGCTGCAGGGGACCAAAGTCTGTTCTTATTATTCTCTGAACCCTGTGTCTTACTGCCTCAAACATTTTTTTTATCTGTCTGTTTCTGCCTTCCCGGAGACAGACTTCAACCCAAGCGCTTCTGTCGGTTTTTTTTAATAACTTTACAGCAGCTCTGTTTGTTTTTTCACCATCGACAAACACTCCGTTCTTCAGCTGATCTATTGCCTGCCTTGAAGGATGCCCCTGAATCTTGACAAGATAGACTCTTTTGATGTTACTTGAAGGATGCTGAAGTTTCTGGGCAAATTTTCCGTCATTTGTCATAACAAGCAGCCCTTCGGTATCATAATCAAGGCGTCCGACTGGAAATATTCTCTCCTGTATCCCTGTTGTAAGGCACAGCACAGTCTCTCTTCCCTGAGGATCATCACAAGAGGTTATATATCCTCCAGGCTTGTTCAGCATAAGGTACACCTTGTTTTCAGGGAGATCTACCTGTACCCCGTCAACCTCAATAACATCGGAAAACGGGTATGCCTTTGCTCCTAACTGTTTTACCACCACTCCATTTACGCTTACCCTCCCCTCTTCTATAAACCGTTCGGCCCTTCTTCTGGAAGCTATCCCTGAATTTGAGAGTATTTTCTGTAAACGTTCTTTCTGCTCAACCCTGTTTTTACTCTTTCTCAGAACTGTTCTCATCTTTTTCTTCCAGAACATATGATTCATCTTCACCGGAAAGTCCTGCCCCATCCTGCCCTTTATCAACCCCTTCAGATTCCGTATTTTCCAATAACCTGCTTTCTGTTTTACAGTCATCGTCTACAATAATTTCTTCTTCAAACCTTTCCCTGAAAACTTCCGGAAGGTTTGAATCATCAATTTCATCAATATCAGATAATGAGGGCAGATCTGATAATTTCTCAAGCCCGAACACTTCCATAAATTTTTTTGTAGTACCAAAGAGAAAAGGCTTTCCTGCTACATTTTTTCTGCCGGCAATTTTCAGCAGATTTCTCTCAAGAAGTGTCTTTATGACACCACCACTGTCAACACCTCTGACCTGCTCTATTTCAGCTTTTGTAATCGGCTGGCGGTATGCTGCTATTGCCAGTGTTTCAAGGGTTGACTGAGTAAGTCTCATCGGTTTTGTTTTATAAAGTTTCCTTATCCATTGTGCATAAGCAGGCCTTGTTCTGTATTGATACCCTCCTGCAACATGCTGAAGGAAAAAACCTCTGCCCTGGTCCCTGTTATCTAAGTTAAGCAGATCAATTACACTCCTTATTTCTTTTAATGAGAGTTTATCGCCTGAGGCTTCCTCAAATATTTTTTGAATCCTCTGTTCGCTCAAAGGCTCATCAGAGATAAAGATTAATGCATCAATTATTGGTTTTAATTCTTCAGTCTTCATATTGCCTTCTTTTTATTGTTATTTTTGATTTAAGTCTTTTATCAGACAAGCAATCCGCAATGAAAATTCTGATTAAGACTGCTTTTACTAAAGGAGTTATGGCTGAAGCCTTATGGTTTCGATTACGACCACGAAAGTGCCAACAACTACGAGCTACGCTGCTAATTCTGTTTAACAGCTAACTATCTTCCACCGGATAGATATATATTGAACTGAAATTTTCATTCTGAAAAACCCTTATTGCCTGTTTTGAAATCAGTTCAAGCATTGCAAGAAACATTGTGATAATCTCATTTTTAGATCCCATATTCTCAAAAAGTGACTCAAAAACAATTCCATCTTTTTTTTCTTCAACCCTTCTGAGTAACTCGGACATCATGTCCTTTACACTCATGCTCTCAATTGAAACCTGCATAACAGACTCTTTATCAGCACATTTTTCCAGCACCTTCTTCAATGCGGAAAGCAGATCAAAAAGCCCCACATCACCTGCTATATCAACATCTTCAGCATCAACGCAATCTATTTCAGAAACAGAGGGCCTTTTAAAGACATTTTTTTCAAGTATATTCTGCTCCTTCAGCTTAAGTGCAACCTCTTTGTATTTCTGATATTCAATCAATTGACGCTTCAGGTCTTCAAGGGTGCCTTGTTCCTCTCCACCTTCATCATCAACATTATCAGGCAGCAGCGCTTTTGATTTCAGATGAATCAGAGTTGCTGCCATAAGGATAAAATCACCAGCGATGTCAAGGTTCAGAGACTTCATAATCTCAATATATTCAAGATATTGTCTGGTTATAGTAACAACTGGTATATTCTGAATATCAATCTCATTCTTTTTTACAAGATAGAGAAGCAGGTCAAGCGGCCCTTCAAAATGTTCAAGCTTAACATTATATGTCATATTCATTTAACCTTTCAGGACTCTTATACTATAAATTGAAGAAGAGACATAAGCAAACTGACGATGAAAACATAGACAGGTATTATAACATTCTGTAAAACCCCTGTAAGCAGCAATATTATCAGAATGGGAAAACCATATGGGAATATTTTTTTAAAGGGTTCAGCCATATTCTCGGGCAGGATATGGTAAAGAACCCATGAACCGTCCAGCGGAGGAACAGGCATTATATTAAAAACAGCAAGGATAACATTAATTTGAATACCATATTTAAAAACAAGCTCTATTGGTTCATTCATTACTGCAGTGCCTGAGAGTTTAATATAAGCCCCATAAAGAATCGTAAACAGCAACGCAAGCAGAATATTTGCCGATACCCCGGCCAGAGAAACATGCAGATGATCCCGTTTCGGATTTCTAAAATTGTATGGATTAACAGGCACAGGCTTTGCCCATCCAAAAAGCACGGAAGCATTCATAATAATAAGAAGGGCTGGAAAAACAATAGTGCCGAGTATGTCTATATGAGGTATTGGATTCAGGGTAAGCCTCCCTTGATTCTTTGCAGTATTGTCTCCGCATCTGTAAGCAATGTAGCCATGTGCAACCTCATGGGCTATTACTGAAAAAAGCAGAACCGGAATTAATATAAAGATATTGCCTAAATTCATTAAAAAAACCTCCTTAATACAGCTGATAAGCTTTTAAGCAAAAGCAAAAAAACCGTTATCAGTTCGTGGTCGTTATCGTAACCAGTTGATGAATCAACTGGTTAAATGTTTTTCTTTTATCCTTCGCCTTGCAGCCTTGTACCTTGATTGCCTAACAGATGTTCTTGTGTCATCCTCCACTTATTGCATCTTCCGTTCATTTTGCATTGCATCCCATTTTTTCTCCAATCCTCCCTTTGCATATAGAGTTTTATTTTTCAGAAATCAGCTTATCAGCTATTCCCCTTTATTATCCACAAACCGCTCTTTTACAAATCTTATCTCCTCTTCTTTGCCTGAAACCTCTTCATTTATAACAGCGTCATGAAGCGTATCAAGGATAAATCTGTAAACCCTGCCGGGCATAATTCCCAGTTTTTTCAGGTCCATTCCGCTTACACTTATCTTTTTTTGTTGAAGTTGTGTAAAATAAAGGGAAAATGCCTTCCTTGTAGCCTTTCTTGAAGTCTTTGCCATAAGGTAGAGACTGACCTCTACAGGAAGTGGGCTGAGCAGTCTGTATATCTCTGAATTTTTGAGTGTTTTCTTCTGTGCCATTTTATAAAGAACCTGAGAACCGGTTGTCCTGGCTATTTCAATCTGATAAACAAACTTCTTTTTCATATCAAAATACCTGCACATACCCGCTGTATTATCATCCTTCAATCCTTCAATAAGGCTCAGAAAATAAACAAACCACTTATCATAGACTTTATCAGTATATAACAGATCATACCACATTAGAACTTCCTGAATTGCTTTAATACGCTGCTTCAAGGCATTATCATACTTTATACCCGGATGTATGTAACGAAGCATACCAAGCTCACTCAACCTTTGTATTACAGACAAGACTGTTTCTTCACTTAATAGTAAAATAATTTCCGAGAAAACCCTTTTGCCGCTGATATTGAAAAGAAAATCCATCCTTATGGCATTTTCTATAAGTTTTTTGGTAAGCTTTCCAAGGCGGAAACCAAAACGCTGTTCAAACCTGACAGCTCTGAAAATGCGGGAGGGATCTTCCACAAAGCTCAGATTATGGAGTACCCTTATAACCTTTTCCTTCATATCTCTTCGAGCACCAAAATAATCAATCAGCTCACCAAAATAGTCCCTGTTCAATCTCAAAGCAAGGGTGTTAATGGTAAAATCACGGCGGTACAGGTCAAGTTTTATTGAGCTCCACTCAACCTTGGGAAGAGCCGCAGGCTTTTCATAATATTCAAGCCTTGAGGAAGCAATATCTATTTTAATGCCTTCGTCAAGTATTATAACTGCAGTGCCGAACTTTTTGTAAATCTTTACCTCAACATCTTTTTTTTCAGCAAAAACTTTAGCAAAATTAATTCCATCCCCCTCAATAACAATATCCAGATCAAAATTATCAAAACCCAAAAATATATCCCTTACAAAACCGCCTACTGCGTAGGCATTATACCCCATGCCTTCAGCAACCTTACCTATATCCCGCAGCAGGTTTAAGGTTTTTTCAGGAAGACGCTCAACCAATATGCTTCTAAGTTTTTTCCTTCGCATCTGAGGTGTCTTTGTTTCAGTTTCTGTAAGTTCGACAATTTCTTCCGAATCAAGGTGCAGAACCCTGAGCAGGTCTGTTCTTGTAATCGCACCTTTTATCTTTTTTCCATCCACAACAGGCAGGAATCTCTGATTATCATTTATTATATGTTTTTTAATCTCAGAAAGAGGGGTATTAAGATTAACGGTTGCATACTCAGTGGTCATATACTCTTTCACAGCGATGTCCACAAGACCATGATATCTGGCTTTTTCTATTATCTGCCTTGAAATAAGCCCGGAAAGTCTGTTTCGATCCACAACAGGAAGCACATTTATATTATACCTTGTAAGGAGACTGCCTGCGGTTTCTATTGTTTCGTTTTTATCTATGGTTTTAACCGGCGTAGCCATAAAGTCCTTAGCTGTCTTAACAGGTTTTATATGGCTATGGAGTATTTCTAAAAGTTTCTGTTCAACCTGAATCATTGTCAGGTCGCTTATAGTTGCAGATGCTGCTGTGGCATGCCCACCCCCTCCAAACCATGAAACCACCTCACCCACGTTAACCTGCTCAATACGGCTTCTACCTACCAGATATATCCTGTCATCCATATCAGCAATGGCAAAAAGTACGTTTGCGTTTTCCATGTTTTTAAGCTTATGCACCAGCACCGCAAAATCAGCTATATATGTATCAGAAACCACTTTTGAAATCATTACATTTATACCATGCACAGACGCTGTCACTGAATTCTCAACCAGTTCATTAAGAAGCGATACCTGCTCAGCGGTCAACTCCTTTACAACCATATCAGCAACAATATTTAAGTTTGCCCCCTGTGACAGTAAAAAAGCCGCGGCTTTGAAATCCTCCGGCGTTGTAGAGCTGAATGTGAGATTGCCTGTATCTTCATAAATACCCAGCATCAGGGCAGTAGCCTCCTCAGGGGATATATCAACCCGCTTCTGTTTCAGAATTTCACACATTATTGCTGTTGTTGAGCCATAGTTTTTTATTATTTCAAAATCACCCACTATATCATCAGGAGATGGAGGATGATGATCATATATATGAATCTCTACACCTTTTCTTCTGCATACAGAAGCAAACTTGCCTATTCTGCTTTCCTGACGTATATCAACAAGTATAAGCTTTTTAATCTTTCCAAGTTCAACCTTGCTCGCCTTCTGAACATCGAGCATGTACATGGTTGATGTGAGGAGAAAATCCCTCATGCTCTTTTCCTGCGAACCGGGAAATGCAAGCACGGCATCAGGATATAGTTTTTTTGCTGCAACCATTGATGCAAGAGCATCAAAATCAGCATTAACATGTGAAGTAATAACTTCCATAAATGAACTGAAATAAGTTATCGGTTATCTGTTCGTGGTCGTGATCGCAATATTTGTTAAACAAGGATATGGGTTAATTAGTAAATAAGTATATAGCATTATGTGTTTAACGCCTATCTTCTCATCCTGTCATTTATCCTCTCGGATGATATTTTTCATGAATTTGCTTCAATCGCTCCCTTGAAACATGGGTGTATATCTGCGTGGTTGAAATATCAGAATGTCCCAGCATTATTTGAACTGATCGCAGGTCTGCTCCTCCTTCAAGAAGATGGGTCGCAAAGGAATGCCGAAGTGTATGCGGAGAAATATTTTTTGAAATACCTGCCGCCAGACAATATTTTTTTATAACCTTCCAAAACCCCTGTCTGCTTAGCTTTTCACCTGCTCTGTTAAGAAAAAAGAAAGAGCATCTATTGTTCAAAAGAAGTTTCGGTCTTGAATCTGAGAGATATTTTCTAATCCACAGAAGTGCATCCTCACCAAGAGGCACAAGCCTCTCTTTTGAACCTTTCCCAATTACAATAACATACCCTGCATCAAGATTAATACTGTTAATTGAAAGGGATATCAATTCCGATACCCTCAAACCTGTAGCATAAAGAACCTCAAAAAAAGCCCTGTCTCTGATGCCAAATACAGAATCTGTGTCAGGAGCATTTATAAGCGCTTCGACCTCCTGGGCAGACAGAACAGAGGGCAGTTTCCTTTCCTGTTTAGGCACCAAAAAATCATGCAAAGGACTTTTGTTCAAAAATCCTTCTGCAACAAGAAATCGATAAAAACCTTTAATGCTTGAAAGCATTCTTGCTGTCGAACGGCTTGATAAACCATTGTTCTTCTCTGCTTCAAGAAACAATGCCAAATCTACCCTTGAACATTCCGCAAGCTTCTTTTCCTGGCTTTTAATAATAAAATCATGATACCTTATCAGGTCCCTGCTGTAGGATTCAACTGTATTTACAGAAAGACCTTTTTCAACAATTAGGGTATTTATATATCTGTCGAGAAGTTCAGTGTCTGGTATATGTTTGTCCAATTTCTTATTGTCCTAATATAGAATCATATCAGAAGGATATATGGGTGAATAAGCAGATGTATTAAAAGCTGTTCTTACATTCATCCATTTACTCTGTTAAATTATTTCCTGCTAAACTTCTCAGATTCTCTTTTCTGCCTTTGCTCAAAAACTTATCAGCTCTGCTGCTCTTTCCTCTTGTCAATTTTATACGATTTTATTATGATTATAAATCATTTATTTGAGTAAATACAAACTTTCTTCATTTAAAAATGAGCAGACCATTTTTCTTACTAATAAACCCGTGGATACACGACTTTGCAGCCTACGATCTTTGGATAAGACCAACAGGTCTTTTGTCCATTGCAGGTCTGCTAAAAAAACACGGCGTTGGAATTCATCTTATTGACTGTCTTGACCCAGGAAATCACAGGATGAAGGAAAGACAGTTCACAAAACAACCGCACAGAAAAGAGACCGGGTGCGGACACTTCTACAAAGAGGAAATAGATAAACCCGAACCGCTTACTCTTTTTAAAAAAAAGTACAAAAGATACGGAATTTCTCCTGCTGTTTTTGAAGCAGAGCTTTCTTCTATTCAACAACCGGATGCGGTGATAGTCACCTCGATGATGACATACTGGTATCCGGGTGTTTTTGAGGCAATAAAAAGGGTTAAACAGCATTTCCCTGATGTTCCGGTGTTGCTAGGCGGTGTTTATGCTACCATCTGTTTTGAACATGCATCTTCGTTTTCAGGTGCAGATGTAATATTTACAGGCCAGCCGAACTCAAAGTTTACCGATAAAATTTATGACTTAACAAAAAAGAAACTCTACCTTGATCATTTTCCCAACCCAGACTATGAACTTATCCCAGACAAAAAAGCCATGCCTGTTCTGACATCAGTTGGCTGCCCTTTTTCCTGTTCCTATTGTGCATCACGCAGGATGTTTCCAAAATTCAAACAGAATGACCCCTTGGAAACAGCCGGAATTATAGAGTTTTTTGCTGAAAAATATTCCACAACTGATATCATTTTTTATGATGATGCCCTTCTTGTGAATGCTTCAACAAACTTTACTGTTTTTTTAAAAGAAATCATAAAAAGAAAATTGAACCTGCGTTTCCATACCCCTAACGGAATGCATATAAGAGAAATAACTCCCCAGATTGCAGAGCTTATGTTTGAAGCCGGATTTTCAACCATAAGACTTGGACTTGAATCTTCAAATCCGACATTTCTTTCACAAACAGGAAATAAAGTTACAATGGAGGAATTCATAAACACAGCTTCAATGCTCAAAAAAGCCGGTTTTTCAAAAGAACAGGTCGGAGCTTATATTCTTGCAGGTCTGCCTTTTCAGAGATTTGCAGATGTAAATAAAACCGTAATAACAGTCAGGGAGACAGGAATTAAACCTGTTATAGCTGAATATTCACCTATACCCCATACTTCATTATGGAAGGATGCCGTAAAAGCCTCTCCATACCCTCTTGAGGAAGAGCCTTTGTTTCAAAACAATACCCTTCTGCCTTGTGAGTGGGAAGGTTTTACAATGGAGGATTTAAACCGGGTAAAAAGGTTTGCAAGAGAAGGGTAAACAAGCAGCAGATGAATGAGTACCTCTATAAACAGTTTTAACCCATTTACTCTTTTATGATTTGCTGCTACCCCAGGTTCCTGGAAACATACAGCATTATTAACCCTGCTGCTATTGAAACACCCCCGAATATTCTCAATACAGAATTTGGAATTGACGGAAGTTTTTCCAGAAGTTTTTTCATCTTGTCAGGAAATGCAAAATAGGGCATCCCTTCTATAACAAGCACCAGACCTAAAACACTAAAAAAGTAAGCCATAGATAAAATCTGTTCTTTTACTGCACAGCCTCAACGGATACAACCTCTGGTATCTCTTCTTTAAGCACACGTTCAACGCCCATTTTTAAGGTCATCTGAGCTCCCATACAACCCTTGCACGCACCCTGTAGTCTTACCTTAACCACTCCATCCACAACATCAACAAGTTCAATACCTCCGCCATCTGCCTCCAGAGCAGGTCTTATTTTTGCCAGAACCTCATCAACTTTTTCTTTCATTTTTTTTATTCCTTTCAAGTTTTCAAATTTCATTATCCTATTTGGCAATTTAGCTCTCAAGCAAAAAACTTTCGATTACGACAACAAAAAGATTTTGCTTTTCATAACAGCTAAAATGCCTTTGCTTATCAGATTAACAGCTCTTTTGACTTTTCTGACACCTGAAAGCTGACAACACTTTTAACTTTATCACACCTCACTCTGTTTTTCAAACTTTAAAAATTTCATGGTAAATGTCGCCCTTCCCTGACTTGAAGAACGCAGCGCAGTCGAATATCCAAACATATTTTTCAGAGCCACGTGTGCGGTTAAAAGTCTGTTTAAACCTTTATCCTGAATTGCCTCAATCTTACCTCTTCTGGTGTTAATATCTGAAATAATTTCACCTATAAAATCTGCAGGTGTTGCAATCTCAACTTCCATTATAGGCTCAAGAAGCACGGGAGAAGCTTTTTCAAATCCGTTTCTAACTGCATTTGCCATTGCCATTCTCACACCTGTCTCAGAGGTAGAACCTTCCTGATAAATACAATCCAGAAGAATGCACCTTAAATCAACAACCTGATAGCCTGAAACCGGTCCTGAATACATGGAATCATGAAATGCTTTCTCTATGGTACTTATAAACTGAGGAGGTACCTTTTCTTCAGCAACTTCATTGACAAACTCAACCCCCTGACCTCTCTTAAGAGGTTCAAGCCTTATTATAACATTACCGGTCTGTCTTTCACCATTGATTTCACGGTCAAAACTCCCCTTGGACTCCACTAATGAAGTAATTGTCTCTTTATAAACAACCTGTGGTTTTCCTGTCCTTACAGAAACACCGTAATCATTTATTATCTTTGTAGTCAAAACTTCCAGATGAAGCTCCCCCATTCCCGAAATAACCGTTTGCCCCGACTCTTCATCAAAATTGTATTGGAAGGTGGGATCTTCTTCACACAGTCTGTCAAGCACTGAGACAAGCTTTTCCTGCTCACCTATGGTCCTTGGTTCAACAGCAACAGAAATTACAGGTTTGTAACTCTCAATTGATTCCAATAGCACAGGGATATCCTGTCTGCAGAGAGTATCCCCTGTTGTTGTGTTTTTCAAACCCATAATAGCTACCAGTTCACCAGCACGAACAGATTCGATCCTCTCCTTTCTGTTTGAGTGCATCCTGAATATCCTTGCAATTTTTTCCTTTATATCCTTAACAGGATTATATACCTCCTGCCCGACAGTGATAGTGCCTGAATATACCCTTAAATAGACAAGTTTTCTTCCTTCATCCATAATAACCTTGTAGGCCAGTGCAGAAAGAGGCTCATTGTCATCACATTGAAGCTCGATTGCATTCTGTGTTCTTAAATCTTTGCCTCTTATTGGAGGCACCTCCAACGGAGACGGGAAATAATCAATCACAGCATCCAGCAAAGGCTGTATACCCTTGTTTTTCAATGAACTCCCGCAAAGAACAGGAACTACATTAAGCGACAGCACTGCTTTTCTTAATGCATGTTTTACCTCTTTCTCATTTATGTCCTGTCCAGAAAGATACTTGTCCATCAACCCATCATCATATTCTGCTATAGACTCAATCAGAGTTTCCCTGCAACCGGCGGCTTCTGAAAGGAGATCCGGGGGTATATCATGTGTCTCAAATTTTATTCCAAAGGTATCATCATCCCAGGTTATGGCCTTCATCTTTACAAGATCAATAACCCCCGAGAAACTATCCTCTGACCCTATTGGAAGCTGGAGAATTACAGGGTTTGTGCCGAGTTTTTCTTTCATCATATTGACAACTGATAAAAAATCCGCCCCCACCCTGTCCATCTTATTTATAAAGGCAATACGCGGAACATGGTATTTATCAGCCTGATGCCAAACCGTCTCCGACTGAGGCTCTACACCGCCCACAGCACAGAAAACCGCAATACATCCGTCCAGCACCCTGAGTGACCTTTCAACTTCTATTGTAAAATCAACATGTCCGGGTGTGTCAATAAGGTGCATCTCAAAACCATTCCACAGAAAATCAGTAACAGCAGAGGTTATTGTAATCCCCCTTTCCTGTTCCTGCTTCATCCAGTCCATTACAGCCTGTCCGTCATGAACCTCACCCATCTTATGAATCTTTCCGGAATAGAAAAGTATCCTTTCAGTGGTTGTAGTCTTGCCCGCATCAATATGAGCCATTATTCCAATATTTCTTATTCTTGATCGTTGAACCTGTTTTGACATAAATATTATATTCCTCAAACATCCGGTTTATTTTTTTATAAGTTAATTTTTATTATTTAATAACAGAAACCGCCCTAAAATAAGAGGGTTTCCTCTCACTAATACCTGTTTTTTGCCTTGCCTGAAAACTGATAGCTGACAACTGCTGTAAGCCTCCCCCTATTAACTGATACCTGCTCTTGGCTACGAGCTGACGACTTGCTATTTAGCTATCTTATTATACTCCTGTCCGGATAAAAAGGTCTTCTACAGTCAATATGACCTGCAATGGTATCAACATCATTGCCGTCAACCTGAATCTTAACCTGTTTTGTTTCTTCAATATTCTCTGCAAGAGTATTTACAATGGAATTAACGGTAAGCAGCTCAGAAGATGTTCCACCCGGATGACGGGTAGAGAGTTCGGAACTGAAATTAACCACTGCAACACCGTCCCTTCCAATATTTACCGATAAAAGCCTTGTGCCTCCCGGAATTGTCTGAACACCCTTTGCCCTTGGACCCTTTAAAAGCTCATTTAAAACAACTTCCGCCTTCTTCTGAGGATGCATGGTAGAATTAACTTTCCTGTATTCTCTCACAAGCATATCGCTGTTCTCATCACCAAAACATAGCACAGCATCCCATGTCTGACTTTTAAGCGAAATATTCAAAACATCAATTTTCTCCTTAATCTTTTCCACCTGTCTGGATTTTAGGGCATCATCAATAATATGGCTGTTTTTATATACCAGAAAAGCCGCAGCAGTCAGGATAGTTATAACAAGAAAAAAAATAATTTTTTTCCTGTCTGGAGATTTCTTCCTCCTGGAAACAGTCTTTGACTTTACTGGTTTTTTGACTCTTTTTTTAGACTTTGCCATTGTTATATTCTTTTTTTCAGGTAAAAAGGTTCTTAACCATTCATCTTATCAACTTCCTGTTAATCCCCTTACTCATCAGCTTTTTTCTACCAACTACGAGCTTCACGCTACACTGCTGACTACATTATATCAACCACCTTTACATCTTCAAGCACGCGTCCAAGAAAATTTCTGCCTGTTTCTTTAAATATATGGGGTATGTCTGTTAGATAAAAGACTGTTTTACCTTTTTTATCAGCACCTGCTGAAAGTTTTTTTGCTAAAAGCACTTCTTCAACCTGTCTTGCTGTCTCTTCAGCAGAATCAATCAGCCTGACCTTGTCTCCCATAACTTTCTTTATTGAATTTTTCAGAAGCGGGTAGTGCGTGCAGCCAAGCACAAGTGTGTCAATTCCCACATCAGAGAGAGCATCCAGATAACGCCTGACAGTCAAATCAACAATCTCATCTTTTGGGTCAACCAATCCCTCTTCAGCAAGAGACACAAAAAGCGGACAGGCTTGAGTAAATACCTGAAGTCCCGGTTCTAATCTATCTATCTCCTTCTGATAAGCTCCGCTGCTTATGGTGCCTCTTGTGCCTATGACTCCTATCTTTCGGTTAGTTGTATTATCCACAGCACCCCTAGCCCCGGGTGTTACCACATCCACTACAGGGATACTGTATTTCTCCCTTAATCTGTCTTTTGCAACAGCAGATACAGTATTACATGCGATAACAAGAAGCTTGATATTCTGTTTTACCAGAAATTCAGCATTCGCAATAGAATATTTTAACACAGTTTCAGCAGACCTTATCCCATAAGGAACCCTGGCGGTATCACCCAGATAAATGATATCCTCACAGGGCAGAAGCCTGTTTATCTCTTTTAAAACAGTAAGCCCTCCAACACCTGAATCAAAAATGCCAATCGGGCTGCAATTGTCTGTAGATAGCTCCATTTTAATCTTTCTGATTTAGAAATACCGTAAAAAATTCAATATTACAGTTTATTTTATAAAGAAAATCTTGTCAAGAAAATAGAAGAAGCTCCAAGGTAATCTTATTTGGCAGAAATGCAGTTACTGTATAAAAACAGAAGATTTTTTAACCAAAGGCATTTTAGATTACTTTAAACATCAAAAACAACCCTGTTGTAATTTCGAGCAAAAGCAATTCAGCTCATAGCTGCTAGCAAAACCTAAAACGAGCTATGAATTACGCTGCTAAATCAGCTTTCAGCTATCAGGAGTCAGGTGACAGGAAAGACTAATTAGCTCATAGCCTTTTCAAAGATTTTCCTGATGCCTGAAAGCTGACAGCTGATACCCGCTTTTAGCTTAACAGCTCTTTCCTTGCTTGCTGCTGTAATTAGTGCATGTCCCTGATTTTTCCCATCATTAGTATCGCTTATCGCCTTTCTTTGAGAGGAATTTGCTTTATGATGAATTTGACAGGGGGTTGCTTTGTGATGAAGAAAGTATAGCCTGAAGGCGCTTGTATGTCAATAAAAAGTATGTCCCAAGATATGGGGGGAGGAGTTTAGGAGAGGCGAGGGTTCACATCTTCATATGTCAGATTCTTTGTTGACATCTGAATTGTATTTTTGTACGATACATTTATGGCACGACCTTTACGCATCGACTATCCAGTTACCTACTATCAAAAGTAAATGGGGTCTCATCAGCTATTCTGCTTTTGCTGATACCTGATAACTGCCTTTAACCCCCTCACCCTGACCCTCTCTCACGGCGGGGAGAGGGGACGAGGTAGGATGTCTGATATCAACCACAATGCTATTGGAGTTGGGTAACTGCCTTAAAAAAATTGTTTTGTATAATTGATACAACTTTTAATAACTTAATTCTCAGCAATCCCAACTGCAACCCCATTTCCCCTCCCCCGGAGGGAGGGGCTTATAGGGGAGGGGGACAAAAAGAAATCAAATTTAAAATCGCTTTTACTGACACCTGATATCTGATAGCTGGTCTTACCATTTTTGTTGGGTTTCGCTCCGCTCAACCCAACCTACAGTCTGACACCTGATACCTGCTCTTAGCTTATCAGCTCTTCGCCAGTTCTGCCCGCAACGATTTCATCCGATAGGGTTTCTGAACAAACCCGGCAAGTGATTCTCTTTCAAACTTTCTGGTTGCCTCCTCTTTTTCATACCCGCTTGATAAAATTACCTTCACATCCGGGTTAAGCTTCTTCAACTTCAGGAATGTCTCATACCCGCTCATCCTCGGCATGGAAAGATCAAGAATCACGCAGTCTATCTCCTTATAATGCTCTCCATATATTTCAACCGCCTTCATACCGTCTTCCGCTGTCAGGGTCTGATACCCGAAACTCATTACCATCTCATTGCACATATCCAGCACAAACTCTTCATCATCCACTATGAGAACTTTCTTATCAGAAGTTTCACAGTTGTCTGTTTCAGCCTGTTCAACCCTTAATTTCTCTGCCTTTACTTCCAGCTTCCTATCAACTGCGGGGAATAATACCCTGACAGTTGTGCCTCTGCCAGCCTCACTCTCGATAAAAACAGCACCCTTATGACCCCTAACTATTCCGATAACCGCCGCCATGCCAAGCCCCCTGCCGGTAAACTTGGTGGTGAAGAACGGATCAAATATCCTCTGCTTTGTCTCCTCATCCATGCCGCAGCCGGTATCCCTCACCTCAAGATAGACATACCTTCCGGCAGGGGGTTTTTCCTCTGCAAGACTCTTTTCAAGATACGCCTCATCGCAATCCATAACACCGGTTGCAATATGTATGCTGCCCTGCATCTCCCCTATTGCCTCTGATGCATTGGTAATAAAATTCATCACAACCTGCTGCATCTGGGCAACATCAGCAGAGATACAGGATATGCCGTCGGAAAGGCTTAAATGAACCGTTACGTTCTTTGACACAGAACTCTTCAGAATATGCAGATTCTCCTGAATCAGCTCATTGATATTGATATCATTTATAATAAAATGTCCTTTGCCGGAATAGGCAAGCATCTGACGGGTCAGGTCTGCCGCCCGCTGGGCTGCCTTCATGGAGGATTCAATATATTTCCGAGATGCTGATACCGGAGAAAGTTCAACGAGAGACATATCCAGATTCCCGATCACCGCCAGGAGCAGATTGTTAAAATCATGGGCAATGCCTCCCGCAAGCACCCCGAGGCTCTCAAGTTTCTGGGAATGCAGCAGCTTTTTCTCCATCACAAGACGCTCATCTTCCATACGTTTTCTGTCGCTTATGTCGATGCCGAAGACAAAAAGCTGTGAAACATTTCCGTCGGCATCAATGTCCGGAACAATTGTATTCAACCCCTGAACAACCCTGCCCATTGCCACCCGTGAATGGCTTTCGTAAACAGCCGTTTTTCCGCTTAATGCTGATTTCAGATGGGACTCTGCAATGGCATAGTTTTCCTCTCCGATAACATCGGCAATTTTCTTTCCAATAATCTTTTTGGGGGAAGCCCCGAGCAGTTTTTCAAAGCCATTGCTTGCAAATTTAAAACAGAGGTTGGTATCAAGAATCGAGACCAGTCCCGGAAAGTTGTCAGTGGTGAGAGCAAGCTGTTTTTCACTTTTACGCAATACCTCCTCGCCTTCCATACGCTCCGTGATTGCCTGAATGCCTGTCAGAAATGTCGTTATCTGTGAGATGTCTTCTGTTGTATAGTCCCCCTGCCGGTTTGCCACTGCGGCAACGGTGATCATACGGTCATGCACCATAAAAGGAACCACCATCAGATTTTTAATGGGCACATGCCCTTTGGGAGAGCCCTTTTTTCCGGGAATATCCATGGAATAGTCGTTGCATATCATCGGCTCTCTTTTCCGGATCGCTTCACCCCACAACCCTGCCTTGCTGACAGGGAACTCCTGGGGTTTATCAGCAATGCCGCAGCCATTCATCGCCTCGCCTGACCAGGAATGAATGGTCATAACCGATTCATCAGGGCTGATAAATCCGTAAAACCCGTATAAACTTTCCGTCATATTAACGATCGACTCCAGAACATGGTCGCATATTGTCCTGAAATCCGCATTCGCCAGTGAAGAGATGTTCCAGAGCGATGATAGTTTCTTGTTTGCGGTTTTCAAGGCATTTTCCGCCTGTATGCGATCACTGATATCCCTGCCGAAGCAGACAAACTGCCCCCCTTGAATATCTAAAAATGATACAGATATCTCTGCATCAAAGAGAGTGCCATCCTTGCGCCGGTGCTTTGTTTGAAATATGTCGGAACCGTTTTTGATGATCCGATCGATACGGGCTTGTGTATCTTCAGGGGTTTCCTCTGCATCCAGATCGTTCACACACATGGACTCAAGTTCTTCTCTGGAATACCCCGACATCCGGCAGTAGGCTTTATTGACCTGAGTAATATTGCCGCTGCGGTCCACCATCCAAAAACCATCGGCTGTGGTTTGAAGTATCGTTTCAAGATACTTTTTTTGCCCGGTAATTTTTTCTTCCGCCTCTTTTTGTCCGGTGATGTCTATCAAACACCCGTACAGAACAGAGCGACCCGATGTGCTGGCGTCTGATACGCATTCAGTGTGGGAGGCAATCCATACAACCGCCCCGTTCTTATGACGGATACGCAGTTCACAGGAAGCCTGCCGTCCAGGCGCAAGTCCGGTCACATTTTTTTCAAAAACCGGGATATCCTCTTCATCAACCAGAAACCGCCAGCATTTAAGTGATACGATCTCCTCAACAGTATAGCCGCATATCGGTTCTGAAGCGCCGGTCATCCAGTCTATGGCATAAACGCCGTCCTTATCGGTTGTGCAGGAATAGACCACATCGGATATGATGGAGGCAACCCTTCTGAAACGCTCCTCGCTTTCCCTCAGATTTTTTTCAGATTTTCGCAGCGCCTGTTCCGTTTTGATGTTATGGAACAGCCGGTTTACAGCAACCGGCAGGATATCCATAAACTCCATGTCTTTGACCAGGTAATCAGAAGCGCCCAGTTTCATCATCTCCACAGCAAGACGTTCATCGCCCTGTCCCGTCATCATTATAAAGGGAATTTTAATGCCCTGCGCCTCAAGATTTCGAATAACATGCTGACCCGTCATATCCGGTAACTGCTGGTCGATGAGAAGTGCTGCCGGCAAATCCGACGCTATGCTGTCAAGGGCTTCGGCACCCAATGAAGCCCCCCGGGCTTCAATCCCCGTTTTATTAAGGGATTTAATGATCAGCTTTCTCAGTCCGTCATCATCTTCCACGACCAGAACGTGTCCCTGTATTTTGATATTACCGTCCATAGACATTCATCCTTTACTGAAATTACAATTCACCGTTAATTTTTGGCACCTGCACCACCGAAAGAAATAGCCCCAATTGACGGATGGAATTCACAAAATCATCATATTCCACAGGCTTGGTAATATAGTTGCTGCACCCAAAAGCATGGCAGCGTTCCACCTCGCGCGGGTCATCGGTAGTAGTAATCATAATCACCGGAATCTTGCACAGTTCAGGATCCGCCTTAATCTGCTTCAATACCTCAGTTCCGTCAAGTTTGGGCATACGTATGTCCAGCAGCAGGATGTAGGCATCTCCCGACTGCCGGTGAGGTCCATTGCCCCGGCGAAAAAGAAAATCCACTGTCTCCTGTCCGTTCTTAAAATGCACAATTTCATTTGTGATGCCTGCCCTGCCAAGATTTTTTCGAATCAGCCCGACATGACCTTCATCATCTTCTGCTACAAGAATGATTACATCCTGTTTCATCATCAGATCTCCTTTTACCATATAGTTTACCCCAAAAAAAACCTTATGCCGACACAGAACACACAGAATTACACGAAATTAAAGCACAATGCTTCCCCGCCTTCCGCTTCCCACTCTTTTCATCCTTTACTCCCCGCGAAGAGCGGGACTTAACATCTGATTCGATCTCGACCACGAAAGTTTTTACTCAACTTCTAAACTTTTCAACTTTTCAACTTTAATGTTTTTGCTCAACAGCTTTCATGTTTTCAACTTGAAACTGCTTTTGCTGACACCTGACAACTGCTCTTACCCTTTTTGTTGGGTTTCGCTCTGCTCAACCCAACCTACAGTCTACTTCGAGCTACCAGCTACGAGCTAATTTGCCTTTACCTAAAACTTAAAACCTTCTTTTTTCCGGTGCATGCGGCAGTGTCACATAAAACCGGCTGCCCTCGCCCGGTTTTGATTCAACCCGTATATCCCCTTCAATCCTGCCCAGAATCTGCCGCACAATCGTCAACCCCAAGCCATCTCCTGCGTTTCTGCCGGGGTCAAGGCGGTGAAACAGCTCAAAAATACTGCTCTGATGTTCCGGGGCTATACCAATACCGTTGTCTTCAACACAATAGGTGCAGAGGCTATGTTCCATTATCCCGCTGACGGTGATTACCCCCGGTCTGTCCGGTTCAAGGTATTTAAGGGCATTGCTGATCAGGTTGGAAAAAACCTGTGTAACCTGAACGTTATCTCCCATGCAGGGAGGCAGAAAAGACGTGCGCAGTGCTGCGCCGGCTTCTTTGGCTTCAAACTGAAAAGATGAGAAAATTCTGGAAACCAGCAGATTCATATCCAGCGGCTTGATGGTGAGCGCAGCCCTGCCTGATCGCGAAAGTTTCAGCAGCCCCTTGAGCTGGGCATCCATCTGACGGGTGCTGTTGCGGATATGGTGCAGGGATTCCACCATTTCTGGAATCGCAGAACGCACAGCAGATTCAAGGTTTTTCAGAGAACCGTCTCCTGAATCAATGGCAGATTTTAACCCTTCCACCGCATACGCAAGTTCCCTGCCATAGCCTTCCACATTAACCAGGGGAGAGCGCAGATCATGTGAGGCAACATAGACAATCTGTTCAAGCTCTTTATTTTTGTCTGTAATAAGCGCCTCTGCGCGTTTTCGTGCCGTGATGTCTATCCCGAATGTAAAAAATCCAATCACATTGCCCTCAGCATCAACGTCCGGCACAATCGTATTCAACCCGTAAACAATCACTCCGGAAGTGTATATTCTGTTTGTGCTTTCATAAGAGACCGGTCTGCCCGCCATAGCCTGCTGTAAATACCCCACGGTCTTTTGGTAGTTTTCTTTGCTCAAAAAAGCCTTTAGCGGTTTTCCGACAAACCGGTCAGCCGGCATGCCAAACAGTTTTTCAAACCCTTTGTTGACATACTTAAAACAAAAATTCCTGTCAAGGACAGAAACGATCCCCGGAAAGTTGTCATTTGTAAGAGAAAGCTGTCTTTCCCTTACCCGCAATGCTTCCTCTGCTTGTTTCTGATCAGTAATATCTGTGAGCAGCTTATCAATTCTTTCGGGCTCACCGGCATTATTATATATGATTTTTGCCCTGTTACGTACCCATCGTATGGTGCCATCCGGTCTTACAATTCTAAATACCCTCTCAGTAAAACCTGTTTCATGTAACTGCTTACTGGAACCCTCCACAGCTTCTTTATCTTCCGGATAAACAGAGTCCATCCATAGGCTGCTGTTTTGGATAAACTCATCTGCCTTCCTCCCGAATATCCTCTCAACAGAGGGGCTGATATATATATGCTTATCTTCCTGAATAGAGAATGATCCCACGCCGTCTTCAATAGCGTTGAGAATGCTGTTTACCTGTTCACGGTTTTCTCTAAGAGCCTCCTCCATCTGCTTGCGCTCGGTGATATCCACCTTGAATTCAGCTGCCAGCCATTGTCCATCTTTGTCCTGAAAGGGAATGGTATGGACTTCAACGATTCGGTTGTTTTCCCGTTGCAGTATTTCTTCGGTGATCACCTTTTGCCTGGTTTCAAGGGCTTGGGGGATACCGCAGGCAGCACAGGGACGATCTGTTCCCATGAAATATTCATAACATTTTCTTCCCGCCGGGCTGCCATATATTTTCTGCCAGGCAGGATCAACATACCGCAGATTAAACTTGGGGTCAATGATATCAACACCTGTCCGGGTAATTCCGAGGATATATTCAAGCCGCTTCCGTTCCTCAGCAAGGTCGGCTTCTCTTTGAATGCTGTAAAGGGCAAAAGAGATATCCCCTGCCATTTCATCAAACAGTTCGATCTCTTCAGAGTCACCTGCCAGTTTCATGGGAACCGACACTGAGATTATACCAAAAAAATTCTCCTCATACTCCAGACGCCCTTTAATGTTTGACCTGCCACCATATAAAGACTGAAGGATACACCCCTTGCATTCAAGGGCTGGATTGGCGGTAATCAATGTTTTTTCACCCGCGAGAATCTTTCGGGAACATTCAGGCAACAGCCCGTTTAAAAGTTTGTCATTCAGAAGAGATGCTTTATCAGCAAGACCGGAATGGGCAAAACCGGTTAAGGTATTATCACTGTCAAACAGTGCTATCCACACATGATAATATCCTCTGGTTTCCGCAAGATTGTCGCATGCCTGCTGTATCAGTTGGTCTCTGTTCTTTTCACGGACAATCATCTGGTTGACATTGCGGATGGCTTTGATAACATTGTTCAGATGCTCTGTCCGCTCTTCAGTTCTGTATCTCTCGAGCCACTCTGTTAAACGGCGGGCAATATGATCAATCAGTTTCTGCTCTTCAGGGATAATAAACGGCTGATCTTCTGTGTAGTAAACCGAGAGCGTTCCGCATTTTTCTCCAAAAGGAGTGATGTCTGCCGAAAGCGATGCTTTTAGGCTATCTGGCGGGCTGTCCGGAGCAAATCTGTTTTTATCTATCTCAATTACCGGTACTGTAATTTCCGGAAACTGCATAGCGGCTTTCAATGGTTCCATCAATCCCTGGCATACCCTTTCCGGCGAATCAGATGTCTGCATCAACTCACCGACATCATAGAGGCATTTCAACTCCTTAAGCCTCTCGTGATACTCTTTTTCCGGAAGTGTGTCATAATTATTCATATTTTCAGAACCCCTTCCTCATATTGAAAAGGTTTACCCAAAAAGCAGAATAGAAAAAATAAAACCACAGCAGGCTTGACAAGGTTGCCATATAATGGGTTTATTATATCAATAATGGTTAGACAAAATCAATTATTTATTATCAAGTCAAAATCCTTATGCCAAAGAAACACACGGAATGACGCAGACAAAACCCATAAAAAAACATTTGCCCACGAATTAGAAGTTGCAAGTTTCAAGATACAAATTGCAAGTTGCAAGAAACAGATAAAAAACCGATTACGATTACGATAACGCCTACGACCACGAAAGATTTTACCACGAGCTATGCTGCTAAATTTGCTTAACAGCTTACAAACCAACAGCTTAACGGCTCTCACCCTGCCTTTACCTAACACTTTCTTTTTTCCGAGCCTTTTCGTGTGTTACGTGGGCTATCTTTTTGCTTCTTCTTTTGCTTTTACCCTTTTTGTTGGGTTTCGCTCCGCTCAACCCAACCTACAGTCTTAAATCTTAAAACTTTCTTTTACCCGTTTTATTCTCTCAAATTCTGCTTCAAGCGCTGCGTGTTTCTGTTTGCATTCTGACAACTGCCCATTCCTTGCATGCTCTTCCAGCTCTTTTGCTATTTCCATCGCTTTCTCGGCACAAATAACCCCAAGAGATCCTTTAATGGTATGAACCCTGCTGTAAATTCTTTTAAAATCTCCCTCTTCCATGACCTGCCTCAAATCATCAATATACTGCTGACTTGCGGTTTCGATAAATCTATGCACCATCTTTTGCCACAATTCAAGTCTCCCCCCATAGCGTTTTTCGGCAAGGCTTTTATTTAAGGGTAAATCTGCAAGCGCCGGTTTATCACGTTCGGGTTTTTCTTCTTTTTTCCCAACAGGGGTTCTGCCCGTCATCACCCGGCGTATCTCTGAAAACAACCGCTCCGGCTCAATGGGCTTTGTCACATATCCGTCCATACCTGCCTGCATAATATTATCCTGTTCTTCTTTTATTGCATAAGCAGTCAGGGCAATGACAGGGGTTCTGGGGCGGCATTCACTGCGTTCAATCAGGCGAATCTCCCCTGTTGCTTCCATCCCGTCCATCTCTGGCATCTGAATATCCATCAAAACCAGATCAAAACGCCCCTTCTCATAAGCCTGCACCGCCTCCACACCGTTTGAAACCACAACTGCCTGATGCCCTGCCTCATTGAGAATAAAGGTTATGTATTCCTGATTGATCTCAACATCTTCTACAACAAGGATTCTTAACGCCGGCAGACGATCCTTTGTCCCGGTAGGGGCATCCCCGGTTTCCATCTGCTGCACACGCCCTTGCTGAAAAACTGCCTTAAAAAAGAATGTACTCCCCGCTCCCTGTTTGCTCTCCGCCCACATCCTGCCGCCCATCAGTTCTGCCAGTTGTCGGGAGATAGCAAGCCCCAGCCCCGTACCCCCGTATTTTTTCGTGTGGGATGAATCCGCCTGAGTGAAACTCTGGAACAGTTTCGGCATTAAGTTATCAGGTATTCCAATACCGGTATCCTTGACCTCAAACAGCAGATGATACCGACTGTCTGATGAGGGGGCAATTGAAACGTTGACAAGAATCTCCCCCTTTTCAGTAAACTTAATCGCATTTGAGATCACGTTTTTAAGAATCTGTTCAAGCCTGTTGGGGTCTCCGTATAAACTGTCAGGCACACCGGCCTCTGTCTTATAGATTAATTTCACTCCCTTATTTGACGCTGTCACGGAATACAGACTGACGGTTCTTTCCAGAACCGATTTAAGGCTGAAATCTTCATTGGAGAGCTCCATTTTGCCTGCCTCCACCTTAGAGATATCCAGTATGTCATTGATGATGTTTAACAGCGAGTGGGCTGATTCTGTGATCAGTCCTATCATCCGTTTATGTTCAGTATCTGTCTCTTTTTTATCAAGCATATTCAAAAGCCCCAGTATGCCTGCAATAGGGGTACGGATCTCATGGCTCATGTTGGAGAGAAAACGGCTTTTGGCAAGACTTGCCTCTTCCGCCCGGTTTTTTGCATTCAAAATTTCTTCCTCAGCCTTCTTTCGTTCGGTGATATCGCGGGCAACAGCAATAATAAACTTTTTACCCAAAGATTCAAAAGCCTGCAGCCTCACCTCCACAGGTATCTGTGTGCCGTCTTTTGTCTGGTGTATTGTTTCAACAACACCTGTCATGGATTTATCCTGAATAATTTTATCAAATTCAGCAGCAAGCATCTCATAAGTATAATAAGGCTTGATATCCTGCGGTCCCATTGAAAGCAGCTCTTCTTTTGTAAAGTTCAAGACATTACATGCAGTCACATTTACATCGATAAAATGCATTTTATCCCGGTCGATCAGGAATATCTGTTCCGCACTGTTGTCCATGGCAGCACGGAACCGCATCAGTTCTTCCCCAGCCTGTTTTCTCAACATAGCTCCTGCGATAATTTCAGCCACTACCCACAGAAGTGCCCTTTGTCCTTCGCCCCTGAACTCTTCTGTCCGGAAAGAATGCAGCCCCATAAAACCGATTATTTTTTTCTGAACCACCATCGGAAAACAGATTAACGACTTGATGCCATAACTTCGGAAAAGGGCTTTTTCCTCTGAAGCCTCTTCCGGGAGGGATTCAATGTCTGCGATATGAACCGGTCTTTTATTTTTTAACTCCTGAAACATCCATGCAAACCGGCTGACGGGAAAGTTTTTAATTCTGCCTATACGGGGTTCAACCCCTTCTGCGCACCATTCATGGGTATTGTCCATTGTCTGGTAGTCTTCAGAAAACAGCACCACATAGCTTCGGTCTGCATCAAAAAATTCGCCTATCTGACGCAATGCCGCATAGATAGAGTTATCCAGCAGTTCACTGCCGAATTTAACAAACCTGGAGGAAATCTCCGCCACCAGTTTTTGAAGATCAAACTGATTCTGGAGCGCATCCTCGGCTGTTTTTCGGTCAGAGATATCCTGAATCATACCGACAGATCGGACAACAACACCTGCAGCATCCCGTTCGTGGATGCACTTTTCCTGAACAAAGCGTATTTCGCCGGTCTGCCTGCGAACAATACGGTGCTGAATATCATAACTGTCAGTTCCTTCTATGACAGATTCCAGATAGTCGTTGTATACCTTGTCCCGGTCATCGGGATGAACAAAATCAAGAAAACGATCGTAGTCCGGAACAAACTCCTGAGGGCGGAGCCCCATTATTCTATATACTTCGTCTGACCAGACAAGACGGTTATCCTGGAGGTTCAAAACCCACGTGCCTACATGGGCTATCTCCTGAGACTTCGAAAGAAACGACTCGCTTTGCAGCAATTCTTCTTCAACCTGTTTGCGGCTGGTAATATCCGAAGCAATACCTTCTATCCGTACCGGTTGATGGTTGGAATCAAATACAAGTTTTGATTTGTCCAAAATCCAGGCAATGCTTCCGTCAGAGCGAATAATACGACACTCCCGCACCGCTTCTCCGTTTTGGAGCACTTGGGCATACACCTCTTCATTTAACAGTCGGTCATCCGGGTGGGTAAGTTCCTGCCACAGAGATGGGTTTTCAATAAATTCCTGCGCTGATCGTCCATAGAGTTTTTCCACCGACGGACTGATATATAATGTTTTCAAGTCAGGCAGGGATATAGACCAGACCACATCCGTCAGGTTGTTCAAGAGGCTGTTTAACCGCTGCTCATTTTCACGCAGAAGGGTTGTTCTCTCTTCCAGAATCCGTTCCACACGGAAAAGCGATTTTTCCCGGCGCGTCTTTGCACACATCTCAAGAAGGTATTCCGGGGCAAAGGGTTTTCTGATATACACGGATGCACCTTTCTGAAGCCATCTCAGCGCCAGATCCGGGTCCGGGTCTGTGGTAATCATGATAATGACCGCATCGGGCTGTTTAACATGAAATTCTGAAAGCAGCGCTTCTCCGGTTGTATCGGGAAGATGATAGTCCAGCACAATAAAATCAAAGGTGCCGGTTTCAAACGCCTGTCCTGCCTCAAGTCCGTCATGGGCAACATGGACATCATAGCTGTTGGATTCAAAGGCATCCTTCAGGATGGCGATAATGGATAGGGTGTCATCAACAATTAACACCCTTGACTTTTGAACGTGGTAATCCTCTTCCAACATTGCCTTAACTGTGGCTATCAGGGATTTCCTGTCAACAGGCATGGGAAGGAAGCCGTTAGCACCGGTGTCTGCGGTGATCCTGCAGGCATCATCGCCTGAAAATGTGGCAGAAACCACCAGTATGGGAATGGGATTAAAGGGGCTGTATTCCGGTGAACGGAGCAGCCGGCAGAATCGCCAGCCGTCAATACCCGGCATAGCAAGATCTGTGATAATCATGTCGGGAGGACGGGCAGGGTCAATCCGCTTAAGCGCATCTTCAGCGCCGGTAAAGGTATCAATATGATATGGCTGGGAGGAGAGAATCTTTTCCAGAAGTCTTAATTGGTTGACATCATCATTGATAATTGCGATGGATTTTTGGGCAGCCTGCGGTTCCATAGGTTTTCCCCCGATGAAAGTATTTACATTGTCTTGTGGTTCGAGCTTGCAGGATGCGCCGTGCGCACAGAATAAAACCGATTACGAATAAGATGTTACAAGCTTCAAATTGCAAGTAAAAGCAATTCAGCTCGAAGTCCGTCCGGTTATATAACCTTCGGTTTGCTCCGTATTTCACAGAGCAGGGCAACAGCTTAACAGTTACTGCTGGGATGAGGGTGATCCAAAATAAGCAAATTTAAAATTTTATTTGCTGATACCTGTTCTTAGCTTATCAGCTCAATCCCGCGAAGCGCGAGACTTAACAGTTTTTATAGCCTGACACCTTATTGTCGTCGCATACTGGAAATAAGGTCTTTAACTGAAACCGTGGCAATACCAGACATTGTATCAGACATTGCGTATGGAATAATCAGTTCATTGTTGTTGATAATTGCTCCGCAGGAATACACAACATTGGGCACATATCCTTCACGTTCTTCCCCAACGGGTTCAAGAAGAGGTTTATCAAGCGCCCCTATTAATCTGGCAGGGTTTTCAAGATCAAGCAAAACAGCGCTGATACAGTACTTACGCATGGGGCCGACCCCGTGAGTCAGCACCAGCCACCCATCATCCGTCTCCAGGGGCGAACCGCAATTTCCAATTTGGATAAATTCCCAGGGGTAAACCGGACGCTGAATAACCTCTGCTTTTTGCCAGAAATGCATGTGGTCGGAGAACATTATGTGGTTGTTTTCATTATCCTGCCGGGACAACATCACATATTGGCCATTAACACGTCTCGGGAACAAAGCCATCCCCTTATTCTGGGCAGCTTTCCCATTGAGCGTAATCATCTTGAAAGAGATAAAATCCCGGGTCTCCATAAGCTGAGGCAGAATATTAAAGCCGTTATATGCAGTATATGTTGCATAATATGTTACATCACCATCATCATCAGTAAACATGACAAACCTGGCATCTTCAATACCGCTGCAATCATTTTCTGATGCAGGAAAAATAACCCGTTCAGAAAGAAGGTTTTCGGATTTAAATCTCAGTTCATAATTTGATCGCGCAAGCCACTGAACTGTTTTAATGGCTTCATCCTGCAGCCTTTGGGTATTTTTTCCTTCCTGCTCAAACCGAAAAATTCTGTCCTGGAGTTGTTTGAAACTGAATTGTTCTGAAAGTTCAGAAAGCAAAAAAGTGGTTGTTTCATTACATGCCTGCATCTCATTTAGTTTCAACTGAAAAATATAACGGTCATATAACGGGTTGAGCTGCAGTTGAGCGTGTTCAACAAAACCGCTTAGTGGATCAAAAATTATATTGGCATCCTTATCAATCAAACCGCTTCTGAACTCAATAGATGAAATATGCCCCTCACCTACTGCCCTGAAACTCATGATAAACCGAATCTGTCCATCCCGGAGATTTTTCTGGTCTGGATGCGGAACTATAGAAGGGTTAAAAATTGCTGCGGACTCAACAGCATATTCCATAGTGAAAAATGCCCCGATAAGCTGTTTCTTTTCATCGGAAATAGATATGTTTTCAGGAATAAAACGTGATAACGCCTCAAAATGAGACATAAAGGTGACATTAATATTTCTGTGTCGATCAGAAAATTCATCAAAAACCCGGTTAAGGATTTCCGAAACCATCACGTCAGACAATTCTAAAACCCGTTTAATGACCCTTTTTGTGTGAACTGCTCTGCGCGGCATATAAAGCCTTGTAATCACCCTGGAAGGATCACGTGTAATTTTCTTTCGATTTCGTCTTACTGAAATATTACGGTTCATATTATTATAACGGCTCTCTTTGACGCAAAAGACAAAGTTCTGTAAGATCTGTTTCGCGTGCAGTACCGGCACACATCACGGTATCAGCCCCGCCCCAGTAGATTTTCAACAGCCCATCTTCTTCCTGGACTGCTCCGCAGGAGAAGACAACATTTGGAACATATCCGCTCAATTCCCATGGATCTTCAGGCTGCAAAATCCATTCATCTGCAACTCCCCGCACAATTTCAGGGTTATTGAGATCATGCAGCGCAGCTCCAAGTCGATAGACAGCGCCAGCCATTGTTTTAAAAACACCGTGATAGATATGAAGCCATCCTTGTTTTGTTTTAAATGGCGGGGTCCCTGGTCCGACTTTCATTTCATCCCAGTGGTATGTGGCAGGTTTTATCACCACTCTGGAATCACCCCAGTGGATCAAATCATAAGAGTATGACAACCATATCGACCAGGGTGATATCTCACTGTGAGGACGATCAAGGCGCACATACCTTCCGTTGAAACGCTCGGGGAATACAACGATATTTCGCATATCGGGTTGTGTTATGAATGCAATTCGCTCAACCTCTTCAAAATCATAAGTGCGGGCAAGCGCTATACGAACCCCGTGTCGGGAATAAGCGCTGTAGGTCAAAAGGTAGGTATCTTCGCATAAAGAAATTCTCAAATCCTCGACCCCGTACTCCTCATATTGCGAAAAAATCCCTGTATCCGCCGGTAATAAAAATGGTTTGGGATGTACTTTAAACGAAAATCCATCTTCACTGTCCGCACGTCCTATTATTGAACGCCCATTCAGAGTGTGAGACCGGAACAGCATGATATAGCGATCATTATGCTTAATCACACCGGCATTATGCACCGTTGCAACAGGATAGGGCACATCTTCCCGGGTAAGAATAGGGTTTTTATGGTAGCGTTTTACAACAGGTTCCTGTTTTGTGACCGTAACTACATTTTCCTTGTTTTTATGAAACATTTTTATACTCTTGAAATATCATGTCCGGGTTTTAACTCTTTTCCTGAAACAATTCTGCGGTAAACCTCTACATACTGATCAACCATACGGTCAACCGTAAATCCATGCTCAACTGTCTTTCTGCATTCATAACGGTTTATCTTCTCAATGTGTAAAACCGCTTCTTTGGCTTCCTCTGTATTGCTGACAAGAAAACCGTTACTGCTATGGTTAATAATCTCCGGCATGCTTCCCCGGTTAATTGCAATAACCGGTGTTCCGCATGCCATTGCTTCAATTATTGAGAGGCCAAACGGCTCGTCAAAATTTATTGGGTGCAGAAGAGCGGAGGCTTTTCCAAGAAGTTCATTGCGTTGTTCCGGTCCTGCGCTTCCCAAATAGACAATCCTGGCGCCATCAATAAAAGGGTTTATATATGTATCAAAGTACTCCTTATCCTGAATAATACCTGCCATAATAAGCTTTCTGTTGCAGGCAAGGGCGATCTGGACAGCTTCTGCGGCTCCTTTATCATGATGCAAACGTCCAAAAAAAAGAAGGTAATCTTCAGGAGACGGGTTGAAATCAAAAAGACTCAGGTCTATACCATGATGAATTGTTGCTATATAATCAAGTTCAGGAGATCTGTCGGCTTGGCTTATAGAAACATAAAAACATTTAGTGTTGTATTTTCTATACACAGGAAGTATGGATTGAGAGGAAAACCCGTGAATGGTTGTTAAAACAGGGGTTTTTACCAGTCCGCTGTATGTAAGCGGGAGGAAATCAAAGTTGTTATGTATCAGATCAAATTCATCGGCTTGCTCAAAAACCTCAGATATATGAAGACACTCCCAGACCTTGGGATGAATTGAAGCATCCTCTTCATAGCCTCTTTGACAGACCGCATGGAGTCTGCCTGCCGTGCAGGAATCTGATGTTGCAAAAAGAGTTGTATCAACGCCCCTTTTTACCAGTCCTTCGGCAAGCAGGGAAACCACACTTTCCCAGGGCCCATAATGTCGGGGCGGGGTTCTCCATGCAATGGGTGAAAGTAAAGCAATTTTCATATTTACAACCGCTTTCAGAAACATAGAAGTTTTTTTGCAGTTAACTGCAAAACATAAAGCCAAATAACTTTTTCCCGCCAAGCGCGGGACTTGCCATCTGTTGTATCTGTTGTTTCGTGCGTCAGATTATTCCGGCTTATCCGGGTTAAGGAAGATATCTTTTTACTGTTTCAGACAACTGTCAGTTACGCGGACTGGCGCTGTCCGGCACAGCCCGGGCATTATCCTTCTGCGATATGGGGATTTTGAGAATATTTTCAGCATCAAGTTTATGCAATGCCGTAAGAGAAAGAAGCCATGCAAGCGTTGATTCAGCCCCTTCATTCTGGTTTGCGCCATCAGGTGTAAGCCCATCACGACAGCCCTTTGTTCGAGAATTATAAAGGGGCAGCCCCAGGTCATTGCTGCCTAAGAACCAGTTAAAACAGATCACTGCCCGGTCAATCCATTTCTGTTCCTGTGTGGCATTATAGGCTTCAATACAGGCATCAATCATGGCATGGGCTTCAATGGGCTGCTGATCAAAACGGGCTCGAGTACCCCCCTTGCTGTACCAGCCATTGCTGCCAATTGGAACAAAATGACCATCCACAAACTGTATTTCATAAAGCCACGTAAGCACATCCAGCCCTAAAGAGAGCATGCTGGCATTATTCAACCACTGACCTGATAAGATAAGCGCATGGGGCAGCCTGCTGTTTGCATATGAAAGCATCTCTTCAGGCCAGGGCCACTCATCGGTTCGGCTGTTTTTAAACGCATCATAGATACAGGCGGCAAGATTTGCCCGGATGCGTTTAACATCCGTATCACCGGGATAACGCGAGAGATAGGCATGGATACCAATAAGCGAAAAAGCCAGCGCACGGGGCGAGGAAAAATGCTCAACCGCCTTGATGGCATCATTGAATAGTTTTACACACATGCTCATTATGCCGGGGTCATCCGTATAAGAAACCGCTACGCCCAAACTCCATACTGCACGTCCGTGAGAATCTTCTGAGCCCTGTTCCTCCAGCCATCTTCGATCGTATGTCATAAAATTACGAAATCTTCCGGTTTCCGGATTGTAGGCAAACTGTAAAAAACTCAGATAGGTTCTTGTTAATTTCGAAACAAGCTGATCATCGGCGACCATATGTCTGGTTGTTACGATGGACACCATAAGCGCACGTGCATTGTCATCAGTACAGTAACCATGCATTCGATTTGGAATAGAATATATTGCATGCTGGAATATAGAGGTATCGTCTGTCAATACCTGCAGGTGCTGTAAATTTATATCCGGCAGTTCAAATGGAATCTCTTTTCTGGGATTTTTTAAATAAAAAATATTTTTAGGTTTGCTGGAACGTTCTTCCTTCACATCCATAAAAACCTCAAGATATTGCCGGGCAACTTCTTTCCAAACAGCCGGTCTGCAAAAAAGATATGCCCTTTTTCGCATAGCATTACGTTCTATATCACTATTCAGCAAACCGGAAACTTCTTTAGCAAGTGCATCAGGGTTTTTAAACGGAACAATTATTCCTCTGTTTTCCGAAAGCATTTCAGTTGCATACCAGTAAGGAGTCGAAACAGTAGCCTTGCCCGCACCCAGGGCATACAAGAGTGTACCGGATGTGATTTGCACCTCAGAAACATAGGGAGTTACATAAACATCAGCCGCTCCCAGAAATTCACTCAATTCCTCCAGGGTTACAAATCTATCGTGGAATATGACATTATCAGCCACTCCAAGTTTTTTTGCCATTTGCTGCAGTTCTATTCGATAACCTTCACCATCGGTTCTGATTACATGCGGATGTGTCGCACCAAGTATAATATATACAGCATCCGGATGTTTTTTTGTCACTTGCGGAAGCGCCTGTATCATATATTCGATACCCTTGTTTTGAGAAAGCAATCCAAATGTAAGTATTACCTTTCTGCCTTCCACCCCAAATTTATCCTTGTAATAGTTTGGATCAATAAACGGGATATCAGGAATACCGTGATGAATAAAAACTATTTTTTGTTTAGGCACTTGATATACAGTTGCAAGAAACTCACAGGCTTTTTCACTCATCACAACAAGCCGGCTTGATAAATTTACAATTTGCCGCATAACATCAAATTGCTCAGGAGTAGGTGTTTTCAGAACCGTATGCAGGGTTGTCACAACAGGCATTGTCAAGTTATTCAGCAGTTGAATTATATTGCTGCCTGCGGGTCCCCCAAAAATACCATATTCATGCTGCAGACAGACAACATCAACATATTTCATGTTCAGAAACTCGGATGCACGCCTGTAATCAGCAAGCCTTTTCTGATTAATTTCAAACCCGACAGGGGGGGGATAATCATATCCTTCAGGCAAATCATTCATCACAACAGCAGAACATCTTTCAGGATCAGTTTCTTTTACAACAGATTCTAAAAGATCAGCGGTGAAGGTGGCTATACCACACTGCCGGGGAGGATAATTACCTATAAAAGCAATTGAATTCAAAGCTTTGTTATATTTAATTGGAATCACCATGTTATAACCCCTGTAAAAATATTGAGTACCGGACCTGTGATGAAAAAAACAACAAAAATTACTCTCCCCTTGCACAAAACAGTGGAAGGTTAATGTATTTTATTCATCATGGTTAAATTTAATCCGGCTTTCTTTCCGAACACAAACCCACTATACGCTTCTTTTATAATTATTACAAGCAATAAAGTACTACATTCAGAAATCCTGACCCGGTTTTAGCTTTTACTGACACCTGACAGCTGGTCTTACCATTTTTGTTGGGTTTCGCTCCGCTCAACCCAACCTACAGTCTAAAGCAGCTTTCAGCTATCAGGAGTCAGGTGACAGGGAAGACTAATTAGCTCGTAGCCTTTTCAAAGATTTTCCTGATGCCTGCAAGCTGACTGCTGATACCTGCTCTTAGCTGACAGCTGATAGCCGATAGCTGTAGGGTGCGCCGTGCGCACCAAATAAAGCCGATAACGATTACGACCACGCCTACGACCACGAATAAACAGTTACAAGCTGCAAGTTGCAAGATACAAGAAAAAACAGAAGTCAGAAGATTCTTTTGCTTAACAGCTTTTCTGCTTTTCCCGATACCTGAAAGCTGACTGCTGAAACCTGCTCTTAGCTGACAGCCAATAGCTGCGATAACGATTACGATCACGCCTACGACCACGAAGGTTTTGCTACGAGCTATGAGCTACGCTGCTACACTGCTAACTTCCTGTTTTCCCTATAGCCCATAGCCTATCGCCTATAGCCTTTTCAAAGATTTTCCTGACACCTGATACCTGACACCTGACACCTGACACCTGACACCTGATAGCTGACTGCTGAAACCTGCTCTTAGCTTATCAGCTCTTCGCCAGTTCTGCCCGCAACGATTTCATCCGATAGGGTTTCTGAACAAACCCGGCAAGTGATTCTCTTTCAAACTTTCTGGTTGCCTCCTCTTTTTCATACCCGCTTGATAAAATTACCTTCACATCCGGGTTAAGCTTCTTCAACTTCAGGAATGTCTCATACCCGCTCATCCTCGGCATGGAAAGATCAAGAATCACGCAGTCTATCTCCTTATAATGCTCTCCATATATTTCAACCGCCTTCATACCGTCTTCCGCTGTCAGGGTCTGATACCCGAAACTCATTACCATATCATTGCACATATCACGCACAAACTCTTCATCATCAACTATGAGAACTGTTTTATCAGAGGGTTGATATGTTTCTGTTTCAGCATGTTCAATCCTTAATTTCTCTGCCTTGACTTCAGGCTTCCTCTCAACCGCTGAGAACAATACCCTGATTGTAGTCCCTTTGCCGACCTCACTTTCAACAAAAATAGCGCCCTTATGACCCCTTACTATTCCAATAACTGCCGCCATGCCAAGCCCTCTACCGGTAAACTTGGTGGTAAAAAAAGGATCAAACAACTTCTGCTTGGTCTCCTCATCCATCCCGCAACCGGTATCAGCAACCTCAAGATAAACAAATTTTCCGGCAGGGGGTTTTTCCTCTGCAAGACTCTTTTCAAGATACGCCTCATCGCAGTCCATCACACCGGTTGTAATATGTATGCTTCCCTGCATCTCCCCGATTGCCTCTGAGGCATTGGTAATAAAATTCATCACAACCTGCTGAACCTGGGCAACATCGGCAGAGATACAGGGGATATCATCGGCAAGACTCAAACCGATGCTTACATTCTTTGATACAGCGCTTTTCAGAATATGAAGGTTCTCCTCAATCAGCTCATTTAAACTGATATCTGCTACAATAAAATGTCCCCTGCCCGAGTAGGCAAGCATCTGACGGGTAAGATCTGCCGCCCGCTTTGCTGCCTTCAGACAATCTTCTATAGCCCCTCTTGCAGGAGCAACCTGAGAGAGCTGGTAAAGGGTTATATCAAGATTTCCTATAATGGCTGCAAGGAGATTATTAAAATCGTGGGCTATACCGCCGGCAAGCACCCCGAGGCTCTCCAGTTTCTGGGAATGCAAAAGCCTTCGCTCCATCTCAAGACGCTCCATCTCAAGACGTTTGCGTTCGGTGATATCCAGAACTGATAAGGTCGCCCCTTTGGAGGCATCATTCGTGTCAAGATATGCGGAACAGAGATAGACATCAATAATACGCCCGTCTTTTCTCTGCCATCTGGTCTCAACCGCCCCTGACCCCATTTCCGCCATCTGTCTGTATTTTTCCCGACCGACATGCTCATAATCTTCATCGGTTGGATAGAGAATCCGCGCATTTTGATGGAGCAGTTCCTCTCGGGTGTATCCGGTCATATTAAGTAATGTATCATTGACTTCAAGAAAGACCCTGTTGATTAAATAACCAATTCCCACCGGAGCGGCAGAGAATATGCTTTTGAGCTTATCTTCACTCTCCTTCTGCGCCTTCAAAGCTTTATTACGCTCGGCTACTTCCCGGCTCAAATCAAGTGTCTGCTGTTTAACCCTTCTGTTCAATGTTTTTGACCACAAAAAAGAAAGAAACAGCAGCAGAAGCAGAGGGGCTATGATCATAATCAAATACTTTACAACATCCATCAAACCTAAATCAGGCGTTTCATACACCCCGAGCCATTTTGCATAGATTTCCCTGTATTCTCCAGTATCTTTAAGGGCATGCAATCCATCCTCGAAACTGTAGAGAAGTTTGCTGTTGCCATGAGCAGCCGCATAGCAGTATTCCTCAGTAAGTACAGGCTTATCACTCAGATAAAGATTTTTCCAGCCATGTTTATTGATCAGGAAAAGCGCTGTTGTCCGGGGGACAAGGGCATATTCATATTGTCCATCCGCTAATGATTTCAACACTTCAAACATATCCCCCATGAGAACCAACTGATTTTCAAACCCCATTCTCAAGGCAGAATCATGTATAACATCTCCTTTCTGAAGCACAATTGTTTTCCCTGACAGAGCATTAAAATTCTGTTCTTCTGAAGCAAGCTGCTTATCTCGTGTCGCAATCACATAGTTGATATAGGTATGCGGAAAAGAAAAATCATAAATCATGTCCCTTTCAGGCGAATACAACATTCCATGCAAAATATCGATATCTCCATTTTCAACCCCTTCCTTGATAGTTGCCCACGGTCCAAGCACAATTTTGGTATCAATCCCCAGTCGCTGTGCTATGGCACGGCTCAAATCAACGTTAAATCCGGCAGGCTGACCGTTCTCATCCAGAAATTCATAGGGCGGATAGTTCTCATCACCACCGATGACAATCCGGCTCTTTTGAGGCTCAAGGGCTTCAATAGGCGCAAACCATTTGGTCTGCAGATGATGAAAGGTTCCATCAGCAACCGCAATGGAGAGCCCTTCGTTCAGAATGCTCAACAGACTGCTGTCTCCCTTTCGCACTGCAAAACAGAACGACTGAACAAATTCCCCCATAGGATACCCGACAATCTTCAACCCCGGTATCTGAAACTTCTCAATCAACTGCAATGCCACCAGTTTCTGAATGATCACCGCATCATGAAGTCCTTCTGAAAGCTCAATCAGCGCCTGTTCAAAGGTTCTGGTGGTTACAATGTCAGCATCAAGATTGATGCGCCGAACAAATTCTTCGGCATTATCGCCCAGCATTACAGCAACCTGTCTGCCTTTCAGATCGGAAAGCGACCGGATATCAGTTTCATCTTCCCTGACAACAATGCCACCGTGCATCCTCAGGTAGGGAAATGTAAAATCAAACAATTCCTCCCGCTCAGGGGTTCTGCCCACAAGAGGCAGCGCCTGAACCTGCCCATCAATAAGGCTCTGTTTGACTTCTCTCCACTGTCCAATCTCAAATGATACCCTGTATCCCATTTTATCCAATGCAGCACGCAGAAGCTCCACAGAAAACCCGTCTGCATGATTATCAGGGGTGACGATGCAGTAAGGAGGGTAGTCATACTCAGAGGCAGATTTTATAACAGGATTATCTGATTTAAGCCGGCCGGGATCATCAGCAAAAACAGGGGAAGAGAAGAAGAGGATTAAAGCAAAAAGCATTGCTATTTTTAATAAGGTGTATTGTCTCATATTTACCCCTCCAAACTGGTGCGCCAAGCGCACTTAAGAAAGCTGTTGGCTGATAAGCAAAAGCTTTGCAGCGTAGCTCATAGTTTTTTTAGCCTTTTTGTTGGGTTTCGCTCCGCTCAACCCAACCTACAGCCTACAGCCTGCATAGCAGGTATCAGCTTTCAGCTATCAGGTGTCAGGTATCAGCTTTTATATCTTTATCTTTCAGCAATCCCCGCTGCAACCCCATTTCCCCTCCCCCGGAGGGAGGGGCTTATAGGGGAGGGGGACAAAAAGAAATCAAACTTAAAATCGCCTTTGCTGAAAGCTGACTGCTGATACCTGATAGCTGAAAGCTGCCTTTACGATTACGATCACGCCTACGACCACGAAAGATTTTGCTACGAGCTACGCTGCTAACCCGCTTTTACTGATACCTGACAGCCGACACCTGACACCTGATAGCTGGTCTTACCATTTTTGTTGGGTTTCGCTCCGCTCAACCCAACCTACAGTCTCATTCACCCATCCACCCATTCCCCCAATTAATCTATCTGCATAAATTCGACAGATTCATCAAATGATTTTTTAATTTCAGATACAATGTAGGGCAGGTGTTCGGGTCTGAATCCGAGCATTTTCCATGCTCTATCTTCAACATCATACACTAGCGGACATACGCTTTTCCCCAATCCCAGTGCTTTAACAATTTCATTTGCCATAAGAACCGAAAGACTTGTTTCCCTCTGAACAGCTCCCCTCATATAATGATGATTTTTTATGGCATGAACAATTTCTTCAGGAAAATGCCACATCTCTGCAACCGCGGCTCCTGCATCATTATGAGCAAAACCAATAATTTCCTTTTCTGCAGCAACAATATCCATTTCTGCCTTATTATTAATGATGGTGAATAATTTCTCTTGTCTGTCTCTGAATGCCATCTGTATAATAACATGCCCTAAATCATGAATAACACCGCAGATAAAGGCTTTTTCAGCCTCAACTCTTGAAAACTTACACATAAGGACTTTTGCCCCTATGCCGCAGGCAAGGCAATGTTTCCATAGCCCCATAAAATCAAACTGAGAATTTGACTGACCTGTCTGAAAAAGTTTAAACACAGAAACTGTCAGAGCAAGGTTGCTTACCGCATTAAACCCTAAAATAGTCACTGCCCTTGAAATAGTGTCAACTTTTTTTGAAAGCCCGTAATAACTTGAATTTGCAAGGCGAAGCACTTTGACTGTTAAAGCCTGATCTTTTGAAATAATATTGCCCATTGTTTCAGAGGTTGATGAGTCATCTGCAACAACCCTGTTAATCATCTGAACTACCCACGGAGGGGAGGCAATATCTCCGATTTTCTTCAAAATTCTTTCAAATTCCCGTTGTGAAACTTCCATAACCCTCCCCTACTGCACAACCGGCAGGTAAATGTTAAACACAGTTCCCTTACCGGGTTCACTTTTCACAGTTATTTCACCTTTATGCTTTTTAACAATATCAAGGGAGATACTCAACCCCAGTCCTGTTCCCTTTCCAGCATCTTTTGTTGTGAAAAAAGGCTCAAATATCTTTGTAATTTCATCAGGATCTATGCCCGTACCCGAATCACCTATTGATATCTCAATAAACCCTGTTTCAGCATCCGGAAGTATTCCATGAGTCTGTTCAATAAAACGTGTTGCAACTTTAATAACTCCCTTATCTTTAATTGCATCAGCGGCATTGAGAAGCAGATTCATAAAAACCTGACTTAACTCCCCTATCCTGCAGATAGTCAAAGGCAAACTTGCAAATTCCTTTTCAACTGTGCATTTATACTTCAGCTCATTCCATACAATGTTTATTGTGCTCTCAAGACCGGCATTTAAGTCAGCCTTTTGGGGTTCATCATCTTTGGTACGTACAAAAAGCTTCAGGTCGGCGACAATTCGTTTTATATTTTCCATCCCCGCTACAGATTCCGATATAAGGTTGTCTATATCACTTAGAACATAGTCAATTTTTTGCTCCATTTTAAACCCATCAATAGCATCACAAATAGAGATCAGTTCGTCAATGCCTGTTTTTTTTGCCTGCTTATAAACTTCCTGATACCTTGAAATTAGTTCAGAAACTCTCTCCATGTATTTTTTAAGGGTATTAAGATTTGAAATGACATAGCCCGTGGGGTTATTAATCTCATGGGCTATGCCTGCTGAAATCTGCCCAATTGCTGCCATCTTCTCAAACTGAACAATTTTTGTCTGAGTTGACTGTAATTCTGCAAATGCGGATTCAAGTTCCTGCTTAGCTTCTTCAAGCTCGGCAGTTCTTTCCCTAACCATCAACTCAAGCTCTTCCTGATACTGCCTGTTTGCCTTTTCCAGCTGCTTTCTTCGAAGCGCATTTGCCACGCTCACAAGAACCCTGTTCACTTCAAGGGGTTTTGTCATATAGTCATACACCCCCATGCCGATGGCTTTTTCCGCCATAAACGGTTCATCTACAGCCGTAATAATTATTGCCGCTGTTTCAGGGCTGGTCTGTATAATTTTACTTATAAAATCAAGACCGGATTCTTCAGGCATAAGTATATCACACAGAATAAGGTCGATTTCTGTCTCTGCCATTATCTGCCTTGCCTGGGCAGCGCTCTCTGCAGGAAAACATTGATAGTTATGCTGCTCAAGAATACGTGTTAGCAGGTCTCTTATATACTCTTCATCGTCAATAACAAGAATGTTGACTGTCATATATACTCCTATATTTGGGAGGATGGGTAGAAGGGTATATGGGTGGATGAGTAAACATGCATTTTCTTACCTTCCTACCTTCCTACCTTCTTACCTTCCCACCTTCTTATTCCCTTACCCTCTTACTTTTCCACTCATTCCCTCTTTGCCGTCATCCAGGGCTTTTCTGATGATATCCGCAATTTCAAACTGACCAAAGGGCTTGGTTATAAAATAATTGACACCGGCAAGCACTGCCCGTTCTTTCAATACCTCCACCCCATATCCGGTAAACATGACCACCGGAATATCTTTCTGAATCTTTCGCATCTCCCCTACAAGCATATCTCCTGTCATTTTGGGCATGGTCAGATCAGTCAGCACAAGGCTGAACTCACCTGACCGGTTTTTGAACATATCAAGCGCCTGAACAGGGTTGATACAGGTTTCAACACGATAGCCTATCTCTTCCAGCACCCGTTTGCCCATGTTGAGCATAATGAGTTCATCGTCCACAAGCAGGATCAACTCTCCGTTTCCACGGGGTGCCACCTTGTCCTCCGTCTCATCCGAAGCATGATGTTCATCCACTGCAGGAAGATACACATTAAATATGCTTCCCTTCCCCGGTATAGACTGAACGGTTATTGTGCCCCGGCAATCCCTTGCAATGCCATAGGCTACCGATAACCCAAGCCCTGTTCCATCGCCCGTCTGTTTTGTTGTAAAAAAAGGTTCAAATATTCTGCGGCAGAGGTCATCACTCATTCCGCACCCCGTATCAGATACCGTGATTTTTACAAAACTTCCCGTTTCAACCCCAAGGGATTGGTCTGTTATGATTTCATCTACAAGCTCAACTCTCAATACCCCGACACTGTCCTTCATGGCATAAACCGCATTTGTGCAAAGATTTACCATCACCTGATGAATCCTTGTCGGGTCTGCCAGAACACAGGCATTGCTTTTGATAAAGCTTTGGATCTCAATGGTTGAAGGAATGGAACCTCTCATCAGTTTTAAAACTTCATTGATTATTATAGAAAGCTGAAATACCTTCTTTTCCTCTGCGCCCTCCCCCCCTTTGCTGAAAAGCAGTATCTGTTTCACCAGTTCCTGTGCCCTGCCCCCTGCTTTCAACACTTCGTTTAAATCTTTTTCAAACAGATGCCCTTTTTTATCCGGCATTCTCAGACAAAGTTGTGTATAGCCAATAATGGAGGAGAGAATATTGTTGAAATCATGGGCAATGCCGCCGGCAAGCACACCCAGAGCCTCCATCTTCTGAGACTGGAGAAGTTGCGACTCCAGTTCCTTTTCCCGTCTTACATCCCTTCCGATCGATAAAAACCCTGTCAGCCTACCTGATTCATCACGAAAGGGTGAAACGGAAACTTCCAACACAACTTCAGATTTATCCTTGCCCAATATATAAATATTACCTTTCCAGTTGGCGCCCCTCATCACAACAGGCCATATTCTGTTAAACATCTCCGGCTGGTTTTTGGAAAAGGGCTCAATTTTCTTTCCAACAAGTTCCTCCCGGGTAAACCCGGTTATTTCTTCAAGCGCATGGTTGACATACTGAATACTGCCCGCTTTGTCTAAAATCATTACGGTTCCGGTGGACTGTTCAATGGCGGTCCGGAGCCGAAACAGCTCATCCTGAAGCGTTTTAGCTTTTGTAATGTCATACACCGTTCCCTGTATGCTGCTCTCCTGTTCAGGAACCTGATACGCAATATCGCGCACCCAGTGAACAGAGCCGTCTTTTGCAAAGATGCGATACCGAGTATCTGCAACATAACCGGGCAGGGTCAGGATTTTGTTCAACTCCACGACAAACAGGGGCATATCATCGGGATGAACAAGCCTGTTCCATGTAATGTTTCCCGACATAAACGCATCAGCGGTATAACCCGTTATTCTTTCTACATCCCCGCTCATAAATAGAGGAGAATATCTGTCATCGGATAACCTGTAGCCTATCCCACGGAAATTCTCAAAAAACGACCGGTATTGCGTCTCCTTGCTACGTAAGGTATTTTCTGTCTGTTTTCTTTTCTGAATTTCAAAGAGAAACCGCTTCACCATCTCAAGCTGACGGTCCGGACTTAACGGGGATTGCGCCTCTTCCGGTTTGATGTAATAAAAATTATCACAGACCAGCTCACCATATATAATTTTAGGGTGCGAAAAAATCACATCCAGTATAACCCCCGGAGAAAAGAGACCTGCATTATACTGGCAAATCCCAAGACATCTGTGCTTCGGGAAAAAGTAGTTCAGTTTGTTTTCATACTCGATCAATCGGTCCGCGCCCTTCTCTCCGGAAAGCGCCCAGGTCATCTCTCCGGTTACCCTGAGGGCGCTAAATCCGTCTGCCAGCGCCTTATTCGTTGTCTCTTTCAACAGGGAGATCATTCTGTCCGGATCAAAAAAACCGCCCTTGAGATAAGACTCCTTGCTGGTCAGCACCTGAAGGCTTCCGGATGCCAGCGCCGTATCCACATCAATGGCATCTTCTCTCATCGCCTGCAACACCTGTGCAGTGGTATTGTCATCTGCAATATAGATGCATTTCTCACCGCGCTGAAGCCCGATACGGATAAATGGAATCACAGCGGCAAACTGCTCCTGATGCGTTTCATAGATCAGGCAGAGATGATCATGAACGTCAAGTTTTTCAAGTGATTCAATTAGGTCAGTCTTTTTTATTTCCATTATATTATTGAATCTTTCTGGATTTTGATGGACCCGTAAAAGGGCCACATCTGTAATCTCGAAAGAAGTGAGGGATCTCATAACACACTGAAACGACAAGCTTTATCACCCTGCTGTCGCAAAGTTAGAAATGACAATATGGTTGCCTTTTGACTTTTTTATGGATACCTCAATCTGCATTTTCTACAAACACAAAAACCCAGCCTGAAAAAACTTCCTGTTGGAACAGCACAACACAGTGAACTGTCCCCTTAAATTCGCTAATAGTTATTTGTGAACTTTTATAATCCTCGTTTCTTATTTTTTGTGAAAGTGCAACTACCTCATCGGCAAGGAATTTTTTTGCGTTTTTTCCAAGAATTGTACCCTCAGTTAAGCTAAACATTGTTTCAGCAGCCCTGTTTGCCTGAACAACTATATATTCGTTATCAACCCCAACTATAGCAAACGGAAGAGCATCCAGTATTTTCTGTGAAGCCATAAGTATCTGGTTTTGAAATATCAGATCAACCGTTTTTTCTTCGACACGTTGCTCGAGGTTGAGATTTAATTTTTCCAGCTCCTCGTTCTTTTTCTTCAACTCTTCGGTAAGATTTATGTTTTCCTGCTCAAGCCTGTATTTATCAATGGCATTTGCAACCGTGACTTTAAGCTCTTCATCATTCCACGGTTTGGGCATGAATTTGTAAATCTCACCCACATTGATTGCCTCGACAATTGATGCCACGTCGGCATATCCTGAAAGCACAAGCCTTACCGTTTGGGGAAGTTTTTTTCTGACTTCTCTCAGAAATTCAACCCCTGTCATCCCCGGCATCCTGTAATCGGCTATAATTATCGGACAGTACTCTTTTTCAAGCACTCCAAGCCCCTGTTCACCCGATTCTGCGGTTAAAATCTCGTAATCGTCATCAAAGAAAAGTCGTTCAAGAGACCTCAGAACACTTCTTTCATCATCAACAATAAGTATCTTCATAAGTGGGTACGTGGGTGAATGGGTATATGAGTATATGGGATAATCTTTATTCACCCTTCCACTCATCCCCACCCATTCACCTTTGTTGTTTTCCTTTCACATGTTTTATAAAGTTCAAAAGTTTTTGCTTATGACCTCAACTTCATCCAGGACTGTATTATATTCATCTTCTTTTAAATAGTCCAACTCATTTGCAATAATAATAAGTGTTTCCACCTCTGATAAAGATCCCAGTTCCTTATGAGCTTAACAGCTTATCAGCCAACAGCTAATTAATCAACAGTTTGACCACAAACTCCGTTCCCTCCCCTGTTTTGCTTTTAACGGAAATATCCCCCCCCTGTTTTTTGATGATGTCATAGACAATACTCAACCCCAAACCGGTTCCCTGTCCCACATCCTTTGTTGTAAAAAAAGGCTCAAATATCCGGTTGATATGCTCATCGGGTATGCCGCTACCTGTATCTGTTATCGAAATAAAAACATATCCTTTCTCCTGCCATGTCCGGATGGTAATGGTTCCCGATTTTTCAATTGCGTGCGCGGCATTGACCAGAAGGTTCATAACAACCTGATTTATCTCCTGTGGATGGCATTTTATAAGAGGCAGATTTCCATACTCTTTTACCAGTTCAGCCTTATATTTCAGCTCATTCCATACGATTTCAATCGTGGTTTCAATGCATTCATTGATATCCACAACCCTGAGCTCGACCTCGTCAGGACGGGCAAAGTTTTTCAGATTCTGAACAATTGTTTTAACCCTGTCTGCCCCGCTGATAGACTCCTGAATCAGATCATCAACATCTTTTAAAATATGGTCAATTTTCATCTCTGTTTTTATATTATTTATTATTTCCATCTCTTCAGCCGAGGTTTTCGATTCTAAAGTTCTGTTCTGCAAATCAATAAATTTATTAATTTTTTTCATATATTTATCTAATACCCCGAGGTTGCCCAGAATAAAAGCCATAGGATTGTTAATCTCATGTGCAATTCCGGCGGCAAGGGTTCCAATAGATGAGAGTTTTTCGGTCTGCAGAAGCTGTGATTGCCTGAAATCTGCTGCTCGCTGAAGACGGTCACGCTGCAGCCTTACTTTAAGAATGGGGGTTATTCTTTCGACAATGGATTTAAGAATCTCTTTGTCTTCTTCATTGTAATCAGTCTTCTTATTGAATACACATAAAACACCTATAATCCTGTCTGAATGCATGATGGGCATAAGCATTGCCCTGTCTGCTTTTTGCCCATCATTGCGCACAATAAACGGACTGTTTTTGACAATTATGTTTTTTTGTGCAATTACCCTGGGCCAGAACTTATCCATCCAGATATTTTTAGGGAACCTTACATCTCTACTGTCAATATTAAACATTTCAGCAGTCTTTTCAGACATAAATGGTATGACAAGGAAGTTATCATCATCAATGTATCCAAAAATTCCATGACTGCTTTTCAAAACATCAAGAATTATTTTAAGGTTTTTTTCAAACACCTCATCATCGCTTGCAGTTAAAAAAACTTCTGCAATTTGGTTATAGACAGAAAGCTTCTTTTGAGAATCTCTCAAACTATTCTCAACTGCTTTTCTTTCGGTAATATCCTCAATAACCCCATAAATAATGGGGGTGTTATCATAATCTCTGTATTGTATAACAGCCGTGCATGAACATAGAATTTGTGTTCCATCTCTTTTTTTCATTAAAAGTTCTCTGTTCTTTACAGATAGCGAATCTATTATTTCATTTAAAAAGGCTTCTCTATCTGGAGGGTTTAAATACAGGTCAGCAAAAGGAATACCTGTTATCTGTTCTTCAGATTCATATCCAAAAATCCCTGCCATGGCAGAGTTTGCAAACAGAATATTTCCCACACGATAATCTTTATTATCAAAAGAGCTTTTATAGACCCCGAGATGAATGTTTTCGACAAGGGTTCGGTAATTCTCCTCACTCTGCTTGAGTTTTTGTTCAAGACTGTGCCTGTGCAATGCAAAAGTGATGGCAACCATTAAATCATTCATCTTAAATGGTTTTAAAACATAGCCTAACGGATCGGTCTTTTTAGCATCATCAAGCACTTTCCTGTCCGATTCTCCTGTCAGGTAGATTATGGGAATATCCAGATGTTGCTTAATCTCAAAGGAAGCCTCGATTCCCGTCATCTCCCCCTCAAGCATGATATCCATCAGAATCAGATCCGGTTTCAGTTCAATGGCTTTGGTTACCGCCTCTTCCCCTGAGACAACAACTGCTGCAACACTGCAATTCATATCTTGAATAGCAGCCTTAATTAATTCAACAATGACCTCAGAGTCTTCAACTATCAGAACCCTTGTTTTTTGAATTTCCACTAATTTAACTCTTTAAAGGTTAATAAAATCCTGAGCAAGAATAAATTTTTTTTTGATAGCTAAAATAATCTGTGGCAAATCCGCATCATTAATTCCAAGCAGCTCCCATGCCGACATGTTCATCTCTGCGACTTGAGGCACAACGCTGCTGCCCAACCCCATGGCCTTCACAATTTCATTGGCACAATGCACGGCTGCGGTTATTGCTGCGGAATCGGAACTTAGTTCGTAATCGTGATGATATCTGATCGGTTCGAGAAGCGCATTGGGGATATACCACATATCACACACAAACCAACCAATTTCTGCATGCGTGCACCCTAAAACCTCTTTCTCTGCATCATGAAAGTTTTTTTTGCTGTCATTTGCCTTTATTTGACAAATCTCCTCATATTCTTCCTGAAAATAGCACACAATAAAAGGTATCCCGATATCATGCAAAATTCCCGACAGAAATGCCTGCTCAGCCTTTCCTGTTTGAATGCCTCCCATCAGTTCTTTTGAAGCAATTGCCGTTGCCAGCGAATGGGTCCAGAGCCCTATCCCATCAAACTCAATATTTCCAAGCCCTACAAAATTATCATAAACAGATGCGGTTATGGCAATATTTCGGACCATTTTAAACCCAAGTATGGTAACCGCTCTTGATATAGTATCAACCCTTCTTGAGAGTCCGTAATAAGCTGAATTTGCAAGACGCAAAACCTTTGCCGCAAGCGCCTGATCTTTTTCAATTATTCTGCCAAGCTCAACCGTGCTGCACCTGTCGCGATAAACAGCGTCCAGTATCTTCTTAAGCACAGCAGGAACAGACTTGATATCTCCTGACCTTCTCAACCTTGCAATAATTTTACTATCCATTAACTCTTTCCAATACAGTCTCATTTACAACAGCCTCGTAAAGGGCTTTCATCATCGGACTTTCGGGGGGCTTAAGAAACCTTTTCCTTACTTCCTGTTCTACCTCCTTGCGTATCTGCTCAGCCTGTTCAAGGGAAACCTTTTCTGCCTTTTCTTCCGAAACAATACTGACAAAAGCAACCCCTCTTGTTTTAAGCAGTTCTATTGATTCCTCATCAAGCACGGTTCCTTTTCCAAGAAGAAAGTTTCCTCTGCCATCCAGAACATCTTTTTCGAAAACCATCCCCTTTTTTGCCAAATCAATTGATATGCGTTTCATTTTACTCCACTCAATTAAAATATTGGTGGATGAGTATAATCCTCATCCTCTCTTTACCCCATCTACTATTCAAAATTCTCTTTTGTCACAAAAACCCCGCCCTTTGAAGGATCCATATCAAAAAGTCTCTGCAAATAAGCTATTTTTTCATCATTCAGTATTGTTGTTTGGGGCATTATCAAGACACCGGTTCCGCTTCTTAAATCTCTGGAAAGTATCATGCCGGGCAAAAGTTTATCAGGCGGGATTTCATCTTCTTCAGCGCCGATCATTTTATAAACATTCCTGCTAAGTTCTTTAATAACAGGCCTTGCTGCATCAAGCACCTTTGCATCGTATTTAATTTCTCTGCCCCCAAGAACAATCTCAAAAGCCTTCATAAAATCACATCTGTCAGACTGTTTGCCCGGGTTCGCAAGCCTGTCTACAGCATCGGCAACAGCAATTATTTTTGATCCAAGAGGTATCTCATCTGTTTTAAGCCTGTCAGGATATCCCGAACCATTGACCCATTCATGGTGATGTCTTACAAGAACCCCTGCTTCACGGAGATCTTCCACAGGGGCAAGGGAGGTCTGCCCCCTTATGGGGTGCTGCTCCATTGCCTTTCTCTCTTCAAAATTCATCTCTTTAAACTCTTTTTTCAGAATAGAATCCACAATACCTATCTTTCCGATATCATGAAGCAGAGCCGCCGCCGCAATAGTATCTGTCTCTTTTTGGGAAAGTTCCATCTGCTTTGCTATCAATACAGAAAGCCCTTCAACATTTTTTGAGTGGTTGCTTATATTGGGGTCTCTAAGCTCTATAAGGCTTGCAAATGCTTCCAGACTGCTCTGAAAGTTCTTTTTTAAACGTTCATTTAGAACAATAAGCGCCTTGTTTCTTTTCTGAATATCAATGGTCTGCTCTTTAACCCTCTGCTCAAGTTTAAGGTTCCACTCTTTAAGCTCTTCTGTAAGCCTTTTGTTTTCTCTTCTGAGAGCAAAAGTCTCAACAGCTTCCTTAATAGTAAACTTTAGAGAATCATCATCCCATGGTTTTGTAATATACTTATAAATTTCGCCCTTGTTTATGGCTTCAATTGTTGAACCTATATCAGAAAAACCTGTGAGAAGTATGCGGATGGCATCAGGATGTGTTTTCTTTGAAAGTGAAAGGAACTCCGAACCTGTCATCTCGGGCATTCTCTGGTCGGAGACAATTACAGAAACATCATGTTGTTTCAGAATTTCAAGAGCTTCTCCCCCTGAACTTGATGTCAATATAGAGTATGACTCGTCCATGAGAAGTCTTTGCAGTGATTTTATTATAAACTCCTCATCATCAACAAGCAGGATGGTGCAAACATTATCTCCCCTGTCCATAAAAGAACCTTTGCCTATTATAGATAATAGTTACGGGGGAATAGGATTTATAAATTTGGGCATATAATTAATATTATTTTACCCAACCACCTTTTCACCCATTTAATCTTGCAATGACGATCACGAAACCGATAACTGATAACACAATTGAGAGTTCTATTAATAAGAGGGTTTATAAAAAACTTTATACTTTATTTTAACAGTACATTCATTTTTATAGTAAAATTTTAAAATGTTGATTGCAAGTTAATTTTTGTACTGCATGTTAAATGAAATCACCTTAAAAGAAAAGTGACCAGAGGTCTGACTGTATCTATCAGCTGTCAGAAATCAGCTCTAAGCTATCAGAAGTCAGAAAAGACTAATTAGCTCGTAGCTTTTATGCCTTTGCTTATCAGCTTATCAGCCAACAGCTTAACAGCTTATCTTACCAGCTTCTATCACCGCCTTAAACTCTTTCAAGGTAAAGGGTTTTGGAAGGGCTGCAAAGAATCCGTATTCTATATGTTTTGTAATGACAGGGTCATTTGAATACCCGCTCATAACGGCTGCCCTTACCTCAGGGTCATTGCCCCGTATTATTTTGAGCGTTTGTACGCCTCCCATTCCCCCTTTTACGGTCAGGTCAAGAAGAAGCAGTCCGAAAGGGTCTCCTTCATTCTTTGCCTTGAAATACATCTCCAGCGCATCCTCTCCGCAGCTTACCAGCTCATGTTCAATACCCATGCGTGAGAGCATCTCTCCTATCATCTCTCTCAGGGTTTCCTCATCTTCCAGCACAAGCACGCGGCGGGAAGCCGGGGCTGCTGCGGATACTTCTTCTTTAACTGTTTCAGGTGCCTGTATTTCTCTCAGCGCCGGAAGCCATACGATAACCGCTGTCCCCCTGCCCTCTTTTGACTCGATCTCAATATGTCCGTCATTGTGTTTCAGCATGGAGTAGGCAAGGGCAAGCGAAAGCCCCATACCCTTTACAGAACCTCTCTCTTTGGTTGAAAAATAGGGGTCAAAGACCCGCTTCCTTGTCTCTTCGCTCATGCCGCATCCCGTATCCCTGAAGGTCAGTTTGACATAGTCTCCGCTCTTCAGAAAACCAGTTTTACTTTCAATTGAGGTGTTTTCCGCCAGCACCTCAAACTCTCCCCCTTCAGGCATTGCCTCATTTGCATTTTCAATGACAGTGTTCACAACAGACTCAATCATCTCATCATCCGCATGGACATGCCACAGCTTATCAGATATATCATAGCGTGACTGGATGTTCTTTCCGACTGTATTGCGGACAATCTGTTTTAGAATGTCGGACACGGCAACCTGTTTCTTTCCTTTCCGGCTGTAACTCGGGGTCAGGATCATATAGCGTTTTATCAAATCAGCGGTTGCCTCACCGACCTTCATCGCCTTATCAAGCCATACTTTGGTCTCTTTGGCATTTTCTAAATTATCAGTTGCAATTTCCATATAACCCAGAAGCCCGCTCAGCAGGTTGTTCATATCATGAGCGAGGTAGCCTGAAAATATTTCCATAGCTTCAAATTTATTCCTGATGATTTGCGCCTCTTCCGCCTTTTTTCGGTCAGTGATGTCCTGAAGTGTGGCAAACACCCTTGTCTTATTTCCTCCGTCTCTTTGAATAATCCCTACTGTGCGCACATAAATAATTTCACCATCTCGTTTAATAAGCCTGTATTCATTGGGGGTAAGTGTGTCTCTGCCTGAGGCTATACAGTCATTTAACCAGTTTGTTACCCTTTCCAAATCATCGGGATGATGTATCTCTGCGTTTACTTTATCATAGTCAATTTTATCCTTGATGTCGTATTTCAAAAGACTATGAAGCGCCTCAGACCAGACCACCTCTCCTGTTTCAACATCCCATGTAAAATCTCCCACTTTTGCAATATGCTGTGCTTGAATTAGTTTCTGCCGGCTCTCTCGCAATCTCTCTTCAGCCTTTATATTTTCGGTAATATCTGTAAGCAGACCATCCACCCGCACAGGCTCGCCATTTTCATCATAGACTATTTTTACACGGCTGTGTACCCATCCGATGCTGCCGTCTTTTCTTTTAATTCTGAGATCCTCTTCAAATAAACCCATTTCTACAATTTCTGTGTTTTTTCTATCTGCCACCCATGACCTGTAATCAGGATGAACACATTCCACCCACAAGTCCTTATTCTGATGAAACTCTTTAACCGTTTTTCCAAGCAACTGTTCAACGGAGGGACTTACATATATCAGTTCTTCATCTATTAATGAATACGACCAGACCACTTCATGGACTGAATTGAGGATAGTACTGAATTTTCGTTCGCTCTCCCGCAGCGCCGATTCAGCCTGCTTTATCTTTTGATCCACTTTGACTTTATAGAGGGCGATATCCAGGTTTATTTTTATTTCGTTTATATCATAGGGTTTCAGAATATAGCTGGAGGGTTTTGTATGTATTGCCCGTTCACATAGTGTTTTGTCTGAATACCCTGTAAGATAGAGTATGGGGATCTCCCGGCTTGAACATATAATCTCGGCTGCTTCTATACCGTCAATTCTTTTTCCCAGCTTAATATCCATTATCACAGCATCAACTGATTTATCTGAAGCCGTTTGGACAGCCTCCTCGCCTGTGGCAGCGATATACACATTTATGTAGCCAAGCTGGTTGAGCGCTGTTTTGATACTATGAGCAATAATAAGCTCATCTTCAACTATCAGGATCTTTTCTTCCATTGTTATATCCCTTGTTTTTTATGTTTAAAAAGAATATTCTTACCGATTTGATCTTTTCCCTTACAATACCACTCATGATTGACAGCAGTCAGCATTTTTTTCTATCAAAATTGGTGATCACTGCTTTGGAAACTCCACCGTTATCTTTGTCCCCATGCTACTGTCAATTTTAATAGAGCCTTTGAGCTGCTGTATCAGAATATTTAAAATCTGCAATCCCATTGTCTGCGGGTTTTGGATATCAACATGATCGGGAAATCCAACCCCGTTGTCTGCAAAAACAAAAATACAGGAATCATTATTCTGAGAATACTCAATTTTAACTTTTTCATCCCCTCTTTTTTTTGAGGAAATGCGTGTTTGAGCACATTATGAAAAAGTTCATTTATAATCATTGCCGCAGGAACCGCCTGTTCAATCCCAAGCTTAACATTCTCAACCCTGCTGTTTATAGAGGGTAAAAAAGTAAATGTTTTATGATACATTTCAACAAGCTGCATGACAAACACTTTCATATCAACAAACCTGAGAGCATTTGATTCATAAAGAATGTTATGAACAATCCCCATCGCCTTCAGATGTTTCTGCACACCTTCCAGCATCTGCAACGGGTCATTGCCTTCTGATTTCATCATCTGAAGATCTATCAGGCTTGAAACAATGGCAAGATTGTTTTTCACTCTGTGATGAATTTCAAGCATCAATTCATCTTTTTTTTTTATTGAGTTACTTAATTTATCCTCCATTACTTTTCTCTCAGTAATATCCCGGCTGATTCCCAATATACCGATAAGTTTTCCAACTGGATCACGAAAAGGGGTTTTCAGTGTATCAACAAGCAATCTTTTACCATCAGGATATGATATCCATTCTTCATTATGACGGGGGGCGTTCTGTTTTAACATTAGCCTGTCATTCTCTCTGAATGCATCCGCCTCCTCTTTGCTGTAAATATCATAGTCAGTCTTGCCGACAATATCTTCTTTTCTGCGCCCAACATGTTTAGCAAACTCATCATTGCATCCGATATAAAATCCGTTTAGGTCTTTAAAGAAAATAATATCCTTTGAACTGTCAAGAAGTGATTCAATCAGGCTATGCTGTGTTCTAATCTGTCCTTCCGCCTGCTTCTGTTTTGTAACATCATGTATAATTTCAACAACACCGGTTATCTCCCCTGTATCACTGTTTTTAATGGGATAAGCAGAGAGTTCAATAAACTCTAATGATGAGCCGGGGATGCGGGGAACAATCTCTTTCTCGAAATTTCCCGATTTAATGCATCTTATTACAGGGCAGTTTTCACAAGGGGTGGTTCTGTTGTTAATAACCTCGAAGCATTTCTTACCTTCAATCGGTGCATTTACTTTACACCATTCCTGAAGAGTCTTATTGGCATATTTTATGGTTAAATCGAGTTTCAGAACACATATTCCTTCAGAAACACTATCAAGAAGAGATGCAAGAAACCCCTTGTCCTGTAATACTTGACTGTCAATTTTAGGAGAGCCTTTACCCATTGTTATCCTGTTTTTGATTTAAAAATATAGCTTTGTACATTTTTTATTCAGATGATACACGGAGAGTCCCCCTCAATTATTTTTAAAAAGAAACCGGAGATTGGGGAAATATGCAGAAA
>CAZMHH010000002.1:0-141290 GCA_964566035.1 uncultured Thermodesulfobacteriota bacterium
CCCTCGAAAAACCCACATTTATCATCTCGAATAAAGAGCGGGATCCCGTAACATAACAAAAAAAGGGGTTTCTCACCCTGCTGCCGCAAGGTTGGAAATGACAATATGGTTGTTTTTGGACTTTTTACCGGTCCATCAAAGTTGATAAAAGATAGAAAAATACTGTTTCCTAAAAAAATTATAGCTAAAAAATTTTTATTGTCAAACTATAAATGTTTTATGCTTTTATAGTACGGGTTAAACTTTGATATTTAGGCTTTTCCTGTCAAGACATACCTGGCTGAAAATATCAAGAAGCATTTTTTTATCAACTGTCAAAAAATCCCTTTCCCTGGGCATAATAATAAGCCCGCCAACATCCACAGCACCGGGGCTTACCATTATCCGTCTGTCTCCTGTTTCATAATAACAGGCAGGCCTGTGGGTCTTTCTAGGAAATACTATAGCGGTTAATATATTGTTGTGCCCCGAAACAATAATATTGACAGACGGATCACGCTCTGCCGTGTTCAGATTCTGTAAGCAGAGACAGGTTTTTTTGATAAACCTGTTTATAAAATCCGGTTCTTCTGATGAACATGTAAACATGGTCCTGTTGTCAAGCTCTGTAAAAAATTCCGAAAAACTTCCTTTTACCTTTTTTAAAAGTCTGGAACCGTTCTTTATCAAATCCGGGACCTGCCATTCAACAGGGATACTGTCTGCAGGACAAACCTGAAAATGGAGGTGATCCGGAGCAGATGCTCCAGCTGCCGGGCCGTTGAAAAAAACGCTGAAAGCAAAACCAAAATCTTTTACAAATGATGTCATTGCATCTATTGCAGGAAAGATACTCTGAGGAAGATGATCTGTATGAGAAACAACAAGATGGTCATTAAAAATCGGAAAAGGATTGCATAATATCAGCCAGTTCTGTTTATAAAGCAGTGCTTTCTGATCAGAATAGAGGTTTTCCGGACAGAGAAAGCACGGTCTCTTTTCAATCGACTTTCTGTCAACACTGGAAGACGAACTTTTTATTCTCTGTTGATTATGCTGAAGTGTGATATCAAGATGATTAAGTAAAACTTTTCTTGTAATTGTGCTGTTGAAAATTTCCCGTGCAGTCCTCAGTCTGTTCCAGTCAAGTATCTGGTGCTCGATAAAGCTGCGCAAACAGCACTGTGGATTAACCCCTGATTTAATATCTGACAGGATTATTTGGGAAAGTCCGTTTTTTAAGCCTTTATTAATAGACATGGGAGTGGTTTTTCGATATTTATTAAAAATATTCAGGTAAGGGTATAAAAAAGCATACCTTTTGTCAACAGAATAAAATTAAAGCCGTTTTTTTTATTTATAGAATACAATGGCTGTTTGACAGAAATGTTTTTCTAAGCTATAATTTAGCTAAATTTTTTATAGATAAAATATAAGAAAAAATGGAGAACTATTATGGAATTTAAATCAGTGGATGACATTCTTGATTATGCCATATCAAAAGAGCAGGAGGCTTTTCAGTTTTATACCGGTCTTGCTGAACGTGTTGAAAGAAAAGAGATAAGTGAGCTTTTGAGGTCATTTGCAAGAGAAGAATTCGGACACAAGGAAAAACTGCTCAATGTAAAAGCGGGTAAAAAACTGGTGCCATCAGAGAAGAAGATACTTGACTTAAAAATAGCAGACAACCTGAAAACACCCGAAGAAGCAGCAACTCTTGATTATCAAAAAGCCTTAACCCTTGCCATGAAAAATGAAAAAGAGGCTTTTAAACTCTACACTGAACTTGCAAAAGCAGCCGATGCTCCTGATATAAAGGACCTGTTCACAGCACTTGCCCAGGAGGAAGCAAAACACAAGCTCAAATTTGAAATAGAGTATGAAGACAACATTCTCAAAGATAACTGAGTCTTCTGTTAGGCTGATCTACTTTTACTTTCCTCTTTGATACCGGTCAACAGCCCTGTTGTGCTCCCTGAGAGAGCGAGAAAAATGGTGTGTTCCATCGTTTTTTGAAACAAAGAAGAGGTAATCAACCTCTTCCGGATTTAGAACAGCTCTAATGGCATTCCTTCCCGGGTTGCAGATAGGACCTGGGGGAAGCCCGAAAATGTGGTAGGTATTATAAGGATGAGGGGTTCTAAGATGCCTGTTTCTGAGTCTTCCTTCAAAATCAGGAGATTCAAGAACAACCCCGTAAATTACTGTTGGATCACATTCAAGCCGCATCCCTTTTTTAAGCCTGTTTAAAAAAACACCGGCAATTACAGGCATTTCCTCAATATTGCCCGCTTCTTTTTCAACCATTGAAGCAAGTATAACAACCTGCCTTTCTGAAAAACCATCCGGCATGGAAAATTGTTCAAGCTCTTCAGCCATTACCGCCCTATATCTGGACGTCATGACTTTTAATATCTTTTCAGCAGGTGTTTCTTTTCTGAACCTGTATGTGTCAGGGAACATAAAGCCTTCAAGATTGTTCCCCTCGAAACCGAGTTTTTTAATAAAAGAACTGTCAGAGGCTTTATTAAGAATCTCTTCAGCCCTTGTTATTTCAGCTTTTTCCATTATTACTGCAATCTCCGCCAAAGTGCTTCCCTCAGGAACTGTAGTAGCATGGCATAAAACCTCTCCCTGCTTGAGCTTATTTAAAAGCTCAACAGGTGAAAGAGGCATTTTAAAACTGTACTCTCCCGACTTTATTGCATATTCAGCTTTTTTTATTCTTGCAAGGATAATAAACAGAGAAGTTTTTTCAATAAGTCCTTCTTCATTAAGGATTACTGCAACATTCTTCAATGCCGTGCCGGGAGGAATATTTATCAGAAACTCCCCTGATTCCTGCACAGGCCTGTGACAGTAAATATAGAAATAAACTGCACCGGCAGAAAGTGTCAAAAATAAAAGAACAAGGGATAATACAATCAGTTTCTTCATAATCAATTATTTCTCATGATTTATGTTCAAGGAGTCCAGATAACCCTGCAGTATTACTGCAGCAGCAACTTTATCAATCACTTTTTTTCTTTTTCTTCTGCTGACATCAGCTTCTATCAAAACCCTTTCAGCCGCCATTGTGCTTAAACGTTCATCCCATGTAACAACAGGCAATGTCAGTTTTTTTTTTAAAAATTCCACAAATTCTAAAACAGTCTGAGCTGAACTTCCAAGACTCCCGTTCATGTTTTTGGGAAGCCCTACAACAATCCTGTCTGCACTATACTGCTCAGAAAGTTCTTTAATCCTCTCAAGGACATAGGCTGAGCTTTTTCTTTCTATGGTTCCAAGACCATGTCCTATAAGCCCAAGCTCATCGCTTACCGCAATTCCTATATTTTTTGTTCCGTAATCAATACAGAGTATTCTCAAAACAACTCCTTGCTTAAAAAAACGGAAAGCTCTGTTTCTATCACCAGAGCTTTCCGTATAAATTTATCGGCTCTATTACCACCTGACTGTTGATTCCCGCTGCCTGACTATCTTTGGTTTACCATTCTTCTTCCGGACAGTATCCAAGAAACTCATCATAAAGGTCTGTTCTTCTGTCAGTATGGGGGTTATTAAATTCAGACCAGTGACGATAGCGCGCCCCCATTACATTAATTTCTGCAATCACGACTTCATTCTTGTCAGGATCGGCAGGACCTGCAACAAAGCCTCCTCCAGGGTCGGTAATACAGCTGTTTCCAATATAAACACAACCACGTTCAGCTCCAACCCTGTCTGCACAGATGCTGTAAACAGAGTTCATTAATGACATCTGTGATGCAGAGGTTGCCGCAGTGGGTTTCTCTTTTGTCTGAAGAGGCTCTACAACAACCCAGTTTGTGCAGTCACATATTATATCTGCTCCCTGAGCTGCAAGTATTCTTGTTACTTCAGGAAACCATACATCATAGCAAATCCTGCAACCTATTTTGCCGAAAGGCAGACTGAAAACAGGGTAACCAAGATTGCCGGGTTCAAACCACATTTTTTCTTCATTCCAGAGATGGGTCTTTCTATAAGTACCTATATAGCCTTCAGGTCCGACAACAACAACACTGTTATAGAGATGGTTCCCTTCTCTTTCACAGATGCCAGCACATATATATGCATTATATTTCTGAGCGGCTTTTATCCATTCCTCTGTGGTAGGTCCTTCTGGAAGCTCTTCTGAAAGATCGAAAGCCTCCTGTCTTGAGTTAAAGATATAGCCTGTATTGCATAGCTCCGGCAACACCATCAGCTGAGCACCTTTACTCCCTGCTTCATCAATAATTTTCAGGGTTTCGGCAACATTTCGGTCTTTGTTACCGATATGTGGCTCCATTTGAAGAGCCGCTACCTTTACAAGACTCTCCTTACCCTTGTCTCTTTCGCCCGGATATGGCGGAACTGGTATCTGTTGAAATTTTCCTGTCATTGCTGTTCCTCCTGTAGGTTATATTTTCACACGTTACCTTCTGAGAATTTTTCTCTCAGTCTTAAACACTCCTGCAGCATCAGTTTTTGCTGATTAATTAAAGCTGATGGACCGGTAAAAAGTCTAAAAACAACCATATTGTCATTTCGACCGCAGGGATAAATCTCCTTATTTCAGCATGTTACAAGATCTCTCACGTGCGTTTCGTGCCGCGCTTCGCGGTATTCGAGATGACAGCGGGGGACTTTTTACGGAACCATCAAAGCTGTTTTTATGGTTTTGCTTAAAAATTTATCCAAAAACTTTTAATAACATTTTTACTATATCTTTTCCGTAAGCTTTTCCCTGAGGATACTGCCGGAACCGTCTCTTGGGATTTTATCAATAAATCTTACAATTGTCGGGACCTTGAAAGAGGCAAGTCTTGATGTACACCAACCGACAATCTCCTGTTCTGTGCATTTTTCATTATCCTTTAAAACGACAAAAGCTGCAACACTTTCATCCCTTATTTCATCAGGCAAAGATACAACGGCTACATCTTTTACTTTTGGAAAACTTTGCAAAATATTTTCCACTTCATGAGCAGCGATGTTTTCTCCTGCTCTTTTTATAATATTCTTTTTCCTGCCCTCAAAATGCAGATAACCATCTTCATCTATAAAACCTCTGTCTCCAGTGCAGAACCAGCCGTTTCGTATTGTTTTCCTTGTTGCATCAGGCTCTTTATAATATCCAAGCATTATGGTTCTGCCGGGAACCCCTTTTACCAATATTTCTCCTTCTTTGCCCAAAGGCAGGTCATGTCCTTTTTCATCGACAATTTTTATTTCATTTCCAAGTCTTGGAAGCCCGACACAGTTCCGTTTAAACTTTCCGTTTATGGGATTTATACTTGTTGCACCAAGTGTTTCAGTCATGCCCCATACATCACAGAGCTTTACCTGAAAACGTTTTTCAAATTCATTCCATTCCTCATCAGATATGGCTATTGCATAGATTATGAGGCGCAGGGAATTTGTGCCGTCCTGCTCCTGGGAAGGCTGCTTCAGTATCATCCTTGCAGTTGCTCCGACAAGGCTTGAAATGGTTATTTTGTGCCTGTGAACCTGAACCATGTATTTTGAAGCACTGAACTGTTCTTCCATTACAAGCGTGCCGCCTGCTGTAAACGTGGGCATGGTGGACATGAACAGACCATTTATATGAAAAAGAGGAAGCACGATAAGATGACGGTCATCAGGCGAAACCCTCCATGCCTGGGCTCCGAATATTCCTGCAAAAACTGCATTTGCATGAGTCAGCTCAACAGCGCTGTACCTGGAAGAGGTTCCGGATGAAAACATGATTAAGAGAACATCACCGGGTGCAGGGTTTACCTGCTGTTCATTTGCAGAAACCTGGCTAAGAACCTCATTTACAATCACTGCGTCCGGAAAGTATTTCTGGTTCTGGTATGAATCAGAAGTACGTGTTAAAAAGATATTTCTAACAGAAGATACCTTTGTTATACTCTGTTTTATCAAATCATAATAGCACGGCTCGGATATAACTGCCACAGAGTCGGAATGGTTAATAAAATGCTCCATCTCCCGAGCTGTTGATAAAATATTTGTGGGAACCATAACAGCTCCGATTGAGGCGATTGCAAAAAAAGAGATCAGGTGCTCAGGACAGTTGCCTAAATGAACTATAACCTTATCGCCTTTTTTTATTCCTTTTGAGTAGAGAAGGTTTGCAAATTTGTTTACAAGTATATAAAAGTCTTTATAGGTAAGCCTTGAAACCCTTTCGTTTTTGTCCTCAAAAACGAGGAATTCCCTGTCAGCGAACAGCTCAACCTTGTGCTGCAGTACATTTTTTAAATTCTGTGTTCCTATACAGTCCATTGGAGTAAGTTTTACAGTTTTAAGCTTCGGGAAAATATCTTAAAGAATTCAGTGATAAATACGTTCAAACCTTCTTTCCTTCCCGAGAAATGGTTTGCCGGCATTTAAGGGATCATTTATAAACTTCCTTTTACATTTTGGACAGAGAAAAAATGAAATTTCATGATAGTCATCATCATCCAGTTCACTGTCATCGGTTGTTTCACAGCTATGACCGGCTTTAAAATTATGTTTTGGATTTTCACTGTCAGCCATAATATAGTTTTCGAAGTCTGATACCACCTGCGTATAAACACGATATTTAGGCGTGTAATCTGAAAGAAAGAGACCGCATCTTTCACAAACATTTTCCTTCAAAACAATTCTCCCTTTATTATTAAAAATTAACCGTTTAAACTATAGATTATAAATTTCTTTTCCAAGCATTGGAACCCAGTTTTTCTTCAGAACCTCTTCTGCTTCCTTAAGCTTATCAACTCCAAGTATTACTATAGCCTGCTCGCTTACCCTTCCAAGGAACGGATAGAGATATAAAACATTAATATTTGCTTCCTTCAATGGTTTTACTACAGCAAAAAGACCACCGGGGTGATCAGGAGTCTCAACAGCCAGAACATCTGTTTCATATACTGTAAGATTGTTGCTTCGCAGAATATTCATGGCTTTGGAGGGATCATCTGTAACAAGCCTTACTGTGCTTACCTCGGATGTATCAGCAACTGATACCGCCCTGATATTTACTCCTTCCTTGCCAAGAATCTGACTTAAGTCTGCTAACATTCCGGGTATGTTTTTTAATACAATAGATATCTGTTTTATGTGCATCTTTACTACTCCCTAATATAATTGAAGCCAGAGTGGAGGGCTTCCTTGTTTATCTTCAAAAGGGCGGATTTGGATGCCCCGAGCATTCTGGTTAGATTGTTTACTATTGTATCAAGCCGGACAAGGTTTCCTGTTCGTACAAAAGCTCCAAGCATCACCATATTTGTTGATTTAACGCTGCCGAGTTTTGTGGCAAGATCTGTTGTGGGCACTCCAATCAGCTCAATGTCTCCCCTTTCACAGGATGGTTTAACAAGGGATGAGTTATAGAGCAGCACCCCTCCTGAATGAAGAATATTTTGAAACCTTTGAAAAGAAGGCTGATTGAAAGCAACAACAAAATCAGGTTCAGATGCTATGGGAGATGCTATCTCCTCATCTGAAACCGTAACAGTGCAGTTGGCTGTACCCCCTCTTACCTCAGCACCATATGAGGGAAGATATGTAACCTGTCTGCCTTCAATCATGGCTGCATTTGCCAGAATCTGTCCCATGGAAAGAACACCCTGACCCCCGAATCCTGAAAAAATAGTTTTGATCAGCATTTTATCTCTTTAAATACCCCCAAAGGAAAATATTTCTGCATTACCTCGTCAATCCATTTACATGATTCAAAAGGGTTAAGCTTCCAGTTTGTAGGACACGGAGAGAGGATCTCAATAAGTGAAAAACCCTTTCCCTGAATCTGACACTGAAACGCTTTTTTAATTGAATTTTTTGTTTTTCTGATGTTTGCAGGACTGTTTACTGCTGTCCGCTCAAGATAAGTACTGCTTTGAAGGCTTGACAAAAGTTCACAGACCCTTATCGGGGGACCCTCCTTTTTTATATCTCTGCCTGACTGGGTAGTTGTTGTCTTCTGTCCTTCAAGAGTGGTTGGAGCCATCTGTCCACCTGTCATTCCGTAAACAGCATTGTTGACAAATATTACACTTATGTTCTCACCTCTGTTTGCGCTGTGGAGAGCTTCTGCTGTACCAATTGCCGCAAGATCTCCATCACCCTGATAGGAAAAGACAAGGTTTTCGGGTCTTACCCTTTTAACACCTGTTGCAACAGCGGTTGCCCTTCCGTGCGGAGCCTCCACCATGTCAATATCCAGGTAGTTATATGCAAGAACCGCACATCCTGCAGGCGGAACACAGACTGCTTTTTCTCTTAAATCCATTTCATCGAGAAGCTCTGCAATAATTTTGTGAATAATACTATGTCCGCAACCGGGGCAGTAGTGAAGTACAGCCTTTTTCAGGGATTTGGGTCTTTCATAAACCTTTTTCATTTTGAGCGCTTTCTCTTTGACTGATAATAATGCCTTGCTATGTTTCTTGCTAACTCTGCGGGTGTCGGAACCACGCCGCCTGGTCTGCCGTAAAAATGAACACTGGCATTTCCCTCAAGACTAAGCCTTACGTCCTCGACCATCTGGCCTGTGCTCATTTCGAAAACAAAGAAATCCTTTACCTTATGAGCAAGTTTATTAATTATCTTTGACGGAAAGGGCGACAGGGTAACAGGTCTCAACAGACCGATTTTTATATTTTCATCCTCTTTGCGAAGACGCTTGATTGCTCCCTTTGCAATACGTGCAGCGGTTCCATATGCAATTACAACTATATCAGCATTTTTGAGATCATACTCCTCCCACCTTGTTTCATTCTGCTCAATCCTCTTGTATTTTCTGCAAAGTTTCCAGTTGTGATCTTCCATCTCCTTTGTATCAAGTATAAGAGACTTTATACATCTTGCAGGCCGCCCCCCTGCTCCTGTAAGTATATAATCTTTTTCAGGAAGAACTCTGCCCTGTTTCTCGGGCATTATAACAGGCTCCATCATCTGACCGAGCATGCCATCGCCGAGTATCATTACAGGTGTCCTGTAAGTGTCGGCAAGGTCAAAGGATAGAAAGGTAAGGTCTGCTATCTCCTGGACAGAGTCCGGAGCAAGCACAATAATTTTGTAATCACCATGCCCGCCTCCTTTTACAGCCTGAAAATAATCCGACTGGGCCGGCGCGATATTACCAAGCCCTGGCCCTCCCCGGACAATGTTTACAATTACAGCCGGGAGTTCCATCCCTGCAAGGAATGAAATTCCTTCCTGTTTAAGGCTTATACCCGGACTGCTTGAAGAGGTCATAGACCTTGCCCCGGCTGCGCTTGAGCCGAGAACCATGTTTATTGCTGCAAGTTCGCTTTCTGCCTGAATAAAGACTCCGCCGGGTATTTCCGGCAGCCTTCTGGACATATACTCAGGCAGTTCATTCTGGGGGGTTATCGGATATCCGAAATAACATCTGCATCCTGCCTGTATAGCTGCTTCACCGGCAGCATGGGTTCCATACATCAGTTTTTTATCCACGATACACCTCTATTGCTGCTTCCGGACAGACAAGGGCACAGGTTGCACAACCGGTACATTTACCTTCTTTACAGAAACATGCAAAATTATAGCCCTTGCCGTTTAATTCCTGAGATATTTCAATGGAGTTTTTAGGGCAGAACTCAACGCAAAGCCTGCATCCCTTGCAAAACTCCCTGTCAATATCTATTCTTCCCTTCATTATCTCTTTTTCTCTGAAAATTGGTTAATTAATTGGTCCGCCTAATCGTTAAAAAAGTAGATGGATATATGATTAAATCGGTTTTTTTCAAAAAATCCCGCGCCAATTCTGTTTTTCCTGATACCAGCTTTTAACTATTTTCTTAACAGCCTGACAGCCAGGTTGCTATGCAAGTTCTCCCTTAACCATTCTGCTTATAACACTGCCTTCGGCTTTTCCTGAAAGCTTTTTTGTAAGCAGTGCCATAACCCTGCCCATATCCTTCATTGTTGAAGCTCCAAGCTCTTTTATGGCACTTTTTACTTCCTGTTTTATTTCATCCTCCGACATTTTTGCCGGCAGATAACCCTCAATTACAGGTATCTCGCTTGCCTCTTTTTCAGCCAAATCCTCTCTGTTTCCTTTTCGGAACTGCTCAATGGATTCTTTCCTTTTCCTGACCATGCTCTGAAGTATCTGATAGGCTGTGTCATCCTCAACAGGAATGCCTTTCTCCTTTTCCTTACGCTGAAATTCAGCCAGTATTAGTCTTAAGGTTGATAGGCGAACTGCATCTTTTGCTTTCATAGCGGTTTTTATGTCATTTCCGACCTTTTCTCTAACCTGCATTGGCAGCTGTTTCCTTTGCCTTTTTCTGTCCCGCCAGTTCTCTGGTTTTGCGTTTTAGACGTTTAATTGTTTTTCTTGCTGCGGTTGCATGTTTACGGTCTTTTTCTTCAACAGCTTTCTGCTTTTTAAGTTTAGCAGCCTGTATCAGCTTTTTTACATCAGAAATTTTAGCAGTATCCTTTTTTTTAACCTCGTAGGGCTCTCCTCTTGCTTTAAGTATCTCTCTCACAAGCTCGTCCTTTTTCATGGCACTGGCGCCGGTTATATCAGGATACTCCATTGCCACTTCCCGCAGTTTTGTGGCTGTAAGCTTTTCAAGTTCCTCTCTGCTCATTTTGTTTACTCCATGTTAAGATTGTTATAAATATAGTTTTGAGAGAAAATATTAAACTTTATATAAAACCATAAAATGTCAAATATGTCAATCAGTTTGTAAAAATACCGGAGAAAAACAGTTTATGAACAACCAGCCATAAACATTAACCTCGCCTATAAAGAAGTATTCAAAACATGATATATCTGTTTACATTCTTGAAGCCGGTTCGAAATGACAAAACGGGACACGATTAAATTACCTCGTTATTTCAACCCCTTTTTTAACATTTTTTCAAAATCGGTTAAATGAAATGGTTTAGCAAGCGCTGAATAAAAACCGTATTCTCTGTAACGGGTTATTACAGGGTCTTCGGAATAACCGCTTACAACAACAGCTCTCACTGAAGGGTCTTTCTTTTTTATCTCCCTTAAAGCTTCCACACCTCCCATTCCGTCTTTTATAGTCAGATCAAGAATTGCAAGTCCAAAGGGTCTGTCCTCTTCCATTGCCTTGAAATAAGTCTCAACCGCATCCTCTCCTCTGCTCACAAGCACATGTTCAATTCCCATTCTCTCAAGCATCATGCTGATCATATTCCTCATAAAATCCTCATCATCCAGAACAAGTACCCTGCGGGGCACCTTACGGGCTGCTTCAGATACCCCTTTTTTTACTTTTTTCTGCAAAGGATCTTTTGCGGCAACAGGAAGCCATACCTTTACCTGTGTGCCCCTGCCTGTTTCCGACTCTATCTCAATATGCCCTTCATGCTGTTTTATTACAGAATAAGCAACAGGAAGGCTCAATCCCTGCCCCTTCTTACTTCCCCTGTCTTTTGTTGAAAAATACGGCACAAAGGCATTGCTTTTAGTATTAAAATCCATACCGCAGCCCGAATCCTTAAAAACAATCTTTATATACTCGCCCTCTTTTAAAACATCTCTACTTCTATTATTTGTTGAAAAGCTCTCCGCTGAAATTTTCAACTCCCCTCCTTCGGGCATTGCCTCCACCGAATTTTCAACTATTATATTAAAAACATCCTTAATAAGTTCTTTATCAATATAGGCTTTGGGAAGCTTTTTGGAAAAATCAAAACAGATATCTGTTTGAGCAGAGACAAATGCAGGGATTATTTCACTTTTTATCATATCTTCAATGCAGACAGCCCTTCTCCTGGGCCTGACACCACGGGTCATCATCAGAAATCTTTTTATCAGAGCTGTAGCCGTTTCAGCGGGTTTGGAAGCTTTTTTAAGCCATTCTTTAACTGAAGCAGCGTTGTCTGCATTGTCAAGGGCAATTTCCATACATCCGAAGATGCCTGCATGCAGATTATTCATATCGTGGGCAAGCCATCCGAAAAGTGTTTCCAGTGCATCAAAGTTTCGTTTCATTAAATCGTACTCTTCCAGCTTCTTTCTATCTGTTAAATCCCTTATAAATCCGCCCATAAAAAGCCTGTCACCCTGTCTCCAGGATGTTGTGGAAACTTCAACAGGAATTTCCGAGCCGTCCTTCTTTACAATAAAATCTTTTATAATGCGGTTCATGTATTCTGATTTTCCCCCGGCGACATATTCTTTCAGTTTTTTCATCTGCCTGTTCTGATATTGTTCAGGTCTTAAAATAAATACGGGTTTGCCGATCAGTTCATCACTTGAATACCCTGTTATATTCTCTGCTGCACTGTTACAGAAAACAATACTGCCGCTTTCATCGGCAATCACTATTGCATCCATTGAAGACATTGCCAGAACCCTGAACATCTCCGCACTCTGCCTTAAAGCCTCTTCTGCCTGTTTGCGCTTTGTAATGTCACGAACAAACTCCACCACCCCGCTAACAGTTTCATCTCTGTTTTTAATCGGATAGCTGAAAAGTTCAATAAATCTGGCGGGAGAACCCGGCAGCCCTTTTACCTCTTCCTTTTCAACCTGCCCTGATTCAATGCAGCGTTTTGAAGGGCATGGGTCACATGGGGAAATTCTGTTTTGAAAAGCTTCAAAACATTTCTTTCCTTCAACCGGAAGATTCTCTTTATACCACTCCTGCATTTTTCTGTTTATATATCTTATGGTTAAACCGTTATCTAAAACGCTGATTCCGTCCTGAATGCTATCAAGAACAGTCTTAAAAAAAGCTGAGAGTTTTATTATTTCATTATCCGCCTTTGATTTATGAATTGCTATCTCAAGGTTTATTCTAAGCTCGTTCATATCATAGGGTTTGAGAATATAGCTGTATGGGTTTGTATGCTTTGCTCTTTCACAAAGGCTTTTATCTGAATATCCTGTTATATACAGGATGGGAATTTTCTGTTTTGAGCAGATCATTTCCGCCGCCTCAATTCCGTCCATTCCGTCCCCGAGTTTAATATCCATAATAATGGCAGAGGGGGATGTCTCAAAAGCTGTCCTCACCGCCTCTTCGCCTGTAACTGCAATATGGACATTGTCATAACCAATCTGATTGAGTTTGGACTTGATGCCGTTTGCAATAATAAGTTCATCATCTACAACAAGTATTTTTTCTTTCATTGTTTCAGACACTCCTCTTTTTATTACAGGACAAAAAACCCCGGCAGAATATCTCGCGCATTTCACACTAAAGTCGGATTAACGTAAAAAGGCACGAGAAGCTTCATGCAGCCGTTAAAACTGTTTATCCTTTCGGAAACCGGAAAGCTGTTTTTGTTTCAGCACCCCTATCAATCCAGATAGATCCTTTGAGCTGGTTTATCAGTATATTTAAAATCTGCAACCCCATTGTCTTTGGATTTTGGAGATCAATTTCTTCAGGAAATCCAACCCCGTTGTCAGTTATTGCAAATCTGCAATAATCATTCTCCGAAGAAAACTCTATCTCGACCCTTTCATCCCCTCTTTTTTCAGGAAAGGCATGTTTGAGGGTATTATTAATTAGCTCACTTATAATCATTGCACATGGAACAGCCTTTTGAATATCAAGCTTAACATCTTTAACCATAATATCTATTACCGGAAAAAAAGCAAACGTTTTTCGATATATTTCAACTAACTGCAGAACAAACTCTTTCATGTCAATCAGCCTTAAATCACTTGATTCATAGATTATGTTATGAACAATGCCCATTGCTTTTAAATGCTGCTGGACACCATCAAAAACACTCAGACACTCTTTATCGTTTATCTTCGCCGACTGGAGATCAATCAGGCTTGAGACAACTGCAAGATTGTTCTTTACCCTGTGATGAATCTCAAGAAGCATTGCCTTTTTTTCTTCTACTGACTTCCTCAGTTCTGCTTCCGCTGCAGCCCTGTTTTGCTCATCTTCCTTCATTTGTCTGAAAACATTGCCTATCATCAAAACCCCTGCAAACATGAGTATTGAAATTATGAGGGCTGAAAATTCAATTCCGATAACATAAAAATCAACATGTTTATTATCTAAAAAATAATCATAAAAGGACAACACCCTGCGGACACCCATAAGAATAAGTGCTGCAGATATTAAGAACCAGGGGATGTTCCAGCCTGTCAGACGTATAAGTCTGATGGCAAGAAATGCAGATGTGAACTGCAGTATTATGGAAAAAGCCATGACTAAAAAAAGAAAGGTCATTTTTTTTGCCCTGCTGTTTTAATTTTTCTTTTTCTGCTTTTCAGATGATCTGTCATGTTTATAATATTCTGGAAATTGTGATGCCGTTTTTTTATCATTCAGCTCTCATAAATAATTGTTTTCCCTAACCCCGACCCCCTCTTCACTCTTCTTGAAACCGCCCATTTCAAGACATCTTCATCTGCCCATATTTCGACCTCTTTTTTTGCCCTTGTAATGGCGGTATAAATAAGCTCTCTTGTCAAAATTAAAGACTCGGTTTCAGGAATCACAATAATTACTTTTTCAAATTCTGAGCCCTGAGACTTATGAACCGTCATTGCATATACCGGTTCGTATTCAGGAAGCCGGTAGACAGAAATCCTTCTCAGGGTTTTATCCTGATTCTCAAAAAAAGCAGAAAACCCCTCGCTGTCTTCCCATATTATTCCGACATCTCCGTTAAACAGCCTCAGGTTGTAATCGTTTCTTGTAATTATTATGGGCCTGCCTTTATACAGAAGGGTATCTGAGAGGATAAGATCATTTTCAGCAAGATATGCTTCTGCTGCTGCATTTAGATTAACAGCACCGTAATAACCCTGTCGGTGAGAGCAAAGAATCCTGAGTTTTTTCAGTATCACAAATGCCTCTTCCGGTTCGGTGCATGATAAAATCTCTTTATAAAAAGGCTCTGTTAATCTGCCTATACACTTTTTAAGGCTCTTTCTGTCGGGAACTGAATTGAGCTTCAGGCAACCTGTTGCGTCGTTTTTCAGAACATTTATCGCTTTTTGTGAATCAGAAATATTTACTGCTTTTGCAAGCTTTCCTATGCCAAGGTTTGAGTCAAACCTGAAACTGTGGCTGAGCTCAACGCTGAAATCTGAAACAGTGGTTTCCTTGCCTGGTTTTTTGTAATCATTAATCTGATTTACGCTTAATTTTTTAAACAGATGCAAAAACCCCTCTGAAAAAACATTTACACCAGATATTGCGCATATATCTGAAAAAGCAGCACCGGCCTCAACCGAGGCAAGCTGATCCTTATCGCCTAGAAGGACAACCTTAGCGGTGTCCGGAACTGCAAGCAGCAGCTTTGATAAAAGCACAAGCGGAACCATTGATGCTTCATCCACTATGAGAACATCACACAACAGGGGATTATTTCTGTTGTGGCGGAAAGTAAACCTGCGCGGGATATATCCAAGAAGGCGGTGAATTGTAAAGGTTTCATCGGGTATTTTTTCTAATATTGATTCCGGGCACTGGTTAAGCCCCTTTTTTGCCTCTCCTATTGCTTCCTGAAGCCTTGCAGATGCTTTTCCTGTTGGCGCACAGAGTTTAATTTTCAGGTTTTCATTCTCCTCAAGCAGTATTGCAAGAAGTTTTGCCACAGTGTATGTCTTGCCAGTGCCAGGGCTTCCTGATATTACGGAAAATCTCTTAATGGCAGCAGACAGACAGGCTGCCAACTGCCATACCTCTTCTTTGGCGGAATCCGGAAAATATCTTTCAAAACCCCTCTTAAGAAATGTTGTATCCGAAATATCAAATTTGGCTGAAACCCTTTTTTTTATCAGCCTTCCAAGCATATCTTCATACCACCATAACCTGTACAGGTAGAGCCTGCTCTGGTCGAGAATAAGCGGTTTGTATTCAGAAGGCCTGCCCACTGCCACATGACAGTCCATGATTTTTTCAAGCCATGTATTTAGAGAGGGTGTTGTTGCAGATGACAGCTCAGGCGGGATTTGCTCCTGCCATTCAGGAAAAAGAGACATCAGGTCAATGTCGGCTATTGCTTCAAGATCAAGGCATATATGTTTTTCGGTTGTTGTAATATTGCTTGCAAGCGCTGCTGCAAGAGTAAGCTCATTGCAGGCACAGTTGCCGCTTATTCTTTGAATGAACCGGGCAAAGTGAAAATCTATATCCTGTATTATTCCAAGCCTGAAAAGTGTTTCCGTATAATTTTTCATAAAAATGATTTATATATGTATTAAATTAAAAAGCATTTAAATCATAAACAAAAGGTTAAAGTCACTGCTGCTGCGAACAGGCGATCAAACTGCTGAATTCTTCAACTGCTTCCAACGGCGGCATGTCATAATATATCCCGTTTCCAGGCAAATCAGGCTTTATTCCCCTTACATACATATAAAAAACACCTCCGAAATTTTGCACGTAACTGTAGCCGCTAAGCCTTGCCTGAAGATACCTGTGAAGAGCAATCGTGTAAATATAATACTGAATAATATATAGAGACTCCTCCATGCTTTTTTCTATGTTTTCCCTGCAGTAGTCTTTAAAGCGGTTTCCGAGATGATTTGTCTTCCAGTCAAGAATGTAGTATCTGTTATTAAAACCGAATACAAGGTCGATAAACCCCTGCATAAAACCATTTATAGGGGTAAAATTTAAGTTCTTAAGCCTTTGAATAAACCTCGTCCTTAAAGGGGTATGTTTTGAAAAAAATGCTGTAAGCATTGCAGGCGAAATCATGTTTAAAGGAAAAAAGAAGTTAAGTTCATGAATCCTTTGATCAGGCAAAAGAGCTGACAGAGAAAAATCCCTATTATCCTGAAACAACTCTGTCTTTAAAACATTCTCTGCCATTTTAAAGACTGAGCCAACTGTTTCCTCGCATGAGGGCTCTATTGAAAACCTTGCAAGGGATTTTTTAATCAACTCCTCTGTTTCAGTTCTGCTGCTGAGGCTGAAATCTATATTTTCAAAAACATCATGAATTGAAAGACCTGCATTTGCTCCCTTTGGAAAAGCAAAAAAAGCTGTGGGGCACTGAACATCTAACTGATCCGGCAAGACAATTTTAGCGGGTTCATCAATTATCTGCTGATCTTCTTCTGCAGCCATCTGATGTATTGAAGTTATAAGAGAGTAGCTTGCCAGACCCCAGTTGGTCTGCAGACCTGAGCTGTTTTTAAACTCCCGTACCACAAGCTTTAAAGGCTCTCTGCCTTCAGATATATATTTTTTAAACTGCAGCGAACCCGGAGGTTCCGCATAATAAACAGAGGCCTCTTTATCTAAATCCTGTTTTTCCCCCTTACTTCCGGTTTCATAATCAATCTGCGGAGAGAAGAAATATTTAACAATGTTCTGCTTTTTTCCTATGTTTCCGTATGTCAGATAACACCTGTTTATAGCCCTTGTAAGACCAACATACATGGTTCTCATCTGTTCAGACATGTTCTCCTTGAGCGCTTCTTCCCTGTTGATGTCTATCTCACCGGAGCCTATATCAAGAAAAGCATCTCCTCCTTCTTTGTGAAAAAAAACCTCACTGTAATCAGTTTCAATGCGCGGCTGCCACATAAAGGGAAGAAACACAACCGGGTATTCAAGCCCTTTACTTTTATGAACAGTAAGTATCTGAACCGCCTCATCATCTCTTTCAAGCCTTAACTCTTCTTCCTCCTGCTCTGATTTTTTATCAAGCCTTTTCTGGCAGAGCCAGTTTAAAAGGCTTTCAGGCCCAAGCCTTTTTTCAACCCCTTGCCGGTGAAGGAGTTCTAAAAGATGCAAAACATTTGTAAGCCTTCTGTCCCCATCCGGAAAACCGAGAAGATTTTTTCTTGCCCTGTATTCAACAAGAAAAAGTCTGAACATCTTTATGAAATCACCGTTTTTCCAAATAGCTGAATAATTGGTAAAACGGCGCACATGCTCTTCAAAATCAGCTGTTCTTGATTCATCGTCAAGAAAACTTTTCAACGCATCAGCTTTCACTCCCGCAACATCTGTTGAAAGCGCTGTTAAAACACGCCTTTCATCAGAGGGTGCCACAACAGCATGAAGAATGGTTTCAATCTCCATAGCTTCATCACTTTGGAAAACATTTCCTGTTTTTTTAAGTACCGCCGGAATGTTAAGCTCTGAAAGGGGCTCTATGAAAAGCATTGCATCTCTGTTTTGAGTAACCAGAATTGCTATATCAGAGGGTTTTAAAGGCTCCTGCCCGAGCATGGCTTTTCTGCTGCGTGAAAGATCAAGAAGTCTTGAAATCTCTGCAACTGTTGCAGTCAAGGCATGCTGTCTTGCCGCATCTTTTGAAAGAGCATTTCCCGGTTTTTCCGTATTGTAGAATTCCCATAACACAACCCCGGCTTCTTCTTCTCCTTTTATTAAGAGTTTCTTCTTGTTTCCTCTGCTGCCGTCTGTTGGTTTAACAGGATGGAAGATAAAGTTTTCAAGAATAAAAACATCAGGTCTAATGCTAAAAAGAGAATTTACAGCCTTTACCACCTCTGTCTGCGACCTCCAGTTTAAGGACAGGGTAAACCTTCTGCTCTTTTGCGTGTTGGAAACAGCCTCAAGATATGAGAAAACATCAGCACCCCTGAATCCGAATATCGACTGTTTCGGGTCTCCTATCATAAACATTGCATGAGAGCCCGTGTTAAAAAGGCTGTTAAATATTTTGTACTGGACAGGATCAGTGTCCTGAAACTCATCTATCATGGCAGCAGAAAAACTTTTTCTAATATGATTAATAAGGGATTTTCCTCTGCCTGATACAATAGCATTGTAGAGATTAAGCAGAAGATCATCAAACCCCTGAATGTTTCTCTTCTTTTTCCTTCTGTAGAACTCGGTTCTAAAATAGTCGGCAAAATCTTTTTTTACCTTTGCACAGACACTGAGTTCAAGCCTTAAAAACTCTTCACAAAGGTCAAAAAACTTATGCCCCGGTCTCTTTCCTCTGTATTTTGATGAAACCTGTTTTGCTATGTTGCTTGATGAAAAAGCATTTATAGCTGTTAGTCCGTCAGCAGAGGGGTACCGGCTGAAAGCAAGCTGAAGACTCTGAAACAGGTTTTCAAGCCTGCTCGGAGGAAAACCATCCTTTTGATTTTTACTGAAACAATCCGGGGTATTTAGAATCTCTTCTATATCTCTTTCTGATTTTTTCCACTCAGCAGCTGTTTTGTCAAAAAGTTTACGCATCCGCTCAAATGAAACATCAAACTGTTCAGGAATTATTTTCAGCATCGGTCTGTTAAGCAGATTTATTGCAAATGATCTGAAGGAATCCACTGTAAGCTTATTCTTAACAGCCATTGCACTTGGAAGCGGGTCGTCTGAGTTAAAAACCCTGCGCCAGAAGTCAAACACCACCTCATCAGTCAGAAACGTCTGATCTGCTATAAGCTCTGTGTCAAAAAGCATAAAACTTTCAAAACTGCTGTCAGACAGCATCTGTTTGCAGAAACCATGAATTGTAAAGATAGAGGCCTCATCAAACTCAAGCACAGCCCTTTTTAATATCCTTATGAGATTGTCTGATCCCTTTAAAGAAATATTTTTTCTGATTATTCGGTCAGTAACTTCATCAATTTCAGTCTGTCTGCCCTCAGCATACATCAGGGCATTTGAAATGTTTTTTCTTATTCTGTCTTTAAGCTCCTGTGTGGCGGCATCGGTAAATGTTACAACAAGAATCTGTCTAACCTTAATCTCCTTCTCAATTAAAAACCTTAAATACAGGTTTGCTATTGCAAAGGTTTTTCCTGTACCTGCACTTGCCTCAATCAGGTTTGAGCCTTCAAGTTTAACTTTTTCAAGATCAAAAGGTTTAAATTTATCCGTACTCATTTTCCTCCCGCCAAAAGCATGGGAGTAAATATTTCATTTGCAATTTTCATGAAATCATCTGTTTCAGGAAATTGACTGCCAAAACATTTAAATATATAGATGTCATCTGATTCTCCGCCGAGATAGTCGTTTGCCCATTTTCTGCTTGCACTGCTTAATGCCTCCTTTGCTTCCTTTCCTTTAAAATTTTTTTTTGCAAACTCAAAAGAGGTTTCAGGGAAAAAACAGAGGGGCTTAAGGGTTCCTTTAAAGTAGAGTTTTAAAAGGGTTTCAAGGGATGCTTTTGCAGATATTTTATCCACTTCCGGAAATGAAACAGCGGCGTCAGTTCCCATAACCGTTGTTGTCCTGCTGTATTGGATATTTTCCATAGCATTAAGGGCAAGATGAAATATCCACCCCTTCAGCCTGTCTTTAACCTTTATGCTGGCCGGCCTGAAAAAAAACTGTCCCCTGGCAAACACATTTTCAAAACGGACAAAAACCCTTGTCTGAATACCCGAAAACTCTAATTCTTTTTCAAAAACCCCTATTCTCTCTTCTATATAGGGTTTCAAATTTTTAAAGCATTTGCCTGCAAAACAGCTGACCCTTTGAAACGCCTCTTTTCCAGCGCCTCCCTGAGGGAGCCTGCCCTCTGCCTTTATCTCCTTATAATATTTTGCAGGGTCTTTTCCTGAAATAATCCTGTCAATGAGCTCTTCCTGGAGACTATATATATCAAGGTTGTCAAGCTCAAAGAGTTCTTCATCTGTCAGCTCGTCTGCTGTCTTAATGAAATTAATGGACAGGCTGTTTTTTAAAAAATATTCTGACGGGTTTCTGAAAAATCTTATAAGGTCAAGAAGATTAACCTTTCGTTGCGCGTTCCGGTCAGCCTCTTCAAAAGCACCTGTTATAAAAGGCTGGGGAGGTTTCTCATTTGAAACAGACCTTTCTGCCGCAGCAAAATTCTCTTTTGAAAAGCTAAAAATGCGGCTTTGTTTATCAGGATTAAAATATTTAGGGCTGAACGGCTGAAGCGGATGATTTACTATCATAGCCTCAAGAGCCTGTTCCCCAAATGCCCTTTTTATATGATCACAGAGCTCCTGAACAAGCATTGACGGCATTATTTCGCTGTTTTCTTTAACACTTCTTCCAACATAGCTTATGAAAAGATGTTTTCTCGCTGAAAGCAGGGCTTCAAGAAAAAGATACTTATCCTCAGAGCGTTTATCAGGATCACAGAGCCTTTTTGCGTACCCCGTAATATCAAACCCGTGTCTTGCTGTTTTTCTGGGATAAGCGCTGTCATTCATGCCCATAAGATAGATAACCTTAAAAGGTATGCTTCTCATTGGAAGCAGTGTACAGAAGGTAACCCCTCTGCTTATAAACCCGTGGGTTGATGTGGTTGTCTCAAGAAACCTTCTAAGAAGAGTGCATATTATATCCATGCCCACAGGTTCATTAAATCCTGCCAAAGAGGCATTTTTTGAAATTTCGATTATTGCATCCCTTATTGACTGCAGGTCTCTGTTTTTCTGCATATCTTCTGAAAAGAAATCTGCAAGCAGCCCGAGAAGATCCTGAGCCCAGCTTTCAACACTTCTTTTTTTACGAAGGGACAAAACCCATGAAACCAGCTTCTGAATAAATGTGTTTAAACTGCCAAGTATATGCGAACCTTCAGCTTCAAACTCAGCACAGGGTGTAATATCGCAATAAACCCCGGGCTGCTCATCTGTTGACATTGCATAACCCATAATAAGTCTGTTCATGCCAAACTGCCATGTGTTTTCTTTGTGGGCAGGCATGCCTGCCTGTTTTTTATAATCTTCATCTATTGCCCAGCGTATTGCCGCATCAGAAACCCATTGCATGGCTGTCTCAATATCTGAGAGTTCAAGACCAAATTTTTTATAAACACCATGATGGCTGAGGATATCAAACACCTCTGTTGCTTTAAACCTGTTTTGATCAAGCAGAAGTATCTTCATTAATGTTTCAGCAGCAGGGTTGGAGGTGTTCAGGCTTCTGTCTGAGATGCTGTATGGAATTTTTAATGACTCATCCTCCGGTGTGTCAAACACAGCCTTTATAAGCGGGACGTATGAGGCAATATCTGGAAGCATCACAAGAACATCCCGAGGAGTGATATCTTCATTTTCATCAAAAATGCCCAAAAGGTTGTCATAGAGCGCTTCGACCTCACGCATGGGGCTGTAACAGCAGTGGATCTCAATTGACCTGTCTTCTGGAAAACGGGCAGGGGCATTCTGGTTATGAAGATTTAAAATAGCTGACTGAATAGATGAAAGCATATTTTGCATCGAAGGTTCTTCAAACAGATCAATGCCTGTGTTTCCTTCAAACATGGTCATAATAAGTCCGAAAAACTCCCTGCCGGTAAGCCCCATAGAGGCAAGAAGGCTGTTTCCTGTTTCAAAATAGAGTTCCTGATCTGATATACTGCTTGAAAGATAGCTTGCAATGTTTTTCTCTGATCTTATTTGTTCCCAGTACTCTCTGCAGGGGTTCTGATAGAAAAAATGGACTTCAATCTGCTCAGAGACTCTTTTGAGTATCTCCATATAAAAAGGCGGAAGCGATGATATTCCAAAGACAAATATCCGGGGCGGCAGCCCCTTTATTTGAGACTGAAGAGAGATTTTTTCCATAAAAAGCTTTTTAAGCGCCGGGGGATGAAGGTTTTTTAAACCTTTGGAGTCTGCCGACAGATGTCTCCATAGCTCTGCCTGCCATTTTTCATGAGCAAAACCAGGGGTAAAAGGCTTATTGTCTGTCTCCCAGCGGAGTATCATGTCCGGCCTGAAGATCAGATACTGATCAAAAAGATGTGCAAGCTTTTCAGAGAGTTGAAAGAGTTTTAATTCAGGGTTTTCTCCCTGAATATAGTTTTTAACATCTCTAAATTCAGGGACCTCTGAAATATGCGGCAGGATGTTCATTATTTTCCACTGCAGGATCTCCGGTGCAAACAGATATTCATCCTGAATACCAACAACCTGTCTAAAAATATTATAAAAAAACAGTCGCGGAAAAGGAAACGAGATGTTTGTGCAGATACCGTTAATCCGTGCAATCTCAAGCTTAAGCCAGCGCTCCATCCCCTTGCTCTGAACAACAACAATATCATCCTGAAAAACAGGCAGGGGTTTTTCACGGATTTCTTCCGCAAGCCTTTCAACAAGACGCTCTGCAAGATTACCTGTGTAAATGTGAAAAGCCATAAAACACACTGAACTCAAACATGGATATAAATGATAGAAAATATTATATGTTTTAAAATTACACAACTCAAGACAAATTCTCTATTTTTTATATATCTCTGCTTCCCATATTTACAACCTGTCAAAAAATATCTGAGGAGAGGGTTCTACTTTTTTACATTTTCTATATTAAATTGCTTTTATTGATACTGGCTTTATTGCAGACTGCTGTTTTTAAGACAATTTTTCAACCTAAAGAACCAAACCTATACCCTCAGGCAAGTTTTAACAGAAAGGCCAGATATCGGGGCTAATTTTATTGTATCAGAAACATATGTTCAAAGCATCTGCTTGTCCCCACTCAAGAACCATTATTCTTGCGATCTTGGCTACCTGCTGGAGATCATTTCCAGCACCACCTGGTTGCAGTGCTAAAAAAAATTGTTTCTCAGCACGCCCGGCCATCATAACAGTAAGCCGATCGATCAGCTACTCCCTTTGCAGAATGTATTTTTCCTCATCAGGAAACTGCTGGGTAATGCCCATTGTCTGGCTCTGAGGAACAATGAAAACCTTGTGGATATGGTCTGCATGTTTCAAGTTTAATTGTACTTTTCATACAATCATAGTCTTTAGCAACGGCTTTTATGAAAAAAATAACTCTTTTTTAATGCTAACAATTTTTATTTCAACAAGAAAACTGTAAAAGAAATAACTTGAATTTTTTAAGCTGATTTAGTAAGTTAAAAGTTCTTTTTTTATATTTGCAGGAAAACTTATTTTTGAATAAAAAATCGCTTTTATTGCATTTATCAGAATACTAATCGGAAGAGTTATAATAAGTAAAGTTTAACATTCAGGTCTGTGGGTAAATGAGCATTTGGGATAGTGCGTTAAAACCCCTCAAATATTTACTCTTTGCTAACGGCTTATTAATGCAAGGACACAGACTAAAAATTAATCGCCATAGTGTTACAATAATTATGAATGCTAAAGGTTTTTACACTATAACATCCGCTGCTAAACCGGTTTTGCTTATAACTTAACAGCCTTTCCAGATCACCAGGGGTCAGGGTTCCTTGTTTTTAAACAATTAGTTTTACTCAAATAGAGGGATATTCCAATGGATGATGATAAACCTGAAAATATTTCAATGATCAGCAGAAACGATGCATTGCTGTTGATGCAGGAACATATATCCCAGGATAATCTTCGAAAACACTGTCTTGCCACAGAAGCGATTATGAGAAAGCTTGCCCGAAAGCTTGGTTATGACCAAGATTTGTGGGGCATAGCCGGCCTTCTTCATGATCTTGACTATTCAGAAACCAAGGACAATATGCATGCACATGGTCTTGTAACTGAAAGAATTTTAAAAGAAAAAGGAGTATGCGAAGATATAATTAATATCATTAAATCGCATAACGCTGACAATCTTGGTTTCAAAAGACAGCAACCGGCTGAACATGCCATAGCAGCGGCAGAATGCATAACAGGCCTGATAGTTGCGACTGCACTTGTTTACCCTGATAAACAGATAAACAGTGTGCGTTCAAAATCAATAATAAAACGTATGAAGCAGAAGGAATTTGCCCGCAGCGTTAACAGAGAGTTTATAATGGAGTGCGAAAAGATAGGCATTCCTATCGAGGAATTTTCCGAGCTTAGTCTTGAAGCGATGAAAGAGATACACAAAGAGCTTGGGCTTTAAAGAAAGGGTCGGAAATAATTTGCAATATTCTGCCCTGAAAGTACAGCCATTGGCATTCCGCCCCCCGGATTTACGCTTCCCCCAACAAAGTATAAATTATCAAATACCGTGCTTTTCTTTGGGGCTTTTATCCCTCTGTTTAGTTTTCGGTCTGAAACAACACCGTATATTGAGCCTTTGTTGGATAGATAATTTTGTTTTATATCTTCCGGTGTCCAGACATCTCTTACAATAATATTCTGTCTCAAACCCTCAAGCCCCATGGTCTCCAGTTTAGTTAATATGCGCTGTTCAAACTCATTATACTCATTTTCAGTAAACATTCTGGGCTGTATATGAGGAATATGGGGCAGTATCTTGATGTTTTCACATCCTTCGGGGCATTGCCCAGGGTCTGTCTTGTTTGAATTTACAAGATATATTGTAGGGTCTTCGGGCAGTTGTTTCTTCCTGAAAATAGAATCAAAGTGTTTCTCAGGATTTCCCGAAAAAAAGAAATTATGATGGGAAAGAAGGGGGTATTTCTTTTTTACTCCCAGATGCAAAACATATCCTGAACAGGCAGGTTCAAATTTTTCCAGTTTCTTTAAAAAATGTCTTTTTGCTTTTGAAAGAGTCTCATAAAAAGGAATTACTTCCATGTTGGAAACAAAAAAATCTGCTTTTATGCTCTTTCCGTTTTCAAAAACCGCTTCTTTAATAAGTCTGCCCTCTTTTTTAACAGAGACTACCTGGCTGGAGGTAGATATTTTAACCCCGTCTTCAACAGCAAGCTTAGTAAGGGCTTTTGAAAGGTTAAACATCCCTCCTTCCACATACCATAAGCCGAATTTATTCTGAACATAAAAAAGAAGATTAAGAACAGCCGGAGCGCTGTATGGGGATGAACCAACATACTTTATAAAAAAATTTAAAACATCCCTTAGTTTCCTGTTTTTTATATGCTTTTCAACTCTATCATTCATGGTTGATAAATAATCAAAGTCAAAAAGTGATTTTATGCCGTAATATTTTATTATTTCCTTAAAAGTGTCCAATCCTTCATTGAAATAGCCTTTTTCAGTTAATTTATACATTTTTTTTGAATAATCATAGTAGTCATGTAAATCCTTGATATCTTCTTCTTTTAGTTCACTGTTTTTTATCATTTGGTTTATATCATTGTATAAATCAATATATGTATTATCATCAAAAAAACACCTCCATTCATGTTCCAGTTTTATTATCCGAACATAATCAGACATTTTCTTGCCGGAATTTAAAAAAAGCTTTTCAAATATAAATGGCATTGTAAGTATAGAAGGACCCAGATCAAAACTAAAACCTTCTTTCTCTTGTATATTAAGTTTACCGCCGAGATGACTGTTTTTTTCATGCAGTTCAACGTCAAAACCTTTCTGTCTGAGAGTAATGGCTGCTGAAAGCCCCCCCAGTCCTCCTCCTATAATTAAAGCTTTCTGCATATCCAACCCCCTAAAATTGTTTGATTTTATAAAAGTATAAGGAAGTCTATTTTCTATGTCAAATAAAATATGCAAATTTATAGTCCGTGGATTTCAAAAACAGGCTCTTTAAAATTTTGATGAAGCAAATGTGGAACACCTGTGGATATTTCTGTGGAAAACATGCTTATCTGTCTAATATCGCTTAACCTTTTATGTTGTTTGCTGGCAGTTTATAAATATAAAAATCAAGTATTTTCAGAGGGTTAACAATAAAGCCTCAGGCTATTCGGAAAATTTCTTCCGGCTTGTAAAAAGTTTTACACAAACAACTCTGTCGAATTTTTGTAGCATTATTAAAAATACAATATTTTTTTTGGTTTTCTATATTTACATGGATATCTATTTATTGTATATTATTACTTTATTGTAAGTCTTTTAATCTATAAAATCATACTCTATCAATTAAAAATCAGATAAGGCGAGAGCTGATTACTAATTAAACTTTTATTTAATATTTGTAATATTAATATGGAAACATCTTTTAAAATAGTTCTTTATGTTATTATTTCAATTCTATTATTTTCAGGTTGTGCAGCAAAAAAAACCCGTATCATGGAAGTGACTGCCTATTGCGGATGCGGCAGTTGCTGCGGATGGGAAAGGGGAAGCAGAAAATATTTAAGAATCAATTTTTGGAATAAATACTATGTTTCGGGCTCGGTCAAGGGGAAAAGTTATGAGGGAAAAACTGCAAGCGGAACAAAACCCAGGCAGTATAACCCCGGGCTTTTTTCTCTTGACAGCATCAAAAATCCATGGATGATACCTGTAAGAATTATACTTTTCCCTTGGTTGCTTCTACCCAGACATGGAACAGTAGCGGCAGATACTAAATACTACCCCTTTGGAACAAGACTGAATATTCCGGGTTATGGAAAAGGGATTGTCGAAGACAGGGGTTCTGCCATAAAAGGTCCTGAAAGACTTGATGTATTTTTCAATAATCACTCTAAAGCACTTAATTGGGGCAGACAGAAACTGCCTGTTGAAATAAAAAGACAATAAAAAAACAGGAGAAAGAAATTATGGAAAAAAACCCTAAAACACCAAAAAAGAATGATGACCTGGCACCGATTATGACTGTAAACGAGGTTGCAGAGCTTTTGAAACTTTCTAAAATAACCATCTACAAACTTGCAAAAAGCGGGCAGATTCCAAGTTTCAGGGTGGGCAGCTCTCTGCGCTTCAGAAGGGAAAAGATACTGGAGATACTTGCCGGCTGAAAAGTTTTTTCAGTAATCAAAAACAAAGTTTCAATCCACAGGTTAAAAGTTAATGGGGGTTGGATATGCTATCAAATCCAGGGCAGAGCTACACTGCCGTTTAAGTTTATGCTTAACAGTCAGCAGATGTATTTGCTCTATGTATCGCCACCAGTTCTGTTTAATAATTGTCTCATTTTTCATATTATGCAAATGTGCAAAATTGATAAAGAGAATATCCTTGCAAAAATACCTGAAACCATAAGGGAAGAACTTTTTGAAACAATTGCCGTTTCAGAAAAAATAAAAATAGAAAGAATTGTTTCAAAAGGTCACTCATCTCCTCCCGGATTCTGGTATTATCAGGACAGGGCTGAGTGGGTTATTGTCATAAAGGGAAAGGCATGTCTTATCTTTGAAGAAGATAATGCCACTTTAATACTTGAAGAGGGTGATCATATAAATATTCCTGCCCACACAAAACACCGTGTTGAATGGACACAGAGAGAAAAGGAGACCATCTGGCTTGCTGTTCATTATTGAATAAGGGACTCAACAAGGTCAAGTGCTTTTTCAATCTCTTGCATGTTCATTTTTCCTGTTTTTACATATCTTATAATTCCTTCTCTGTCTGAGATAAATATATTGCTCTCATTGTCAATTATAAAAAAATCCTCAAACATATTGCCGTCAACATCAGAATATACTGTTATGGGAAGTCTGTCTGATTCTTTATCTGTTCTGGAAATACAGATGTTCTTTACAGGAAAAAAATATTTTGAGCAGTTGATAACAGCTATAGAGACCAGACGGGTTTGACTTTGCTCCGGGTATTTTTTTAAAATGTGGTCCTTGAAGGTTTTATTTACCTCTGTTGTCTCTTTTGTTTCGTAAGTTATTATAAGGACTTTATCCCTAAAAGAAGACGAATAAACTTGTTCTTTTTCTGAAATTAAAGTAAAATCAGGCAAAGGGTCACCGGCCTTGAGTGAACTGCTATAGCTCAAAGCAGGTAATATAATCAAAAGCAAAGAAAATATAATGTTTACAAGTAATTTTTTCATTGAAAAGCCCTTTTTAATTAGACGTTTTACCGAAGCAATATAGTGATAATATCAGAACTAACTGTTCCGGTCAAACAGGCTTAAACATATCAGGTTAAAAGTTTGATATAAAAAGTGGTTTTTTATTGAAACCTTTGGCTGTTTGATGTATTAAGTATTTAGTATAACCACATGTTATCAAAAAACTACATAAAGGATAATTGTCATGAAGAAAAAAGTAATCATCATAGGAGCGGGTCCGGGAGGATTAACCAGCGCAATGATCCTTGCCAAAAGAGGTTTTGATGTTTTAGTTTTTGAGAAAGAGCCTGTGGTAGGAGGCAGGAACGCTCCGTTACGGGTTAAGGAATTTCTTTTTGACACCGGCCCTACCTTTTTAATGATGAAATTTATACTTGACGAAATGTTTCAGGAGACAGGTAGGAAGGCTTCTGATTACGTTACATTTACAAAACTTGACCCAATGTATCGGCTCAAGTTTAACGGATTTGAAATAAACCCGACAAACAACAGGGAAGCAATGAAAAAACAGCTTGCCGATCTTCAGCCAGGTGCAGAAAAAGGCTATGACCGTTTCCTTGAAAAAGAAAAAATGCGTTTTGAACATCTCTTCCCATGTCTGCAAAAACCCTATTCAAGTCCCACTGCTTTTCTAAATCCTGTTTTTCTAAAATCAATTCCACATCTTACCGTGGGTAAATCTATGTTTGAAAAACTCGGGGATTATTTTGACGATGAAAAACTCAGGCTCTCTTTTACTTTCCAGTCGAAATATCTTGGCATGTCTGCATGGCAGTGCCCCGCTGCTTTTAATATAATACCATATATTGAACATGCGTTTGGAATCTACCATGTAGAAGGGGGACTCAATGCAATATCACTTGCTATGGAAAAAGTTGTTCATGAGGAAGGTGGTACCATAGTTAAAGACTGCTCTGTAAAGAATTTGATCATGGATGGAAAAACTGTTAAAGGGGTTTTGCTCGAAAACGGTGAAAAGTATTTTGCCGATGATTTTATCATTAATGCAGATTTTGCATACTCCATGACCAATATCGTGGATAAGAACAGCCTCCGAAAATATACTCCGGCAAAGATAAACAGTTACAATCTGTCCTGTTCAATTTTTATGATATATCTTGGGGTTGATAAACTCTACCAAATACCGCATCACAATATCTTTTTCGCAAACAAATACCGTCAGAATGTAGAGGATATTTTTGTAAACTTTAAAATTTCAACAGATAATTCATTTTATATTCAAAACGCCTCAATCACTGACAAAACCCTTGCCCCTGAAGGTAAATCAGCTCTCTATATACTTGTTCCTGTTCCAAACAACAAAAGCAGAATTGACTGGGAGAATGAAAAAGGCTGGTTCAGAGACAATATAATAAAGCAGATTGAGCAGAAAACGGAACTGACAGACCTGCGTAAACATATTGAAGCTGAAAAGATTATAACACCATCAAACTGGGAAAATGATTACAATGTTTTTAAAGGGGCTACATTCAATCTTGGACATAATATAAGCCAGATGCTTTATTTCAGACCGAGAAACAAGTTTGAAGAGTTTGAAAACTGCTATCTGGCAGGTGGAGGCACTCACCCGGGAAGCGGGCTTCCAACCATATATGAATCTGCCCGTATTTCATCAAACATGATAAGCCAAAAATACAAGGTCGCATTCAATCCACCGACACCACTGTCAGGAAAAAAGACCCTGTTCTGAAACAGAATGGATATGTTAGAATCCCTTAGAAAAGGTTTGAACAAAAAAACATTGGCAAGGTAATAAAATACCTTGCCAATACTCAAATTGATTTCCTGCCACACTATTCTGCCAATACGAAAACAGCCATGTTTCTTATATGTTCCTTAAGCATAATTTAATAATAATTAAGTGGTTTGCTTATCACATTGAATTTTTTGCAAACAGACCGGTGGCGTAAAGTAAATCTCTATGATAATACTATCCAAGTTTAATTTTTAAACACTATTTTCCCGAAAACAATTGTATATACAGCTCTTCCTTTGAGGTTCCATCCATGAAAGGGAGTGTTTCTGCTCTTCGATTTGAAAAGCTCTCTGTCAACAGTAAATTCAGATACCGGGTCAATAATAGTGACATCTGCATCAGAACCCGGTGTAAGAGTACCTTTATCAAGCTTTAGAATACGGGCAGGGTTGGAAGCCATTTTTTTTATAAGCTCCGGGAGGGTGAGAGTATTATTGAAAACAAGCCTGAGAGAGAGGGGAAGAGCTGTTTCCAGACCGACCATGCCAAAAGCGGCATTTTGAAACTCCAAATCTTTTTCAAGTGAGGAATGAGGGGCATGATCACTTGCAATAACATCTATTGTACCATCTTTTAATCCTTTAATAATTTCCTCCACATCACTTTGTGTTGCTAGCGGAGGATTTACCTTGGCAGCAGTATCAAAGCCGGAGACTGCTTCATCTGTAAGACTAAAATAATGCGGGGCTGTTTCAGCAGTTATTTTTATTCCTTTTGACTTTGCCTCTCTAATAATATGAACTGACCCTGCTGTGCTTACATGTGCAATATGAACAGGATGTCCTGTCAGCGCTGCCAGCGATATATCTCTTGCAACCATAATCTCTTCTGCTGCGGAGGGGATTCCTGTCAGACCAAGCAGTGTTGAAATCTTTCCCTCATTCATAACACCGTAACCGGAAAGGTCTGTATCCTCACAATGACATATTACCGGCAGAGAAAAACTCTTTGCATATTCAAGCGCCCGCCTCATTACCTGAGGGTTTTTAACAGTTTTTCCGTCATCGGAAACCGCCACAATACCCGTCTCCTTTAACTCCCCCATTTCAGAAAGAGACTCTCCCATAAGCCCTTTTGTAACTGCACCAACAGGATAGACATTTACACAAGCTTTAACCAAAGCCTTTTTTCTGATAAACTCTGTAACAGCAGCGTTATCATTGACCGGATTTGTATTTGCCATACATGCAATACCTGTAAAGCCTCCCGCTGCCGCTGCCATTGACCCTGATTCAATGGTCTCCTTATATTCATATCCCGGTTCTCTCAAATGAGTGTGCATATCTATAAGACCCGGAACAAGCACAAATCCCTGCGCTTCAACTATTTCTATGCTTCGGGAAGCGTCAGGAATTATTTTTTTCTCAACTGCCTTTATCTTTCCATCCTCTATCAGAACATCCAGGATATCGTCTATTCCTGACACAGGGCAAATTACCCTTGAGTTTTTAATTAGCATACTCATTTTATTTACCTATCAACAAATACATTAACGCCATTCTTACAGCAACACCGTTTGTGACCTGCTCGTTTATTAAGCTGTAGGTGGCATAGAGCATTTCAGGGGGGAGTTCAACTCCTCTGTTTACAGGACCGGGGTGCATTATAATTACGTCATCGGCTGCACTTTTAAGTATATCAGCAGAAAGCCCGAAAAACCTTGAGTATTCCCTGATGTTTGGAAAAAGGCTCTGTTGCTGTCTCTCTTTCTGAATTCTAAGCATCATGACAACATCAGCTCCTTTTACCGCATCTCTTATATCAGGATAAAAGCTGCAACCAAGTGACTCTACAAATACAGGAATCATTGTACCCGGACCTGAAACCGTCACATCTGCACCCATTTTATTTAAGAGATGAATATTTGAGCGTGCAACCCTGCTGTGGGCAACATCGCCTATGATTACAACCTTAAGACCTTCAAGCCTGCCTTTTTTCTCTTTTATGGTGAGTGCATCTAAAAGAGCCTGGGTCGGATGTTCATGTGCTCCGTCTCCTGCATTAATTATTGATGCTGGAAGCATTCGTGCAAGCATTGCTGGAACTCCTGAACTGGAATGCCGTATTACTATAAGATCAGGGTTCATTGCCTGAAGGGTTTTGCCGGTATCCTCAAGGGTTTCCCCCTTGACAACACTGCTGCTGGAAGCTGAAATATTTACAACATCAGCATTGAGTCTCTTTCCTGCAATTTCAAATGATGTTCGGGTGCGGGTGCTTGGTTCAAAAAAGAGATTGATAACTGTTTTTCCACGGAGTGTTGGAACTTTTTTTATCTCCCTTGTAGATATCTCTTTCATGGAAAAAGCCGTGTCAAGAATCAAATTGATCTCTTCACAGGAAAGTTCTCTAATTGAAAGCAAATCTTTTGACTGAAGGGACATATGTTTATTCTCTTGTTAATAAAATCTGATCCGAACCATCTTCTTCCTCAAGCCTGACCTCAACCCTCTCTTCCATAGAAGCCTTCACTGCAACACCCACAAAATTAGGCTGAATGGGGAGTTCTCTGTAACCTCTGTCAACCAGAACTGCAAGCAATATGGTTTTTGGTCTTCCAAGGTCAATAATACCCTCAAGTGCGGCGCGCACGGTTCTGCCTGTGTATAAAACATCATCACAGAGAATTACCACTTTATTTTTTACCTGAAAAGATATCTCCGTTTTCTTTAGAACAGGCTGGGAGGCTATTTCCGAAAGGTCATCTCTGTAAAGGGTTATATCAAGTGCTCCTACAGGTATATCCCCACCCCCTAATTGCTTAAGTTTCTTTGAAAGTCTACCGGCAATAGTAACCCCGAGCCGCCTTATTCCGATTATTACAAAATCTCCTCTTCCTTCTGTTTTTTCCCATATTTCGCGGGCAATACGGTTGAGGGTTCTGTCAATATCCTCTTTTTGGAGTATAACCTTTGTTTTTGATGAAGCCATATTTCAGTCATTTCAAGATAGTTTTATCAAGGAAGGATATTTTTTTTCCTGATTGCAGACCCTTTAGAGCCTTTTCCTAATACTATAGCGGGAATAAGTTATAATATGCAAGGCTTAAACTGCAACATTTTTGTATATGGGATAATGGGTTAAACCAATTCACTCATCTACCTGTTTAGTCGCTGTTCATTGATTATTTATAAAAGGATACAGTTAATTGCCCTGATGCAGTCTGCTATCATTATTCTTCTATCACACCAGGTTAATCAAGGTCAAGGAAAAAACTAATTCCTTGATTTTCAGTCTGTGATAATATAAGAATTATATTTGAATTTTGAATGATAAAAAATAAAAAACATGTCTTTTCTCTCAAATTATTATCTTAAAAGATTTTTTCTTGCAGTACCTACTCTTCTTGGAGTTACGCTTATTACTTTTTTTCTTCTTAGAGCTCTTCCTGGCGATCCTGTTCATGGAATGGTGGGTGAAAGAGCTGACCCGGAGCTTATTGAACAGATAAGAGAAAATCTCGGGGCAGAAAAACCCCTTTTTGTTCAATATACAGGATACCTGTGTCTTGTTATTAAAGGAGAGTTTGGCAGATCTTACTATACAAACAGAAAGGTTCTTGATGATATAACTGAAAAACTACCAAACACAATTAAACTGGCATTTGCTGCAATGCTTTTCTCAACTTTTTTCGGTCTTGTTCTCGGGGTTTTAATGGCGGTGTATAGAGACGGTTTCTGGGACAGAGTTGGACAGATAATATCAGTTGCAGGAATATCTGTTCCTGTTTTCTGGCTGGGGCTGCTTCTTATATACTTCTTTTCCTTTTATTTAAAGATACTGCCTCCTTCCGGGATGGGAGGAGGCAGTATCTTGTTTCTTATAATGCCTGCAAGCACTCTTGGACTCAACTCTGCAGCCTATCTTGCACGCGTTACGCGCTCGAGCATGATAGAAGTACTTTCTCAACCCTATATTATAACAGCAAAAGCAAAAGGGCTAAAAAGAAGAGCCGTAATATTCAAACACGCACTTAAAAACGCTTTTATTCCTGTAATAACCCTGATAGGGCTTGACTTTGGAAGCTACCTTAATGGTTCTGTACTGACTGAAACAATTTTTGGCTGGGACGGCATAGGACGTTATGCCGTTGAGGGAATATTCAGAAGAGACTATCCTGTTATAATGGGCTGCATACTTGTCGGAGCTGCTCTATTTGTGCTAATAAACTTACTGGTAGATATTATCTACGGGTTTATTGACCCCCGTATAAGACACAGGGGGAAAAACTGATGGAGTTAAAAAATAATAAAACACTATATATATCTTTTTTTATAATATCATCTCTTTTTCTATGTGCAATATTTGCTCCATTTCTTTCTGCCTATGACCCGATGATGATAGATCTGGACAACATAAAACAACCACCCGGACTTCAGTTCTGGCTTGGAACAGACTCCCTTGGCAGAGACATGTTCAGCCGCATACTATATGGAGCAAGGTTTTCTCTGTTTATCGGTTTCTTCTCTACAGCGGTTTCACTTATTATCGGTCTTATTATAGGTCTTCTTGCAGGTTATTTTGGAGGGAAAGTTGATATGTTCTTTGTTGTTATTATCGACCTTTTCCTTGCATTTCCAAGCCTACTTCTTGCAATTGGAATATCTATCCTTATGCCGCCCGGTATTTTTTCTGTTACCACGGCTCTCTGTTTAGTTGGGTGGGCTTCATTTGCAAGGCTTTTCAGGGGCATCATTTTTTCCTTAAAAGAAAATACCTTTGTTGATGCTGCAAGAGCAATAGGTTGTTCTAATATAAGGATAATTACTGTTCATCTTCTTCCTCATCTTGTATCAATATCAGTTGTGGCTGGCAGTCTGAAAGTCGGAAGTTTTATTCTATCAGAATCAGCCTTGAGCTTCCTAGGACTTGGCGTGCAGCCCCCTGAGCCTACATGGGGAACAATGGTAAGTCTGAACAGAAGTTATCTTCCTTCTGCTCCGTGGATGGCGCTCTTCCCCGGGTTTGCAATTGCATTAACTGTTTTTTCACTTAATATGTTGGGCGATTCATTAAGGGATTTGCTTGACAGAACAAGGGGTGTCAAGATAAGTAATTTGTGATACCACAGAAGTCAGTTATCAGGTCTAAGCTTTCAGAAAAAAAGCCTGCATATTTTTGATAGGTAGTGATTTCTGATAGCAGCCTTTTCAGGCTTTGCTTATCAGTAAACATTTATTATTAAAAGGACATTGTAAGTCCAAAATATTAAATCCTGTTCCACAAATACTAACAATAATGCTATAAAGAAAAAAATATTATTTATTATTTACCAATTCTGTATTGATCTGTTTTTTATATAAATATATAGTTATCAATAGTTAATGTTAAAAAAAGAGAAAGTTGTTTCTCAAAACCCACATAGCACTTGATGTATCCTGTTACCCAGCTTTCTTAAATGTTTAGAAAACAATATATACAGCCCTACAACTTTGTTCCTTCTATAAAACATGGGTTTTGGCCTTGGTTAAATAATGTATCTCTGCAAAAAGCAGTAGGATTTATTAGCTTTTATTTTTATTATTTAACAAGAGGTATTAGTACCAAATGTCCTGCTAACTATTGTTCTATCAAATAACGGACATCAATCTCACTGTCTGTTTTTTTTAGAATATTATCTATCTCCATTCTCAGCTCTGTGCTGGCACTTTTTTTTATCAGTGTGAGTGTTTTTATTATCTCGGATGTCTGTTCTGAATCAAATTTTACTGTCTCACCTGCAATAAACTTTCCAACCAGGGGCATTATTGTAAGCATACATTTGAAAACCTTAAGCCTCAGCTCTTTATCATTCTCCATCATTTCTTTTAGCTCTGGGGAATAGCGATAATATTTCTTTATATACTTCCGCCCCTCTGGAGTTTTATTAAGGGTAGTATCTCTGAAAATTCTCAACTGACTCAGATGACTGCCTGTATCTTCTGTCCCTGCAAACACCGTTTCAAGAGAGCATGGCCCAGGATCTTCCCCTTTCTCAGTCATGGCAGCGTTTATCTCAACCGTCTGACCGGTCTGTACCATAAATGATCGTGATACCGGCACATAGTTCTGCCCTGTAATCTGAATGGTAAAAGCACCTGCAGCATGAAGAAGAACATAATATCCATCGCTTGTAACCGTAGAACCGCCGCCGTCTGTCATAACCATTATGTTGGACAGGTCTTCACCTGTTTTAGAATCTGTTACTAGGCCTGCAACAACTCCTGTGCCGGCTGCAGAAGTTTTGAGGCTGAAAGACTGGGGGGTCGGAGATGTGTTTGATACCTGATATGTCCAGGTTCCTTTATCAGCATTAGGAATAAAAAGCTCGGTCATGCTTTCAAATATCTCAACCAACTGACTTAAAAACGGAGTTCCGTCCGGCTTGAATATCTGAAGAAAGAGGCCACCATTGTCATCTGATCTGTTTTGTTTTCGATCCCTTGTTGATACAGTTTGTGTCACTGGCCCTGTAAGAGAGTAGATTAGGGTTAAATCCTGCCCCTTGATATTGTTTTCGATATCATATTCCTGAGTTGAACCACCTGTTGTGGTTTCTTCTGTAACACTTACCACATCAAGGTTTGCAGTCACATTAACCGATTTACCGTTAACATCCTCAGCCCTTAATATGATGGATTTGGTACCTGGTTGAGTATTTTTCCCTACCGTGGTTTTTGCTGTAAAAAATGCCGTCCCGCTGTCATAGAACATTGTTTCTGTTATACTCCCCCCAATTGGAGATAGATTTGCCCTGACAGAGGCAATTTTGTCATCTCCTAAGGGATGAAAGACCTGAGCAGTTAAAATCAGCTCCGTTACGCCATCCGCCTCAATCTCTGAAGGGGTTGCAGATACGGCTCCAAACCGTGGACCCTTCTGTGCTGCCGTAAAGTTTATGCCCGAGACATTGGATATTGAAATATTTATATCCCTGCTGGCAGGATTAAATACAACCCCACTCATAAAAGGTGTAACCCTGTATCTGCCCGACGACAGTCCGTTAAAAGCAAAAGAACCGTCTGCCCCGGTTTTAACCGTAATATTTCTTTCTCCGCTTAATTGAATCTCTATCCCTTCTGTAATCTCTCCAGATACACTGCCGGAGATTGAGTAAGTAAAAATACCCGGATTTACTCTGATGTACTGTTCTTTTACTGTTGTTGATGAACCCCCGGGACCAACTACTCTAAGGCTCACAGTATATTCACCCGGTGTGTTATACACGTTCACAGGATTCTGTGCAGTGCTGACTTTACCATCTCCAAAGTTCCACTGCCTATCAGTGATATTGCCTGTAGATGTGTCGGTAAAGCTTACGCTCAAGGGTGCTCTGCCTTCAAGAGAAGAGGCTGTAAAGTTTGCTACAGGAGCGGGTTCGCCGGCAAGTATATAATCTGCTTTCACAGCCGTGTTCATTCCCGTCTCGCTTTTAACGGTAAGGGTTACAGTAAACCTTCCGGGCTGGGTATACGTGTGGTCGGGGTTCTTCTGGGAAGATATACCGCCATCTCCAAAGTTCCATTGCCACTCTTTTATATCACCAGTAGATACATCTGCAAAACTTACCTTTAAAGGCACGTTTCCACTGGTCACATCTGAACTAAAGTCAGCCTTTACTGCTGGTGCAAATCTTGCCTCAATCTTTTGAACAGATACTACATTCTCAAATGTATATGAGGAAACAGCTCCCACATTCTGTCCGTTTACAACAACAGAAGCGATAATATAGCCAGGTTTGGGGGTTATTGTAAATGTCTGGCTTGTACCCTCTAAAACCCTTATCACCCCTGATGGCGAAATCGTGCCGCCGGTACCTGCTGAGGCGGTTATGGTCGGTGCCGTTGGAGGAGGAATTTCTTCAAAATAAGCCTCAATAGTGTTATCTGATGAAACGTTATTAAAGGTATAGGTTGATGATACTGCCATCTCAGTACCGTTTATCAATAATGAGGATATAATATAGCCTTGAATCGGAGTTATGGTAAATGTCCTGCTCTCACCATGCACAACACTTATACTGCCTGATGGCGAAATCGTACCGCCGGCACCTGCTGAGGCGGTTATGGTATAGGTCTTACGGATAAATCTTGCTTCTATACTTCTATCAGAGGTAACATTATTGAAGGTATATGCGGATATTACTCCGACACTCATGCCATCGACAATAACATCTTCTATTTCAAAACCAGTATCAGGCGTAATTGTAAAAGAACTGCTTTCTCCGTGCATTACAGTTATCTGACCCGAAGGGGTTATTATGCCTCCGTTGCCAGCCGTGGCTGTAACAGTATATTTTTTCATATCAAAAACAGCTTCAATTGTATGGTCTGTGATAACATTTTCAAATGTATAGGCTGAAACAGCGCCAATGCTGGTACCGTTTACGAGCACATCCCATATCTGGTATCCGGTATCCGGAACGATTGTAAAGCTCTGGTTTGCACCCCGTAAAACCTCCACATTGCCCGAAGGTGAAATTTTACCGCCGTTGCCGGCTGTGGCGGTAATGGTATATGAAGAAGGCGTTGGAATTTCAGCGAAACTCGCTGAAATCGTCTGGTTTGCGGTGATATTGTTAAATGTATATATGGATACCGCTCCGATATTTTGTCCGTTGACTGAAACAGAGGATATTTGATAATCCTGGTTTGCGTTGATGGAAAAAGTCAGGCTGCTCCCATATGCTACGGATAAAGCACCGGAGGGAGAAATTGTTCCCCCGTTGCCAGCTGTGGCGGTTAAGATATAGGTTTTTATTGCAAAAACTGCAGAAATGCTCTGGTCTTTGGTAACATTACTGAATGTATAGCTTGAAACAGCCCCGACACTCGTTCCGTTTACTGAAACATCAAAAATTTTGTAACCCTCATTGGGTATGATGCTGAATGTTTGGCTTCCTCCAACAGGAAGTGTTACTGTTCCTGAGGGGGTGATACTGCCCCCAATGCCTTCTGAAACAGTAATTGTTACCGTTCCGGATGAAAAAACAGCCTCTATGGTCTGATCTGCCCTTACGTCTTCAAATGTGTATGTAGAAACCGGACCAACACTCTGTCCATTTACAAGAACATCGACTATTTGGAATCCTGTGGTTGGGTCCATGGTAAAGGTCTGTCCAGCGCCTTTTTGGACAGCAACCTGCCCGTCCGGTGAAATGGTTCCGCCCTCAGATGCCATTGCGGTAATAGTAAATCTGTTGGGCGTGAAATGAACTTCAATGCTTTGGTCCTGGGTGACATTTTCAAAGGTATAGTCTGCTGCTGCGCCGATGCTGTTTCCGTTTACAAACACATCTTGTACCTCAAATCCGTCATCCGGGGTGAAGGTAAAGGTCTGATCTGTGCCCTTTAGCACTTCCACCAAACCCTCAGGGCTAATACTTCCCCCAGTCCAGGCCATCGCAGTGATGGTAAACCGGTCTGGCGTAAAATAGGCTTCAATGGAGTGCTCTTGCTGTACATCAGTAAATGTATAGCTTGACACTGCTCCAACGCTTGTCCCGTCAACCATAACTTCCTCTATTTCATAACCAAAATCAGGGGTTATGGTAAAACCCTGATCCTCTCCATTTAAAACTTCAACAGAACCCTCAGGATTAATGCTTCCCCCAGTCCATGCCATCGCAGTGATGTTGTGGGAGGGGGTGGGAGATGGCTGCCACTGAAATGACGGGTAGCCATCGTTAATATTTGCAGAAATTTTCCAGATAACCGTGAAATCCCAAGGAGCAAAGGTGTTTTGGGTTTTCATTTCAGAGGTACTTTTAGTTACAGCTCCAACAGCTATATCCTGGTTTGAAGCCTCACCGTCGACGAAGTTTGCAGTGAAAGTGTTGTTTGAAGTTTCACTGCTGAAGAAGTTTGCAGTAAAAGTGTACATAAAGTCTTCTTCTCCTCCGACAAAACCTTTATCCCCTGTGGTCCAGTCCACCCCGGGAGATTCAAATACTCTGCCGGTGCTGTAGCAATATTCTATTTGCCCATTATAAACCAGCCCGCAAAAACCCCCGAAATTTTCATCTTCTGAGCTGCTGAACCGGGTTACACTGCCCCTGCTATAGCTGTTTGTGACCTTAGAATTCCATAACATCCCCACAAATCCGCCCACAGATAAATCACCTGCAACATTTCCAGCACAATAAGAGCCACTGATGCTGCTTGCTTCTTCGTTGTTTCCAACCAATCCACCAATTGCTTGTACTCCAGTCACCGCTCCGGTACTGTGGCTGTCCTTGATAGTTCCTTGGAAATTTAGACCTGTCAATCCGCCGATATTTTCTGTACCCGTCACACTGCCTGTGCTGTGACATCCTTCAATTTCGCCTAAATTTGTCCCCACCAATCCGCCTACAAAATATCCTCCTTCTACATTGACACTGCTGTAACTGTCAATGATAATTGCAAAGTAAGATTGTATCCCCAGCAGTCCACCCACTTCATCGCTGTTAGCCGCTGTTACTGTACCTGTGCTGAAGCAATTGCCGACAGTTCCGCTGCTAACCCCAGCCAATGTACCGATTTGATGTTGTGCTGATCCGGTAACAGCAATATTTACATCAACAAGCCCGAGGTTCTTAATTTCCGATCCCATGTCTATATATCCAAATAACCCTTGATATGATGCTTCTCGGGATATTGCCAGATTGCTAATGGTCTTATTATCTCCATTATATGTTCCGTTAAAGGGGTATTCGCTTGATCCTATTGGTTCCCAGTTTGGATATTCAGAAGAAAGGTTTATAATCTCTGCTGTCTGCTTAAAATGGCTGTTTAAGTAGTTTCTAACATTATTCAAATGCTCTGCTGTTTCAACCAGAAAAGGATCTTCTTCAGTTCCTGTTCCGCCGGCAAAATCTGTTGTTATAAATTCGGCATGAATTGTCTGATCTTGTTGAACATCCACAAAGTTATAAGTTGAAACAGCACCTACACTTAAAGCATTTACAATAACATTATGAATTTCAAACCCGGCATCCGGGGTTATTGTAAAGGTTTGGCTGCTTCCCTCGGAAACCTCTACCATACCGGAAGGGGATATCTGTCCTCCGGTGTCTGCTGTGGCTTCTATAACATAAGAACTTACTGAGCACAGACCCTTTCGAACAGCCCGAACATTGTAGTTAATTGTTTGACTGCCGTAAAAAACTTCCCCGTCCCCTAAATCGACATGCCAGGAATTACTGGTATTAACGGCATTTACTGTGGATGACCAGTAGATAGATGAGTTGGTGTTGGGAAATATTGTCGCGGGGGCAAAATAGTTATAATCAATAAGGCTTTGCAGTTCATTACAGGTAGGGAGCCGCCAGTCCGTATATCCTAAATATGAGTTGAGATTGAACTGTTCAACAGCATCTAATGCTTGCTGCCAGGTTTGAGCAACCGCACTGCCGGTGCAGTCTGTTCCATCCCAGGTCTGACCATAATTACACTTCTGCCACATCAGACCCGTGCTGTCATCGGTTATCGTGGCATTCCCATTGTCAACAAAATTATTGCCGGGCAAGGTATCCCCCCGCACCGCACGGATATTATAGCTGATTGATTTATCGTAATATTGTATGCTCCCGTCAAAGAAATTAGTGGAATATGCAACGCTGTTAGAGCCGGACTGAGATGTCGATGACCAGTAGAGATCAGCTTTTGTGTCCGGGAAAAATACAGTATTTATAGCTGGATAATCAGGCCCTTGAGATGAAACACCTTTGTCAGCAAGGGTTGACAGTTCCTGGATTGTCGGCAGTCTCCAGTCATTATACTCGGCAAGAGCAAGGTTATCGGCATAATTCATTGCCTGTTCCCATGTATAAGTTCCGGGTGCTGTTGCCTGCTGCCACTCCAACCCGGTAACATTGTCCCGCACAATGCCGTTTCCAAGATCGGTGTAGGATTTGGGATTGCAGACATGCTCATCCGGGTCGCCTGTGTCCGGGACATTAAAAAAGCGGGGTTCTTTCTGCCATTGCAGGTACGGGTATCCGTTGTTTCTGTTGTCTGTATCCTTAAGCCAGTAATCGGGAAAATTCCAGCCTACATAGGTATGAACGCTATGGGGGTAGGTCATTTCTTGGCTTGTCCTGGCTTCCAATGCGCCTGTACCTTCTCCGGCAGACTGATAACGGTTGCTTGTATCGGTATCCCAGTAGCAAGCTGTTAGAGATGTATAGCCTCCCACAATTGCGGCAAACCCTCCGGAAGTAATATCTATTCCCATTATGACCGAACCGGTTGAATAACAGTTTGTTATCTCGCCGTCATTGTCATTGCCGACGAAGCCGCCAATATAATTACCCGAACCGGACAGGGTTACGTCTGCTCTTGAATATGAGTCCTTAATGAGTGAACGTTCATTGAATCCGACTAACCCGCCGATATAATTTCCCGATCCGGATACCATGCCTTTTGAATAACTTTCTGTTATACTGCCTGGATAATCCTGTGTACCATTTTTGCCAACCAGTCCGCCGACATGGTTGTTGCCGGAGGATGCTGTCAGTTCGGCAAAACATTCATTTACATTGCCGCCTATATTGATTCCGACAAGTCCCCCCAGATTCTGATTTCCGGTTACCGTAGCGTTTACGGCTGAACAATTGTATATAAAACTGTTATTGCAACTGCCATTGCCCAGACACTCATAGGTACCCACAAGGCTGCCCACATTATCGCTGCCTGTAACATTGGGAGCCGACAGGGCAATATTTTTCAGAACGCCTCCCTGTTCCGGTAATGCTGCTGCTGTAACGTGTCCAAACAGCCCGACATTGGAAGCCGCAGGAATGTCTATTGTAAGGTTGCTGATCAGCTTCCCATTACCATCATAACTTCCGGTAAACGGATAATCACTTGACCCTATTGGTGCCCAATTTGACTGCCCTGAAAGGTCGATGTCTGCTGTCTGTTTAAAATGACTATCCAGATAACTGGTGTCCTTCATTGTGATTAAATCATCGGAGGTTGCAACCAGGTATGGATCTGCTACTGTTCCGGAACCGCCTGAAAATTGGGCATTGACTGAGACAACAGACATTAAAAAGATTACAGCGACAAGAAAAAACTTTCTTAAAAGATGGGATTTTATTTTACTCATTATCTCTCCTTAAATTTAAAGATATGGGTCTATTATATAAAAAACTGAAATTTTTCTATATCTATTTGCTCTTTTTTTAAAATAATAAAATATTATCCTGAAATAAACAAGAAAAACAATTTCAAAATACAAACCTGATCTTTCAGGTTCAGGCATGTTATATATATTATAAAAACCAATAATATTATAGTCTTTTACAATAAAAAATCGTGTATTTTATTTATAAATATAGTATGGTTTTACAAAAATGGTTTGTTTTTAAATAGACGAAAAAAAAACAGACCTTTATTAAAAGTTTTTGTTTAGGAATTTTGAGGCGGTAGAATATAATAAGAATACAATAAAAACAATCTGACAGAGTTAAACAGCAAATATCTTTATTAAGAGCTATGAACAAAATTCCTGAAAAATTTTCTATCATATGTTTTATAATATTGTTTTACTCTGGTATTGCTTACTCTCAGGATTCGTTAAGGGTTGTGGTAAAGGGCCTGGAGGGGGAAGCATTAAATAATGTCATGGCTACACTTGAGGTGCCATCCGGTATCATTAAAAAAGGGGTTGATGACCGTATATGGCTGGAGAGATTTAAAACCCAGTCCGAGCTTAAGGTAAAAACAGCTCTTGAACCTTTCGGGTATTACGGTGCCGAGGTTGCTTCAAAGATAGAAAAAACAGCTGATGAAACATATATTTTAAAAGTTGATGTTATTCCCGGACCACCGATTATAATTGATAAGGCGGATATTTCAATTATTGGGCAAGGAGCTGAACACAGAAAACTTATTCAACAGGTTTCCTCCTTTCCCCTTAATAAAGGAGATATTTTAAGACAGGATAAATATGAAGAGGCAAAATCAGCTCTGAAATTTATTGCTGTTGATAACGGTTATCTGGATGCGGATTTCAGGGTTCACGAGATAAAAATATATAAAAAGGAGCTTCGTGCAGAAATTAATCTTGTTTTTGACACAGGGAATCAGTACTATTTCGGGGAAACAACTATAACAGGCGCACCTGACTATCCAGACTGTTTTCTGCGCCGTTTTGTAAATTTTTCTACCGGAGCCCCGCTTTATCAAAAGAATTTAAGCAGAACACAGTTAAATTTTCTTGACTCTGACAGGTTCAGGGACGTTTTAATAAACACAGAGAAGAAAAAGGCTGTTGACATGAAGGTGCCGGTCAAGATCCAACTTGTTCCAAAACCAAGACAGAGCATGAAACAGGGCATAGGCTATGGCACGGATACAGGTGCAAGGCTGACTGTAGGTTTTAGAGATTTGAATGTATTACATCGCGCCCATCAGTTTAAAAGTGACTTTATGCTGGCAGAAAAAAAACAGTCCCTTCTGTCAAGCTATATAATACCGAGCGCAAATGACATAAGATCCTTTACTGCCCTGAGATTCGGGCTAGAACATGAAGATGCAAGAAGGTATTACACAAAAAACACTTTTATAGAAATTGAGAGGATAAAAGGGTTTAAAAGAAGAAGGATTGGGTCTGTTTATACAAGACTTCTTTTTGAAGATTACCGTATAAGCAGAAGAAATAAATCTACCACACTGCTTTATCCCGGGATTCGTTTTTCGCAGCATGGATATCCTGATGCAATAAGACCAAAATCGGGATATTATTATCAAATGGAGGCGAGAGGAACCCATCATGCCATAGGTTCTAACATGAATCTTTTTCAGATGCTTGTATCAGCCAACACAATAATACCTCTTCCTGCTGGTTTCTCAATCTTACTGCGCATAAACACCGCTGCCACATGGCAGGATGAATCGATTACGGATATACCGCCAACACTTCGTTTTTTTGCAGGCGGAGACAACAGTGTAAGAGGATATGCTTATAAATCTCTTGGTCCCAAAGATTCAAGGCGGAGGGTTGTAGGCGGAAAACATCTCTTTGAAGGAAGTGTTGAGATTGAACGGGCTATCGCCAAGGACTGGGCAATAGCAGTTTTCTATGATGCAGGGAATTCGTTTAATTCTCTATCAAGTATAAAACTATATAAAGGAGCAGGTATTGGGTTAAGAAGATATACCCCGATAGGTCCTGTTAAGATAGATGTTGCAAGAAAGATAGGGGTGAGAAACCCTACCTTTCGCCTTCATATAAGCGTTGGGTTTGTATGGTAAAGAAAAGCTTTATATATATTGTTCTGACAGTTTTCCTGTTTTTAGCATCGGGTCTTTCCTGGGTTTTTTACACCCCCGGAGGAGCTGAATTTGTTCTGGCAGGTATCTCAAGAATCTCTTCTGTAAAAATTGAAACATCGGAAGCAAGGGGCAGGCTTGCGGACAATATTTTTTTCAAAAGCATCAAAATCCAAATGGATGACATGTCTCTTTCTGCCGGGAACTTTTCTCTTATATGGAATCCCTCTATGCTGCTTCGTGGGAAAATCCAGATACAGGAAATAAGTGCAACGGGGTTTCTGATAGATGATGACAGTGAGGAGGGTTCAGATATCATAAATATTTTAAAGCAGATTGAAGGGGTTTTATCTGCTCTTTCAAAATTCCAGACGGATATGTCTTTAGTAAAAGCAGAAAACATTTCATATCTTGAAAAAGGTATAGTTGGGTTCAGCGCTGATCTTTTCTCTTTTAGTCTTTCTTTTAAAAACAGCATTTTACATGTTTTCGATATCGAATTTAAAAACAGCCGACTTGATGCTTCCGGTTCAGCAGGTTTTTCTCTTCTGTCGCATATTCCCTTTGTTGATCTAAGGATTGAAACCGCAGAACCTTTTATAGATTATGATAAATTCAGCTTAATGCTTAGCTCTGAAGATATGTCAACATCAGGCAATCTCAGTATAAATGCCCTGTCTGATGAAAAGGAGATGACACTTCATTCAAACTTTGAATTTGACGGAAAAAACATGCTTAATATAGAAACTCTGAACATAGCCGAAGCTCCTGGAAGGAGCAGGTTGAATATATCTGCGGAAATTGATTTTGACCGGAATTTTTCAAAGATTATAGCAAGGCTTAAAAATCTTGAGATTAAAACAGAGGGCCCCTATCCGGAAATTGATGTCGCAGGAGTTGTTGCCTTTGAGCTGGAGGCAGGCAGGTTTAATGGAAGTTACAGCCTTGAAAACAGAAGCGAGGATGCCTTTGAGGCTTTGAAGATAGCTGGCAGATTTGGGGGAGACCTTCAGGCTTTTTCAATAGATATCGACAGAGCTTTATGGCTTGGAGGCAATGCAGAGGGAAATGTCGGTATAGATATTGATAAAGATTATAATATCAATGCAGCTCTTGTTTTAAAGGAGATTGACCCTTCTGCAGCTTTTGCAGGTTATGAGGGAAACATAAGCCTGAACCTTGAAGGGTTTTTGAGGTTTTCAGATGATAAGCAGTTATCATCTGGTTTTAAGGGTTTTTTTGCCGACAGCACTTTTCTTGAAAAGGATTTCAGCGGTTTTTTTGATTTTTTTATTGCCGATAAAGATATCAAAATAAACAGGCTCGAGTTAAATGGAGCAGGTTTTGATATTACAGCAGAAGGGGCTCTGGGGAGAAAATTACAATACAATATAAATATTGAAGAGCTTGGAACTATTATTCCTGATGCAAAAGGATTACTCAAAGCAGAAGGGTATTTAAGCTATTTTGAGGAGGAACTGACAGGAGAGGTTCAGGCAACAGCATCCGGTGTTGAGGCTTCAGGGATTGGCTGCTCAACTTTCAGCCTTTTGGCATATAGAAAAAAGCAGGAGGGGCTGCCCTTAAGCCTTACATCTGAGGTGTCAGGGCTTTTTTATGACGGTTTTAATATTGATAAATTAAATATAAAAGCAGTCGGTGATATTGAAAGCCACACTTTGAACCTTGCTTTTGAAAATGAGGTGGTAAATGTTGCCGCTCTTTTTAAAGGTTCATACACTGACAACAGATGGAATGGTTATATTGATAAATTGAATGTTCTGGAAAATAACCTCTGCAACTGGAGTCTTGAGCAGAGGGTATTATTTTCTGCAGGCAGGGAATCATTTAATGTCGAATCTTTTATTATGAAAAGCAGTAAAGATGAAACGTTCAGTATTCAAGGGAACGGACTATGGAATCCCCTTTCTTTAAATATGAAAGCATCATGGAACAGGATAGACCTTTCAAGAGCAGGGTTGTTGCTTGATAATTTAACCGTGAACGGACATATATCAGGCAAAGCAGAAATTCTTTCCCGGCACAGAAACAACCCCTATATTTCATTGCAGACTCAGGCGGAGGCAGCAGTATTAATGCAGAACATCCCCTTGAGTGTTGAGCGTTCAAGTCTCGATTTAACCCTGCGATGGGCAAGTAGCGGGCTTGAGAGCAGTCTTAATGTTAATATTGACAACAATGTTGAAATAAGAGGTGTTTTTACATCGGATGAACCATCAGGGTTTTCTATTCCTTCAGGAGGAGCGGTGAATTTTTCATGGAATGTATTGGAGCTTCAATACTTTAAAGACCTTTTACCTGAAAAACTTGAAATAGACGGGCAGGCTTCCGGAAAAATAGTCTCTGAAATAATGCCGGGCTTTAAGTTAGATATGAGCGGGGATATAAATATTAATGACGGATATTTAAAAATTGTCCAGAAAAACGGAATTGTTTCTTCAAAAATTAACAGTGCGGAAGCCGCATTTTTCTGGAAGGAAGAAGAAATCAGAGGTTCCTGTCTTGTGATACTGGAAGATCATGGGAAGGTTAATGGAAAATTCAGCCTTCCTCTTCAGGCGGCTCCCCCTTTTGAAGTTTATGGTAAGAGGTATATTGATATTGAACTGCTTGCAGAAGTCTTTGAACAGGGGTTGCTGTCCTCTATCTTTCCTGACATTTTGCAGGAGAGCGGCGCAAAAATAGATATGAAAATAAGGGTTGACGGCTCTTTTGAAAACCCCTCTATCAGGGGCAGTGCATCTGTTACCGATGTCTGCGGTTATCTTCCGCAAACCGGAATACATATAAAAGATGCATCTATGAAGGCTGATTTTAAGGGTAATGAAATAGAGCTGAAATCTCTCTATTTATGCTCTGGTTCGGGATTTATAAAGGGAAGTGGAAATTTCTATCTTGATGGAGCAAAGCTCATCGGTATTGATGCCCGTCTTACAGGCGAGTCTTTTCAGGCCATATATCTTCCGGAGCTTCAGATTTGTGTAAACCCCGATCTTATATTTAAGGGCTCTTCTGATAAGCTTAAGATAAGCGGAGAAATTGTTCTCCCCTCAGTTCTCTTTGCAGGTGGAGACACAAAACCGGTTATAAAGCCAAGCGCAGATGTTGTAATAATGGATGACGTAGGGAAAGAGCAGGAAGAAACTTTTAAAGAGAACGGTATTGAAATAGATATAATGATACCACTTGGAGACGATGTCTGGATAAAGGCTGAAGGCATCGATGCAAGGCTGGAAGGAGCTGTTAGACTGAGTATCAGAGGTGAAAAAAATATTACCGCCAGAGGCGAAATAAGGGTTGCCGAAGGAACATATACCGGGGGCGGAACAAGGCTTAATATCACAAAGGGAAGCCTTGTTTTTGATGACAGTCGGCTTGATGAACCGGCAATCAATGTTCTTGCTCTTAGAAAGATCGGCGAGGTAAAGGCAGGGGTTCAGATAACAGGTCTGGTAAGGGATCCTATTGTGAGGCTCTATTCAGAGCCTTCAATGAGCGATACTGATATTCTTGGATATATAGTGCTTGGCAGACCAATCGGGCAGGACAGCGGGCAGTTCAGTATGTTGATGGTTGCTGCAAGCTCTCTGCTTTCAAGGGGAGAGGTTCTGTCTCTTCAGGAGGGTATCAGAAAGAAGTTCCGGCTTGATGTTATTGATATAGAACCGGGTGAGACCGAAATGGAGGGATCTGCCCTGACTATTGGAAAATACTTAAACCCCGACATATATGTGAGTATTGGCTATTCTGTGTTTACAGGATCAAGCATTGCAAAGATAAGATACAGCCTTACAGACAAATGGCAGGTGGAGTCCAACATCGGACAGGAAAGCGGGGCGGATCTGTTTTACAGAATTGAACTGAAATAGAAGCATATTGTTGGGATCGGTGTTTATAATGAGGGGGCTTGAGTAGTTTAGTTAACAAAATAACAATTACTTATTTCCCCTGCCACTTTCTATAGAGGTCAAAAGCAAGCCACTGCCATCTGCAGAAATTGTTTTCAGGTTCCCAAAGCACCTGCTCTCCGTTCTGCCCAAGCCATAGATAATAAGGAAAGCGTTTCGAATGAAGTGTTATTCCCTGTGGAGGAACCACTCTTTCTTTCTCAATAAAAAAAAGTGTTAGTGCCCATAGAATTTCTGAAACAGGACTGAACATCCAGGATAACTCCTCTGTGACTGCCTCTTCATCAAAACCTTTAAAAAGTTTTACTAAAACAGGACTTATATTTTCCCAGGCTTGAGTTGATGATGTACCTAAGAGGGCTGTCTTTAAAACACTTTTTCTTGTTTCAATTGGCACGAGATTCATATCACTTATTATGAACTTATGCACATCCCTTATAGTAATGTCATTTCCTTGTTGTAATGAAAGTTTCAAAGGCGGGAGTTCATCAAAGGGTCTGACAATAATACCATTACATTCATAATAGGTAAAAAGCTCTTGAGCCCAGTTTAAAAGATTATATCCTTTTTCCCTGGGAAGAAATTTTTCTGGAAGCGTAATTTTTTTTGTTTCTACAAATTCTTTATGTATTTTTTCAATTAGCATTTCATTCATAATAACATCTTTCTGTTTTTTTGACACTTCTGAAATAATAACATATAATTAAAAAATCTGCAGGATTTTTTCCTGTATTGGTATTTTAAGAAAAACCTTTTTAATGGATTTGCTGCAAACCATATCATTTTATTTGTTCCAGAAACCAATTGTTGCTGTTTTTTTTAACTGGCTATAAAATACTGCTTCAAAAAACCAATGGTTATTGAGCAGTTAGAGAGAGTACCTCGTTTTATCCTCTATCCATAAATACTTTTATGGCCGGGAGCAAGAAATACCACCACAAAAATTAAGAGGTTGCAGTTTTTTTAATTGTTAAACAGGATATTATATGCGCTCTTTCTTTACAGCACTTGTTGCGGTATCAGCAGCCGGTCTTGGGTTTGGAATAGTTCTCCCGGTCACTTCAGTTGTACTGGAGGAAGTTAACACTCCTACACCCGTTATAGGGCTTATGGCTACTGTGATGTTTCTGGGACTTGCCTTTGGAGCACCTTTTGCAGGTAGATGCATTGAGCTTTACGGATTAAGACGTGTCCTGTCAGGGGGTCTCATTACGGTTGCGATTTCAATGGTCGGGATAGGGTTTGTGTTTTCTCTTCCTGCATGGTTTATACTTCGTTTTATTATGGGAGCTGCTTTTGCCTCTGTTTTCACTTCATGTGAAACCCTTATCAACAGGACAAGTACTGAAAAAAACAGGGGCAGAAATCTAGGATTCTACGGTTTTGCTTTTTCCGTCTGTCTTATGGCAGGACCTGCCGGTTTATTCCTTTTAAAGTATGGTTTGTGGTTTCCTTTTCTTTTAACAGGACTGGGGTGTTGTATATCCGCTGTTGTGGTTACAAAATCTATTCCGTTGATAGAGGAAAAAAAACCTAAATTCAAATTTGACATGGCATTTATACGAATACTTTCTCCTTCTCTTACTGCAATGGTTATGTGCGGATTTATGGAGGGGGCACTTATATCCCTTATACCGGTCTTTGCGTTAAGGGAGGGTTTCACTGAATTTCATACAGGCATTCTTTTGTTTGCCTTCATGATTGGTCACGGGGGGCTTACACCCCTTATAGGTATCCTTGGTGACAGGATAGGGCTCAGAAAGATTCTGCTTATAACATATGGGATTGGTGCTGCGAGCTTTAGCTTTCTTGTTTTCTTGCCGTCAAACATGAGTATTTCAGTACTCCTTCTAACAGGAGGAGCGGCTGTAGGGGCTCTTTATCCTCTTGGAGTGGGGCTTTTGGGAGAGATTCTCCCCCATGAAGACCTGCCTCGCGGAAATGCAATGACAACATTCTGTTACGGCATTGGCAGTATAATAGGTCCTTTTGTACCTTCTGTTATAATGCACTTTTTTTTACCGAAAAGCCTGTTTCTGGTTTCTGCATTAATCTATGTATCTGTTTTATTGGTAATGATAAGAAAGCTGTCACAACCTCGATAAAGATGGGGCGAATAAAAACATTGTAATGAATTCTGAATGTTGATATAAAAAAGATTAAACAGCTTAATACGAAAGCTTTTCAACCTTTAATAACCTTTCATCCGGGGGTTTAGAAAATTGAACAGCAAAGGAAATGAAAAACTGCTCATAGTTGAAGATGACTCCATGCTAAATGATGTTCTTGTTCAATGCCTTGAAATGGAGGGCTATGAATGCCATAGCGCCGGTTGTGCAGATGATGCCCTGCTCGTGCTTGAACAGGTTCATATTTCTTTAATGATTTCAGATATTATGATGCCCGGCAGATCAGGTATAGAGCTTCTCTCAATTGTAAAAAACAAATATCCTGATACGGCTGTTATTATGGTAACAGCCCTTAATGACCGAAAAACCGCTCTTAAAGCACTTGAGCTGGGTGCTTACGGTTATGTTCTTAAACCTTTTGATCTTAATGAAATAATCATCAGTGTGGTCAACTCTCTTGAGAGAAGAAGGCTTCTGATTCAAAGCAGGGAATATGAGACAAGGCTTGAGCGGGAAGTACTTGAGAGAACACAGGACTTAAGGAGCAGAGAGGAAGAGATATGCCTGCGTCTCACAACAGCCTCTGATTACAGAGACGAGGAAACAGGCTCTCACATAAGAAGACTTGGTCTTTACTGCGAGGTTATGGCAAAAGAGATGTCATGGCCATTAAAAGCGGTAAAAGATATCCGAATTGCTGCGCCGATGCATGATATTGGAAAAATTGGCATTCCTGACAGTATTTTACTTAAACCAAAAACTCTTACACCTGAAGAATTCCAGATAATAAAAAACCATACTGTTATAGGGGCACAAATTCTGGAAGGATCTTCTGTTGAAATGCTCCAAATGGCCCAGCAAATTGCTTTGTATCATCATGAAAAATGGGATGGAACAGGGTATCCTTATGGGATTAAAGGATCTGACATTCCTGAACCCGCCCGTTTAATTGCAGTAGTTGATGTCTATGATGCTCTTGTTCATGAACGGGTTTACAGACCCCCTATTGCTGAAAATGAGGCACTTGAAATTATGGCAAAAGATAGAGGGTTTCATTTTAACCCTGATGTTTTTGATGCCTTTATAAGAGTTCTTCCAAAACTAAGAGACATCAGGTTAATGGTAAAAGAAGAAGAAAAAGAAGTAATATAACTTTTAATACGGATAAACAATGATAAACAGTTTTAAGTTAATTAAGGAAGCAGGCATTCCCGAACTTCGTTCAGAAGTCAGGCTTTTTAGACATAATAAAACAGGGGCTGAAGTTTTATCAGTCATTAATGAGGATAAAAACAAGGTTTTTGGAATAACATTTAAAACACCTCCTTCTGATTCAACCGGTGTTGCCCATATACTTGAACACTCTGTTCTTTGTGGTTCCAGAAAATATCCCCTTAAAGAACCCTTTGTAGAACTTTTGAAAGGCTCTCTTCAGACATTTTTAAATGCTTTTACCTACCCCGACAAAACCTGCTATCCTGTTGCAAGCCAGAATTTAAAAGACTTCTACAACCTTGTAGATGTATACCTTGATTCAGTTTTTTACCCCCTTTTAACTCCATATGTTTTTCAGCAGGAAGCATGGCATTACGAGATTGATGAAAACACCTCAAAGCTTAGCTATAAAGGGGTTGTTTTTAATGAAATGAAAGGGGTTTTTTCCGCGCCTGAAAGTCTGCTCATGCGCTACACCCAGCAGTCCCTTTTCCCTGACAATACCTACGGGCTTGAATCAGGGGGAGAACCCGAGAATATCATACAACTATCCTATGATCAGCTGGTATCATTTCATAAACAAAAATATCATCCATCAAACGCTAGAATCTATTTTTATGGTGATGACCCCCCTGAAGAAAGGTTTATTAAGCTTGAGAAGTATTTAAGTGCTTTTGAAGCTGAAAACGTCATTACCAATGTTGATATGCAAAAACCTTTTCAAAAACCTGTTTCATCCACTTACTTTTTCCCATCTTCTGAAAATGAAACAAAGGCTATGTTAACTGTTAACTGGCTTTTGTCTAAAACCTCGGATGTTGAAACAACCCTTCTTCTCAATGTTCTTTCATATATTCTGATAGGAACCTCAGCATCACCCCTTCGCAAAGCTCTTATTGATTCAGGTCTTGGTGAGGCAATTACGGGGGTAGGGTTTGAAAACGAGCTTCTTCAGACATATTTTTCTACTGGTATGAAAGGTGTGGATACAGAAAACCTGGCCAGAGTTGAAGACCTTATATTAAAAACCCTTGAAAAGCTCTATAGTGATGGTTATCACCCTGACACGGTTGAAGCAGCGCTGAACACCCTTGAATTTGGCTTGAGAGAACAAAACACAGGGCAGATGCCAAAAGGCCTTATACTCATGCTCAGGGCGCTTTCCGTATGGCTTTATGGCGGAGATCTGTTTGAAATTCTTGCTTTTGAATCACAGCTGGAGAAACTGAAAAAAAATATTTCATCCAATAAAAGGTTTTTTGAAGAAGCTACGGAAAAATTTTTATTAAAAAATAATCACAGAACTACGGTCTTCCTTAAACCCGACCCTGGGCTTGAGAAAAAAAGAGGGGAGAGAGAAAAAGAGCGCCTTTTGAATGCACAAAAATCCATGACAGAGGAAGATATAACATCAATAAAAACAGATGCCGCTCTTTTAAAACAGATTCAGCAGAGCCCTGATCCACCTGAGGCTCTTGCTTTAATTCCAAGCCTTAAACTGTCTGAAATTGAGAAAAAAAATATTACAATTCCCTGTGAAATATTGGAGAGAAAAGATACAACCGTTCTTTTTCACGATCTTTTTACAAGCAGGATTGTATATTTTGATGCAGGACTTAATCTGCGTCTGCTGCCGCAGGAGTATCTTCCCCTTGTTCCGATATTCAGCCGGGCGCTGCTTGAAACAGGAACAGCAAAACAGGATTTTATTTCTTTATCTCAGAGAATAGGTCAGAAAACAGGTGGAATAAGAACTGCTCTTTTTACATCGCCTTTAAAAAAAAGCACCGATAGTACTGCATGGCTGTTTGTGCGTGGCAAGGCAATGTCTGAGCGTGTACCGGAAATGCTGGACATTATGTCAGATATAATAAAGACCGCCAGGTTTGAAGATAAGAACAGAATAAAACAAATAGTTCTTGAAGAAAAAGCCTCATATGAGCAGGGCCTCATTCCAAGCGGGCATCATGTGGTTGGAAGCAGGCTGAAAGCCCGGTTCACCCAGTCAGACTGGGCGGATGAGCAGATGGCAGGAATAAACTATCTTATGTTTCTGAGAGACCTTGAAAAAAACTTTGATTTGCAATGGAACTCCATTTGTAAAAAACTTGAGGAAATGAGAAGTCTTCTGATAAAACGCCGGTCTATGGTTTTTAATGTTACCACAGATGAAAAATCTTGGGAATCCTGTGAAGACTTTATTAACGCTTTTATCGAAGTTTTTGAAAAAGCAGAGGGCAGTAAGGTTTTATGGACACCTGAGCTGATGCAGGAATCAGAAGCTATGGCAGTGCCTTCAATGGTCAATTATGTGGGCAAAGCTGCAAATATTTATGATTCAGGATATGCTTATAAAGGCAGTATTCATGTATTTATAAACCTCCTCAGAACCGCATGGCTCTGGGAAAAGGTTCGTGTTCAGGGAGGTGCTTATGGCTCTTTCTGCGGTTTTGACCGTCTTTCAGGAACCCTTCTGTTTGTCTCTTATCGCGACCCAAACATTATTAAAACACTTGATGTGTTTGACAGTTCATCAGAATTTCTTAATGGATCTGTTAAAGAAGATGATATCCGGAAAAGTATTATTGGAACTATAGGCGGCATAGACACCTACATGTTTCCTGATGCAAAAGGCTTTGTCTCACTGAAGCGTTTTCTAATCAATACCACAGAAGAAGAACTGCAAAAAATGAGGGATGAGATACTTGAAACAAGGCTCGAACATGTGAAAGAATTTTCAGGGATTTTCAAGGATTTCGCCACAAGTGGGATTCCAACTGTCATGGCTTCAGAAAATGCAATTTCTGAAGTAAACAGACAGAAAAATCTTTTTTCAAGGGTTATTAAACTGATATGAACAAAACCCTTCTTACAGACCTTTATCAGCTTACAATGAACGCAGCCTACTTTTACAACAGCAAGGATGACCCTGCTGTATATGACTTATATATCCGGGCGTTTCCTCAGGACTGGGGATATTTAATTGTAAACGGCATAGAGGATGCAATTGATTATGTTACCTCAATTGAGTTTTCTGAAGAGGATATCAGTTATCTCAAAACTCAGGGTTTTGAAAACGATTATCTCAAATTTCTAAAAGACCTGAAATTTGACGGCGATATGTTTGCGGTTGCTGAAGGTATTCCGGTGTTTCCTCAGCAACCAATAATAAGGGTACATGCCCGCAGAATACAGGCTCAACTTGTAGAAACTGCTCTTCTCAATATTATTAACTTTCAGACAATGATTGCATCAAAAACAAGCAGGATTGTAACTGCTGCGCAAGGCTCAGGAGTGATTGACTTTGGGCTGCGCAGGGCACATGAATGCGATGCAGGAATAAAAGGCTCAAGGGCCGCATTTATTGCAGGTGCTGTTGCGACAAGCAATGTGCTTGCCGGCAAAGAATATAATATTCCAATTGCAGGAACGCATGCACATAGCTTTATAATGGCATTCAAAACAGAGCTTGAAGCATTCAGGGCATACATAAAAATATTCAATGAAAAGCCCTCTCTTCTTATTGATACTTACAGTACTCTTCAAGGTGCACGCAATGCATGTATCGCTGCCGGTGAACTGGAAGCAAGGGGCAAAAAGCTTGGCTCCGTGCGTCTTGACTCAGGCGACATTGCCAAACTCTCAAAAAAGGTCCGACATATATTTGATGAAGCCGGTTTCCCATATATAAAAATTATTGCAAGCAATGATCTGAATGAGTATAAAATTGATGAATTCAAGCAGAAAAAAGCTCCAATTGATCTCTTTGGCGTAGGAACAGAGCTTATAACGGCAAAACCCGTTGCCGCCATATCAGGGGTTTACAAACTTGTTCAGGACAATGGAGGACCTAAAATAAAGTTAAGTGATGATAAACAGACACTGCCTGGAATAAAACAGATATACCGTTTCTGCGGTTCTGACAATATGTATAAACATGACAGTATCTGCCTTGATACAGAGTCTATGAATGGACAGCCTCTTCTTGAGCCTGTTGTAAAAAACGGGATAAGAATCAGGCAAAGGGAAACTGCTGCGAATGTCAGGAAACGCTGTGTTGAAGCAGTGGAAAAACTTCCTTCCTATCTTAAAGAGTTACGGGTTAATAAAAATTATCCTGTACATTTGTCAACCGGTATTAAAAAAATGATCTCAAAACTGACAAAAGAATATGGGGGAGGTATTAACTAGTCTAAACAGTTTTATTACTCTGTGGGTTGTAAAATATATCTAAAAACTTGCTCAGTTTTGATGGTTGTGTAAAAAGTCCCCCGCTGTCATCTCGAACGAAGTGAGAGATCTCATAACATACTGAAATAAGGAGATTTATCCCTGCGTTCGAAATAAGAATATCGTTGTTTTTTTGACTTTTTACCGGTCCATCAATTTTGTTTTAATTAAATTTTTTCCGGTTTTCCGGGATAGGAGGATCTATGCCAAATTTAGTTCTTATAAGACACGGTGAAAGTGTATGGAATAAGGAAAACAGGTTCACAGGCTGGACTGATGTTGATTTAACAGAAAAAGGATTTAAAGAGGCACACAATGGGGGCTTGCTGTTGAAAAAAGAGGGTTTCAGTTTTGACGTAGCCTACACATCTGTTCTCAAGAGAGCAATAAGAACCCTGTGGATTGTGTTAGATGAAATGGATTTAATGTGGATACCTGTTTACAGAACCTGGCGTTTAAATGAACGACATTATGGAGCTCTTCAAGGCTTAAACAAAGCTGAAATAGCTGAAAGTCACGGGGAAGAAAAGGTTAAAATATGGAGAAGAAGCTATGATGTTCCGCCTCCGGCTCTTGAGGAAAAAGATAAAAGACACCCCTGCCATGACCCAAGATATAACGAACTGACAAAAGATGAACTTCCTTCCACTGAATGTCTTAAGGACACTGTTGAAAGGTTTCTTCCCTACTGGCATGATACAGTTGTCCCGGCTTTAAAACAGGGTAAAAAGCCTCTTATTGCAGCACATGGCAACTCACTTCGCGCTCTTGTTAAGTATCTTGACAATATTTCTGATGAGGATATAGTAAGTCTTAATATTCCAACAGGTGTTCCCCTTCTGTATGAACTTGACAAAGATATGAAACCTGTAAACAGCCGGTACTTAGGCGATCCGGAGGAGATTGAAAAGGCAATGGCTTCTGTTGCTGATCAGGGAAAAGCCAAGAAATAATAATTATACTCCTGATTGACAGCAAATATTGAAAATCCATTATCAATTAGCTGTAAGGTAAGGTAAGGTAATATACACAATCAAGATCTTAGTGTTTTTCTTGTAGCTTGTTTCTTGCAGCCTGTATTTTTTTACAAATTCGAACATAAAAAGCGGGAGATAAAAACATGGCGAGGTTTCTTATTGCAGACGACAGCATTTCTGTTCAGAAATATCTCAAATCTATTCTGTCACAATACGGAACCTGTGATGAGGCACTTAACGGTCAGCAGGCGGTTGAGATGTTTCAAGCCTCGGTGAATTCAGGTTCACGTTATGACCTTGCTGTAATAGATATTATAATGCCCCTGATGGACGGAGTGACAGTATTAAAAGAAATTATTAAAATTCAGGACGAAACTGGTATACAAGAAGAAGACAGGACCAAGGTTATTATACTTTCAAGCTTAAAAAATGCAGAACAGATAGAGGAGGCAGTGGTCACAACCGACACAGGCGGGGTCTATATTACAAAACCCTTTGATGACAAAACTTTTAATGAAGCCCTTATTAATCTTGGCATAGCTCCCAACCCTATAGATAATATAGAGGTTGTTTTTCCTGACCCATGACTGCTTATCGCTTCCTTCTATTTCTGGTTTTGCTTATCAGCTCAACCTAAGAATTACCATTGCTTAGTTGCTTACAGATACTCTTTCATCCCCTGCTCTTCAAGCTTTTCAACAACCTTTTTTACATCCTGAACCCGGTCAACAGGGCATATAAGAAGTGCATCATCTGTTTCTATTATGCAGACATTTTCCAGCCCTACAACACTTACAAGTTTTTTAGGAGAATACACCATCGAGTTTTTAGAATCAATTGAAATAACCCTGCCCCTGAAGGCGTTTCCTTCAGCATCTTTTTGTGCAATATCATATACAGCAGACCAGCTCCCGATATCATTCCAACCAAAATCTCCTTTAAGGGTTATCACATTATCAGCTTTTTCCATTACTCCGTAATCAATTGATATAGACTCAATATTGCTGAAAGCTTCTTTAAACATTTTTTCATCAATAACCGTTCCTTTAAATATTGCGCTGAGAGTATTATAAATACCGGGCAGAAATGTCTTAATTGCCTTTAATATAGCAGAGACTTTCCACATAAACATGCCACTGTTCCAAACATAATCTCCTTCAAAAAGAAACTCTTTAGCCTTATCAATGTCTGGCTTTTCATGAAATTTGGCTGCCTGGTAAAATTTCTGACCATTAAATGTGCCGGCAACACTGCCACATTTTATATAGCCGTATCCTGTTTCAGGGCTTGTGGGTTTTATTCCGAGTGTAACAAGACTGTCTGTCTTCCTTGCCGCTGCAGATGCTGTTTCAAGACAATTCAGAAATCCTTCTTCATCGGATATGTAATGATCTGCAGGTAAAACAATCATATCTTCATCAGGAGCCTGTGCGCTTATTTTAAGAGCTGCAAGGCATATACACGGAGCAGTGTTTCGTCCGACAGGCTCAATAATAATATTGTCTGCAGGTATTTCAGGAACCTGCAAAATCAGGTCTTCGGCGTGGTCTCTACCTGTTACTATTACTGTTTTTTCAGGTGGTACAAGAGGTGATATTCTTGAAACAGTCTCCTGAATCATTGTTTTTTCGCTGATAATATCAATTAGTTGTTTGGGTGATGAGCTTCTGCTTCTGGGCCAGAATCTTGTCCCCCTTCCGCCCGCCATAATTAAACAATACATTTTACATCTCCTTAATTGGTCTATTACTCAAATTGAGATTATAATTAATAATTTGATTTTACATTTAAACTTGAAATCGGTAGGGGAACCCCTGCTTAAATGGTTTTTTCAGCAATATTAACAAAACACAGTAGACTTCCCCCTATGGTTAAAACAAAAAAACATAACACGAAAATAGACTTAAATAAAGAAGAAAATTGGGGTGTGTTGCTAAAAATGGCGTTTAGGATACAGAACTGGCAAAACAAATGGCTAAAAAGTAATAATCTGTTGAAGTTGAAAAAATAATTAAAACTGCTTTTTAGGGATAGTTTCGTATAACATTCAGATATTAAGTTTTACCCAAAATCTGTTTAAAAACGGATTTTATAATATAAAATCCTTTGGAGTTTGTAGTCGTTTTAACAATAAAAGCGATTTTTTATTCACAACAGGTTTTGTCTCAAATAAACAAATTTATAATTTATTAAATCAGCTTAAATTTTTCAAGTGTATTGTTTTACAGGGAAGCCTTTATAACCAGTTTCAGAAAACCATTGATGCATTGAATCCATGAGGGTGCATTGGAAATTAAATATAACTAAAAAAAAATGTTGATTTTTTCCTTTTTTAAAATAATAATTTCTGGTAAGACTTGATAAAATAAACAGATTTATGGATATTATTGAAATGGATGTAGATAAACTTCTATATAAAATGGTCGAAACAAAAGGCTCAGACCTGCATCTGAGGGTTGGAGCCCCCCCGCTTCTTAGAATAGATGGTCAATTAAACCCTCAAACAGATGAAAAACTTTCCCCTGAAAATTTGAAAGAGCTTACTGATAAAATACTTACCGAAAAGCAGAAGAATCTTCTTGCCGAACAGCTTGCTGTTGATTCCTCCTACGCAATAGAGAGTTTTATGCGTTTCAGGGTAAATGTTTTTTATCAGAGAGGCACCCTGGCAGCGGTATTTAGAAACATTGCCACACAAATTCCAACTATTGAAGATCTTGTCCTTCCCCAGGTATTAAAAACATTCTGTGAAAAGCATCAAGGGCTTGTTATAGTTTCCGGTCCGACAGGTTCTGGAAAGTCTTCCTCTCTTGCAGCAATGCTTCAGTTTATCAATATGACAAGAAGGGTTCATGTAATAACAATAGAAGACCCGATAGAATTTCTTTTCAGAGATGACAGGGCTTTTATCACACAGCGTGAGATTGGAATTGACACCCTTGACTTCGAATCTGGTCTAAAAAACGCTATGAGACAGGACCCGGATGTAATGCTTATAGGTGAAATCCGAAGCCTTGATACAATAACCGCTGCCTTGAGTTCTGCTGAAACGGGGCACCTTGTCTTTAGCACCATCCATGCAAACAGCTCTTACGAGGTTATTTCAAGGATAATTGACATGTTCCCTCCTGACATACGCTCACAGGTCAGGAAACAACTGAGTGATGTTCTTATTGCATCAATTCACCAAAGGCTTGTCCCAAGACGAAACGGAAAGGGCAGGGTTGCAGCTGTTGAAATTCTTATCAGGAACTCAAGGATACGTGAACTGATTGAGCAAAATGAGATTAAGGATATCAGAGAAGAGATGGAAAGGTCTGTTTCGGTTCACAGGATGCAGACATTGGAACAGTCACTTGTTGCTCTTATTGCAAACAATATAATCGGCTATAAAGATGCAGCTTCCATTACCCCGTTTCCAGGCGAGATGAAACTTGCAATGGATCAAATGGGAATAAGTGAGTATGGAGGTATATTAGAAAACAAAGGAGGCAAAGATGATGGAGAAGGAATCATATTCTGATTTTTCAATAATAAAAGACTATATAGAACTAAAAAACAGATATGATCTTTATCTTAAAGAGCACACCGCTAAGCTTCAGGCTGCTGAAGAGAAGCACTCCTCACAGCTTTCCGCTGTAAAGCAGGAGATAATAAAAAGGGATGATCAGATAAAAACCCTTGAAAATCAGATTCAGGAGCTGAACCAAAAACTGGCTGAAAAAGATGAGCAGATTAAAAACATGGGGCTTCAGTTGCATAAACTTAAGGCTTCTGCCGCGACCCAGGAAGCACAACAACAGCCGGAACAGAGCAAAAAAAAGGGTATATTTGTTTAACATCTAAATGAGTTAAGTTTGTTTATGAATTATCAGTTAAAAAAGAGACTTGCAGCCCTTGCTGTTAAAAAATCTTTTAAATACAGCGAAAAGGCAGAATTTAAGCTGGTATCCGGAAAAATGAGCAATTATTACATTGACTGTAGAAAAATCACTCATAATCCTGAAGGTAAATTTCTTATAGGTGCAATTATTTTTGATATGATAAAAGATGATGATATTAAATCAGTGGGGGGACTCACAATGGGTGCAGACCCGATAGCAAACACTGTTTCTCTAACTTCTTTTATGAACGGGAGGTATATCAGTTCCTTTTCAATAAGAAAAGAACGTAAAGAGTACGGTTTAAGGAAAATGGTAGAGGGGGATGTTAATGAAGGAGACAGGGTTTTAATAGTCGAAGATGTGATTACAACAGGTGGTTCTACAATAAAGGCAATTGAATCGGCAGTGCAGGAAGGATTAAAGGTTGCAAGAATAATTGCTCTTGTTGACAGGGAAGAAGGTGGCAGAGAAGAGATATTAAAGCATATTCCAAACATGGATTGTTTGTTGACAAAAACAGAACTTATTGAGGAATATAAAAAAGTAACTTAGCTGTTCGGGGAATATGCGCTTTTAAACAAAAAAAATCATTTTTAGTAATTTATTTCATTTTTTCATACCTTAAACCGTAAATAAAAATGGGGTGCTTTAGTTTTTGGCATATTCCCTCATCACTATCTGCATATCAACCCAGGCCTCTTTTTTTTTGCTCTGATTTCTCAGAAGGTAGGAAGGGTGATATGTAGGCATCACTTTCATATTTCCGAGTGGAAAAAAGTTGCCTCGCAACTCTGTAATGCCTGCCGTCTTTCCAAGAAGGGTTTTTGCCGCAACATTGCCCATAGCAACAACAATCATAGGCGATATAATTTCCAGCTGTTTCTGCAGAAAAGGCAGACAATGCTGAATTTCCTCAGGCTCAGGGTTTCTGTTGCCAGGGGGTCTGCACTTTACAATGTTTGCAATATATACATCTGATCGTTTAAACTGCATTGCCTCAATTATTTTTGTTAATAATTGTCCTGCTCTTCCCACAAAAGGTCTAGCCTGAATATCTTCATCTTCCCCCGGGCCTTCGCCTACAAAAACGATCTTTGCTTCCGGACTGCCTTCCCCGAATACAATATTTTTTCTCTTTTCGCAGAGTTTGCAACGCTTGCAGTCCCCAATTTCTGTTTTGAGACTGTTTAATTTTTCCTCGTTTGAAATCGAGACGTCTTCTTCATGAATCAAAACAGTTTTTGTTTTTTCCATACTGTCAGGATTTACTGAAAAACCTGCATTTTTATTTCCAACTCTATTTTCAAGAGGTATAAAGTCTTCTGTTTTTAAATAAAGATGCTTTAACCCCAGTTTTCTATAGTAATGGCAGTGTGTTTTTATACTATATAATATAGATGAAAAGTCTTTAGATGACATAAGCTAGCTTTTAAGCTGATGGCTGATAAGCAAAAACCAGATTAGCTCATGGTTTACAGCAGATCTCTTACCATCAGGCTGTTGTCAATGGTCAGGGAAGCAAACCATTGAAAGAAGTTATAAACAGAGAAAATACTATACAAAAATAAATACTGTTTTTTAGGAATTTATAAGCTGATTAATTCTGTCAAGTATAACATGTGCTGCCGCATCTTTTTGCATGAGAGGAAGCTCTTCGTTTTCTCCGTTCGGCATGATAATGGTAATTCGGTTTGTGTCGGTTTCGAAACCCGCCTCACTCCCCGATACATCATTTGCTACAATCATATCAAGGTTTTTGGCAGTTAGTTTTTGTTTTGCATTTTCAAGAAGGTTTTCAGTTTCAGCTGCAAAACCGATAAGAAGCTTTCCTTCCTTATTGCTGCCAAGTTCTGAGAGAATGTCCCTTGTTTTTTCAATCTCAATAGATTGGGCATCCCCTGTTTTTTTTATTTTTCTGCTGAAAATATTTTTTGGTCTGTAATCTGAAACAGCGGCTGCTTTGATAACAATTTCTGCTTTGCCGAAACGACTGGTAACCGCCTGAGCCATTTCCTCAGCGTTTACAACACTTACAAATTCAACTCCAGCAGGCGGTGAAATTGAACTTGGACCGCTTATAAGAGACACATTAGCACCTCTGTACTTAAGAGCCCTTGCAATGGCATAACCCATTTTGCCTGAGGATGGGTTTGAGATGAAACGTACAGGGTCCGAATGTTCCCTTGTAGGCCCTGCTGTTACAATAACATTTTTATTAAGAAAATCTTTGGGTGAAAAAATTGTCTCAATCCCATCAATAATATTGTCAAGGTTTGCAAGCCTGCCTTTTGCCTGTACTCCGCATGCAAGATCACCTGTTTCCGGCTCTATAAAAAAACAGCCGGTTTTCTTAAGTGTTAGAATATTGTTTTGAAGAACAGGGTTCTCCCACATATTGACATTCATTGCAGGACAGATTAACACAGGCGCCTTTGTTGCCATAACAACTGTTGTAAGAAGGTCATCTGCAATCCCGCAGGCGATTTTGCCTATACAATTTGCTGTGGCAGGAGCAATAACCAGAATATCTGCCCTTTCGGCAAGGGATATATGGCTTATTTCCTGTTCTCTGTGAAGATTAAAGAGTTCAGCGTAAACAGGTCTGTTTGTAAGGGTTTGAATAGTCAACGGGGAGATGAATTCCTGTGCATTTTTTGTCATAACCGCATGTACTTGAGCGCCTGAACATACAAGGCTCCTTACAAGCTCTGCAGCCTTATATGCAGCAATACACCCGGTTATCCCTAATACTATCTCTTTGCCTTTTAAAATTGACATAAACCTAAAGTTCCTCCACTTTATTATGGTTCAAAATTGAGAGACCGGAGAAAATGTAATGAATACCTGATGCAATGGTTAATAATGCCGTAGTCCAGTATAAAAGATGGAGAATAAAATCAGGTCTTTCAATAATATAAAAAATAAAGACAGCACATATTGTACTGAACTGAAACACTGTATTGCATTTGCTGATTAAACTGGGCTTAATATCAACATTCACCGTATTGATTCTTAAGGTAAGAAAACCAAGGGAGATTATTACATCTCTGCTCACAACAAGGATTGTAAGCCATGCGGGTATAAGGGCAAGAACTGCAAAGACAATATATGCGCTGACAAGAAGCAGTTTGTCAGCCAGGGGATCAAGAAATGCACCAAGTGTTGTTTTCTGTTTAAGAACCCTTGCAAACAGACCGTCAAGAGCATCCGTTATGGCTGCCAGGGCAAAAACGGCAAAGGCGGCTCTCAGTTGGTTGTAGCTCAAGAAAATTATAAAAACAGGTATCATCAGAATACGGGAAACAGAAAGAAGGTTTGGTATGTTCATATTTAGGTAACTTAATTTATTTATCTAAAAAATCAAACTCAAGCACATCATCTTTTGCTGAAACAAAGACGAAATAAAATCCGTCAATATGTGTCCTCAGAAGTCCTTCGCTTATCTCAGCCCCCGGCATTTTGCTTTTTGTACTTACTGATAATATGTCTTCAATTCTTTGAAAATTGTCAACTTTTAAATCAGGAAATATGCTATTAAGGGTTTCGATAATCAATACTGCTGCTTTTTCTCTGTCTTTTGTCTTTAAATTAATATTTAAGATGTATTGATTAAAGTCTTTTGCATGGGAATAGATCCTGTCAAAAACTTTTTCAGAAAAACCGTCACATGCTCTTGCTATTGCATCATTTATTGCAGAGTTTTCGTCAATATGTGTTCCAGGCATAAATGTTGAAATATGGGCTATTGGGTGTTCTGAGCTTGTATCAAAAACCTTTGCCTTGATATTGCATTGGATGTTCACGAGAGGACCGGAAGGCTGTTTCTCTGTTTTAACAAGCACTGCCTGGCCGGTGATCAGGTATTTTGCACCGTGATCAAGGGCTATCCTTCGGTACCGGGCGGCATCAGGCTCAATTTCTGAAATATTTATCTCCTGTAATTTGTTCATTTCAATGTTAAAAGGATCTATTACTCTAAATCCTCTTTCCTTGAAAACAGAAGAAAGACGTGCTGTAATCTCACCGGGCATATCAATTTCAATAATATCACCATGCCACCAGTAGTTGTAATCTTCATCAGCAACTCCTTTTTCGGCTAGCATGAAAAGTACAGAAGCAGGTTTCTGCTTTGAAGTCATTACCCCGACAGAGGAAAGCTCATCTGTCAATGCTTCTTCGTTGACAGATGCCTGAATGACTAATGTATATATGCCGAAATGTTGATAATCATTGAGGATCCTGAAATTATTGAGATAAAAGCTGTAACTGTTGTAATAAATATCTTTCAATGTGTGGCTGTATTTTATAATATCATCTATTGAGATTCTGGCATAAACGGCACTCATAACAGCTTTTCTCTGTGCATCAAGGAGAGCTTCCTGTCTTGCTTTTGCAAGGTCTCCGTCATCAATTTTTGAAACACCATATGCGGTAAATTCCTTTGGCAGAATGTCCTGGGATAATAAAACAAAAGGGGTGAATAAAGTAAAAAAGAAAATAAAAATAGCTGCTTGTTTCATTAGTCTTTCTGTCATATCAATTATCTTAATGAAATTAGATTATAGTTAAAAGCCTAAGATATACTAACCTAAATGTTAACTATTATTCAAGAAGTTTTTAACTTGGGTTTCAAGCAAATTAAAGCTTTCATCTGCTCTGAACCAGATAATTTCAGGGTCATTCCGAAACCATGTAATCTGGCGTTTTGCATATCGTCTGGTCTGCTGTTTTGCGCAATAGATAGCCCTGTCCAGAGAGAGACTGCCTTTTATATATTGAATAAGCTGAAGATAGCCTATGCTCTGCATGGGTTTGAGTTCCGGGGAATATCCCATGTTAAGAAGTTTTTTCACCTCTTCAATAAATCCCTGTGCTATCATTTCGTCTACCCGCAGGTCAATTTTTCGGTATAGAACATCCCTGTCAAGATAGAGGCCAATTTTTAAACAGTCATAAGGCGTATCGGAAAAATCGTGTTCAGAGTGTAGGCTGGAAATGGTTCTGCCTGTAAGGTGGAATACCTCAAGGGCGCGTATTATTCTGTGCCGGTCGCTATGGTTTATCCTTTGAGCCTGTATAGGGTCGATTTTTTTGAGTTTTTCAAAAAGATGTTCAAGACTTTCTTCTGCCATGCTTTTTCTGAAATCTTTATCAGAGCCCGGAGAATAGAAAAGCCCTTTTGTGAGGGATTTTATATAGAGACCTGTTCCCCCTGCAACAATCGGAATTTTGTTTCTTTCTGAAATATCTTCAATGGTTTTTCTGCCGAGCTTCATATAGTCTGCTGCGCTGAAAGGCTCGTCAGGGTTGATTATCGAGAGAAGGTGATGGGGAACTTTTTCGGTTTGGGAAGCAGTGGGCTTTGAAGTGCCTATATCCATATATCTGTAAACCTGCATGGAATCGGCATTTATTATTTCAGAAGGAAATTTTTCAGCTAAACGCAAAGCTGAAGCGGTTTTACCTGATGCAGTAGGACCGACCAGAATCACCACCTTTTGTGCTGTTAATTTGTTGATATTGGGCATGCATATTCCTTACCGCAAACCTGTAATTATAGTTTTTTCTAAACCCTGTAACCGGAGTGTTCTCAAAGGGCTTTTTTAAGTTTTTCGAGTACCTCATAAGGAACATTCAGGCTTCCTTTCCCTGAGCCAAGTTCAATGCCGTTTAAGTTCTCTCCATGGAAATCGCTGCCACCGGTAACAAGGAGTTTATATTTTTCAGCAATCCCCTTGCAGATTTTTGACATACCCCTGTCGTGGTCAGAGTAGTATGCCTCAATTCCTCTTAACCCGAGCTCAGTGAGTTCTCTGACCACACTCTCAAGTTCAAGGATGGTTTCACAGTTGAGTGTTATAGGGTGACTCAAAACAGGTATTCCGCCGGCCTTAAGGATAAGCTTTATAGCTTCTTCAGGATTAAAACGATATTTTTCAACATAAGCTTTTGCACCTTTTGTAAGATATTTTTCAAAAGCCTCTCTCGGGGTTTTAACATATCCTTTGTTGAGAAGAACCTGGGCAAAATGAGGCCTGCCAACCTGACCGGTTCCAGATACAGCAACAACCTCTTCAATCTCAATATCTATTCCAAGTTGCTGGAGTTTTTTTATTATACACGGGTTTCTCTGTGCTCTTGAATCCTGGAGCAATCCTATTTTTTTCATAAATATTGAATCATTATAATCCATGTAGTATCCAAGTATATGCATGGTCCCTGTCTTCCATTCTGCGCTTATCTCAATACCCGGAACAACTTCCATGTCGGTTTGTCTGCCTGCCCCTATTGCTTCATCCAGTCCTTCCACTGTGTCATGGTCTGTTACTGCAAGAGCCCGGAGCTTTTTTTTGACGGCATATCTTACAAGTTCTGTCGGTGAAAGTTTTCCGTCAGATGCTGTTGTGTGGGTGTGTAGGTCTATCATTTTTTACTCAAACTTATTTAAGGATTTTTTTGCAAAATTTATGTCTTTTTTAATCTGTTCAACGAGGCTGTCAACATTGCCGAATTTTTTTTCGCCCCGTATTCTCTTGACAAATAATATTGTTATTTCCTTTCCATATATATCTTCATTGAAATCAAAGATATGTGTTTCAACACAGAGTTTTTTCATTTTGAAGGTAGGGTTAAATCCTATGTTTACAACCCCTTTTTGCATTCCGGAGGGCGTTTTGATTCTTACCGCATAAACACCCTCGGCCGGGATCAGATCCTTGATATGGCTTAAGTTTGCCGTTGGAAATCCAATAGCTCTTTTTTCGCCGTGAATAACCGTTCCTGAAATACAGTAATCTCTTCCAAGAAGTTTTCCTGCCAGGGAAACCCTGCCCTGCTTTATGAGGTTTCTTATAGTAGTGCTTCGCACAGGGATGTTCTTAATAGAAATGTCCTGGGTAACATGAACCCGGAACCCGTATTTTGAACCGAGTTTCTGCAACAGCTCGACATTGCCTTCCCTTGCTTTTCCGAATGCATAGTCATTTCCTATAACAACATCTACTGGTTCAATGTTGCTGTGAATAATTTTTGCTACAAAATCCTCTGCCGTCATTTCAGCAAATATTTTTGTAAACTTTTCACAGACAAGATACTTTATTCCAAGCTCTCCAATTATAGAGGCTTTTTCGTCTAAGGTTGTAATTTTGGGAGGATCCTTGTCAGGACGAAGAATGTTTAAAGGATGAGGATCAAAAGTGTAGACAATCGAAGCACCGCCTGATTCTTCCGCTATCTGCATTACCTTTCTTAAAATAATCTGATGTCCTTTATGAACACCATCAAAATTGCCAAATGTTACAACCGGGTTATTTAAATTAATCCTGCGAAGATTTTGGCTTCCTTTTATTATCTGCATTATTTTTTCCAGACAGCAACAATTAACAAATCAACTACAAACACAATTGAAGTAGCTGTTCCAAAAGTTTTTTATCATGCTCAAAAGCAGAGAGGTGTAAATGAAAAACCTTTTTTAAAAGTTAATAAAGCTTGACAAATACAAAGGTTTATTGTAAATGGAAAAGGATTTAATTGCAACAAATCAAATTTAAAATGCCGAAGTGGTGGAACTGGTAGACACGCAAGATTCAGGTTCTTGTGGTGGCAACACCGTAGGAGTTCGAGTCTCCTCTTCGGCATATTTTTTCTTCTTTGTTTTGTCAGCCTGAAAAACTCAAAACCCCTAGCGGCTAAATTTTAAACTTTTATGGATATGTTATGAAAATTAAAGTAAAGCTTTTTGCAACCCTTCGCCACCATCTCCCTCCAAATGCTGAAAACAGCGCCTGTGAGGTTGAACTCCCTGACGGGTCATGTGTAAACGCTGTGATGGAGTTGTTTAAACTGCCTCCTGAAATTCCCAAAATAATACTCATCCATGGCATACAGAAGGATGCAGAAACCGAACTAAAAGACGGAGATATTTTGAGTATTTTCCCACCTATTGCCGGTGGATAAAAGATGCAATCCTCCAAAGATGAAATAAGTGTTTCCTCCGGAGAAAACAGTTTTTTGCTCACTGCAAGGGCTCAGCTTATAGGCAGGGATATACTTGTTTCAATTTCTGGGGGCACAAGTCCTCATATAGGTTCTGTAGTTGTATCCACTCCACGCAAAAGCCTTAAAAATCGAGAAAAAACAAGTAGTACCTCATCTGTTGTAAATATTGAGGGACATAAAGATGAGGCAATAGCCCGTATGTTTTCTGAAAAAATTGCTTCTGTTTTTTTCCGTACAACAGTTGCTGCAGCCGGTTTTCATATAGACAATTTGAATGCTGAGGATATTGAAAATGTTATGTCAAATGCAGAAAAACTCTGTTCAAAAATAATTAAAATTCTGAAGAGGAAAAGTTATTGAAAAAAAATGAAATAATAGTTGCTATAACCGGCGCAAGTGGAGCGGTATACGGACTCAGACTGCTGGAATTTTTTAAAAATTCAGGATATGCCGCAACACATCTTATTATGAGCAGAACTGCCAAGTTTATTATGGAGACAGAAATTGACAGCTTTGCCGTTGAAAGGTCTATCTCACTTGCTGACAGGGTTTATGACAATGAAGACCTTACAGCCTGTATTGCAAGCGGTTCTTATAAAACAGCTGGTATGATTATAGCTCCGTGCAGTGCAAAGACTCTCTCCTCAATTGCTCATGGATTTTCAGACTGCCTTATTTCAAGAGCTGCCGATGTTGTATTAAAGGAGAGAAGACGGCTTGTTATGCTTTTCAGGGAAACACCTTTAAACCTTATACATATTGAAAACATGGCTTCTGTTACAAGGATGGGCGGTATTGTGCTTCCACCAGTTCCTGCCTTCTATCAGAACCCCGAATCAATTGATGAAATAGTGAATCATTCAGTCGGAAAAGCAGTGGAACTTTTTTTTGAGAAAGATCATGGCCTTTTCAAAAAATGGAGAGAATAGCTGAAAGCCGTTGAGTAAAGACAATAAGCAATGAGCAGTGGATAATGCATTGTAACCTGCAGTATATTTTAACTGTTTTTCAAAAATCCTTGATTATTATTGAAAAATTTTGTATTTATTATAAGAATACCTTTAAGAAAAGATTTTTCCGGAGGCTTCAAACCCTATGATAGAGCAAATAAAAAAAATAAAAGAAGCGGAGAATAAAACCCTTGCACAAATTGAAGCTGCAAAAAAAGAGGCTGCCGCAATTATTTCCAAGGCTGAACAGGAAGGAAGAGACATTGTCAAAAAAGCGCTTGAGGATGCCGACAGAAAAGCTGCTGAAATAATTAAAACCTCAGCCTCTGAGGCGGATTCTCAGGCAGAAAAGATAATTTCCGATGGAATTGAAAAGGCAAAGCAGATCAGAGATAAGGTTGAAGGAAGAATTGAGCATGCATCTGCGATAATAATTAAACATGTTGCTGGAGATGCATAAATGTTCTACCCTGAACCGGTTCAGCGAGTTATTGTTTTATCACACAATTCAGTAAAACAGAAGGTTGTGAAAAAGCTTCACGAAATAGGGGCTGTTCAGATAAATGATTTTAGAAACAGGCTTTCAGATAAAAACTGGAGCGAACTATTATCCTCACATCCTGTTCCCCATGATATACGCACGATTACAACGCAATTGATGGCTGTAAACAGGCTTCTTGACATATTCAATATGGTTTCCCCAGAAGAAGAGGAAGGCTTCTTTAAAAAACTCTTTGCCCCCGATCCGCCTGAAAAAATAAAGGTGCAGGATATGCATGGAGAAAGTCTTCTGGAAAAAGTTTTAAAAACAGTTTCTCAAATAGATGAACAGATTGCAGAACCTCTTGAAAAAATGGAGAAAGCAGCTGCTGAAACAGCAGAGCTCAAGTCTCATACGCTTTTTTTTGAAAAAATCAGTTCAATTAACCTTCCTCTGGAACTTACAGGCGAAGGCTCTTTTGTAAGCACAGTTATTGGAATTACACACTCAAAAGATTTTATTCCGTTGCAGAAAGAACTTGAAGAAGCAACAAACGGAATGTTTTTTTTCAGTCATCAAAGTGTTTCCGAAGAAGAGTCTTTCATAGCTATTGTCTGCTTGTCAAAGCATTTAGAGGATATAGGGGGGATTATCAGAAAATGGGATATTGAAAAAATGCCATCATCGGAATATTCCGGGACTCCGGCAGATGTTGTGGCTGAAATTAGAAGGAAAGTTAATATAATAGGTGCTGTTCAGAGTGAATGCAGGGAAAAAATAAGGGCACAGGCTCTTAACTGGAGAAAACAGCTTAAAACCTTCAGGGAACTTCTTGCAATTGACAGGGAGCGTGCAGAGGTTTTTACAAACTTTACCCAAACAGAATCAGTAACAGCAATTCAGGGCTGGGTAGTAAAAGAAAATGCAGACAGTGTTATAAAAGAAATAGAAAAAACAGGAGAGGGGCTTGCCTTTGCGATTGCTGAAGAACCAGATGAACCACCGGACAAACTTCCTGTTTCCCTTAAAAACCCCGGAATAATTAAACATTTTGAACTCCTGGTAAAGCTTTATGCACCGCCAAAGTATGACGAGGTTGACCCTACGGTTTTAATATTTCCATCTTTTCTTTTTTTCTTCGGAATAATGATAACAGATGCCATGTATGGTCTTGCCGCACTTATCCTCGGTATTCTGATTCTTAGGGGTGGAGGTAAATACTACCCCCTTTTTAAAAGCGCAGGTGTGCTTTTAAGCCTTGGAGGGCTTTCAACGGTAATACTTGGTTCAATGACAGGAGGGTGGTTCGGCAACCTTATGGTTGAATATTTGGGGTTTACTTTTCTTGATAAACTTGTTGTCATCAATCCCATGGTTGATGTTGCCCCGTTTCTTCTTTTTGCGCTTGGTGTAGGACTTCTTCATTTAAATATTGGTATAGTAATAGGAATTATTAAAGATGTAAGGAGAAAGAATATACCGGAGTCTCTGAAAAATGTCTGGATATTCTTTCTGGAAATTTCCCTTGCCTTTTACTATTTTGAGCAGATAACACCTGCTGCTGTATTTGCTGTTCCTGCTCTGATACTTCTTTTGTACAGCGCAAAAGGGATGGCTCTTTTTGGTGTTACCGGTCTTCTAGGCGATACTCTCTCTTATGCTAGGCTTATGGCTCTTGGTCTTGTAAGCTTCGGGCTTGCTGTTGCCATAAATGCCCTTGCAGATATGACATTTGGAATAAGCTACATTGGATGGCTGATTGCAATAATTATTTTAATCGGCGGACATTCATTCAGTCTGCTTTTGAATCTAATGGGGGCTTTTGCACATGGCATCAGACTTCATTTTGTAGAATTCTTTGGAAAATTTTACAGTGGAGGCGGGGATGAGTTTAAACCATTCAAAATAAAGAGGAATATAACAGAGGTATATTAATAAAGATGGACCGGTAAAAAGTATAGAAACAACCATATTGTTATTTCGACCGCAGGAATAAATCTCCTTATTTCAATATGTTACGAGATCTCTCACTTCGTTCGAGATGACAGCGGGGGACTTTTTACGGAACCATCAATAAAGGCTATAGATCTATTGGCTTAAGCTGTCAGGAAAACCGTATTGTTGTAGAAATCGAAAAAGTTATAAAGATATTAAAAAATAATCTATAAAAAAGGAGGTACAAAAATGGTTGGTGAATTTACCTTGGGACTCGGTCTTGCAGCATTGGGAGCCGGTCTTGCAATGGGAGTCTCTGCGATAGGCTCTGGACTTGGTGTTGGTATTGCCGGAGCAGCAGGAGCGGGTGTTATTGCAGAAGACCCAAAAAAATTCGGTCCTGTGCTTATTCTGCAGGCATTTCCTCAAACTCAGGGCATCTATGGTTTTGTTACCGCTGTGCTTATTCTCATGGGAGTTGGACTTCTTGGCGGAGAAATAAGACCAATATCCATGGAACTTGGTCTCATCTGTCTTGGGGCAGGTCTCTCCTCAGCACTTGGAGGACTAACATCAATTGGTCAGGGTATGACAGCCGGAGCAGCAATGGGATCTGTTGCAAAAAAACCTGAGACTCTTGGGCAGAATATGGTTCTGTCGGTTATGTCGGAAACATTTGCAGTGTTTGCGCTTCTTATCGCGATACTTATTCTTGTCGGCGCTAAGGTAATGTAGGTCAGCAATTTAGATTGTAGTTTTTAGCTGGTAGCATGGCCTGTGCAGGCAGCAGTCGGGAATCAGCCTTCAGGGTCCAGAAAAACGAGCTGTTGAACTAAACTCGGGTATCAGCAAAACCTTTTTATGGTCGAAACCATAAATCTTCAATTTAAATTTATTTTATCAATTCATACTGTTTATGAAAGGACGGGCTAATGTCAACAGATGGCGTCCAAAACATTATTAAGGAAATAGAGAAAACATCCGATTCAAGGGTATCTGAGCTGCTTTCAGATGCAAAAGCAAAGGCTGATGAAATAATACGCCTTGCAGGGCAGGATGCAACGGAGAAATCCGGGCAGGTTTTAATGAAAGCAGAACAGGAAGCAAAACGCAATACCCAGAGAATACTTGCAGAGGCAAGAATAAAAGCCAGACGGGACGAAATAGCTGTCCGTGAAGAACTTGTAAACAAAACCTTTGAAAAAGCCGCTGAATCTCTGCAGACAATAACAGCAGGGGAAAACCAGGGAAAAATATCCTATAAAGATGTTCTTATAAGCCTTATTAAAGAGGCTGCCATATCTTCAGGTGCTGACAGGCTGGAAGTTTTTGCAAGAAAAGCAGACAACAATATACTGACCCCCGAGCTTTTTGACAATATTGCCAAAGATGTTCATAGAGAAACTAAAGTAAAACCTTCTCTTCAATTATCTGAAGAATCAATTACAGTAAACGGGGGAGCAGTTGTGCGCAGTGTTGACGGCAAGGTGCGGGTGGACAACACATTTGAAGCACGACTTGAAAGATTCAAGGAGACAATTAGAACCGAAGTGGCAATGGAACTGTTTGGCGGGGATATAAAAGATGAATGATGGCTTTCTGCTGCTTGTTCTGCTGCTTGCAATAGGGTTTCTGCTTCCGCTGCTTATATTTCTTGTGCGAAATTTGAGAAACATATTGCCCTATCTCTATATGACCGCACGTATCAGGGCAAAAGAAGCACGTCTTATAAAACAGGAAACCATGGATGATATGATAAACTCAGGATCGATTGCAGAAATAGCATCTATACTTGAAAACTCAGAATATGCTTTTGCCATGCAGGGACTTGTTCTTGACAGTTCAGAATCAATTGAAGAGCTTCTTACCCGTCAGACAGCGGATATTTACTCAGAGGTTGTAAGAATGATGCCTAACAAGGCAAAAAATGTTTTTATGTTTCTGCATCTCCAGTGGGATGTAAAAAACCTGAAAACCATTCTAAGAGGAGTAAGAAAATCTCTTCCTTCAGACAGAATTATTTCAAAAATTATCCCTTTTGGCGAACTGGACACTGAACTTTTAAGGAAAATGGCCGAGGCGACTTCTGTGGAAGATATGCTTCCTCTGTTTGAAAATACAAGGTATGAAGCTTTAAGTCTTATGTTGGGAGCCTATGAGCAGGACAGAAACCTTGTTGTTCTTGAGGCCTTGCTTGACAAGATTCATCTTGAAGAGATGTGGAAGACGGTCATATCTGACAGGGAACTCTTAGACCTTAAACCAACATTTTCAGCCCGCATTGATGCTCTTAACCTGAAGCTTATTTTCAGGGCGAAAAGAGATCATCTGCTTTTCAGCGATATTGAAAAATATCTTATTTCAGGAGGTGATCTGCCTGATGGAGTTAAAACCGGTTTTGGGGAGCTGGATGAAATATCTGAGCTGGTTTCAGAGCTTGAAGAAACGGTTTTCTATAAACCTCTTATGGATAGTCTGCAGGAATATCAGCAGACGGGCAGGCTTATTGTTCTTGAAAAAGCAATTGACGAGACAGCTCTTCTAATTGGAAAGGAAACAGCTGTAAAGATTCCTTACGGAATTGCCCCCCTTCTTGGTTTTCTCTCCATGAAGGAGACAGAGGTAAGAAATATAAGGGCAATTTCCCGCTCAAAAGAGTCGGGTCTGCTGCCGGAAAACATAAAGCAGCTTGTTTTAAGGGTATAAAAATGAATATAGTTTTTATAGGTGATAAGGATACGGGCACAGGCTTCAGGCTTGCTGGCTTGAAAAATGTGTTTACAGCTCAATACGGTCAGGAGAATCTGAAGGCTCTTCTTTCTGATGATTCAACAGGAATTATAATTGTAACAGAGAGGTTTGCAGAAAGTAACAGGGCTGTTATAAATGATCATAAAGCATCTAAAAGGCAGATCCCTCTGATTGTGGAAATACCCGATATAAAAGGTCAAATGGAGAACCGTAGAGACTTTATAAGCGAACTTATAAAGAGAGCTGTTGGAACTGATATATCAACTTAAGAGATGTTGAACTGATAAGCTGTTATGCAAAACCTTAAGACCAGGATAGAAATTTTTTGCTTGTAACAAAATTCTTTTCGTGGTTGTTTTCATAATCGACAATTTGAGCCTGAAAAAGCAGCAAACAGAACTCAGGAAAAGAAAACAGCTGTTAACTTGGAAGAATTGAGCGGGTTTAAGCAATAAACCAATGATAATCAAATTTAATCTTTTTAAGGAGGGATAAGTGTTGCCCGAATACAAAGAAGGTAGGATAAAAAGTATAGCAGGTCCTCTTGTCATAGCAAAAGAGATGAAGGGCTGTCAGATGTATGAGGTTGTCAGGGTCGGTGAGGAAGGTCTGATGGGTGAAACCATAAGACTTGACGGTGATGAGGCATATATACAGGTATATGAGGACACTTCAGGTCTAAAACCCGGAGAAAAGGTTGCACGAACAGGCGAACCTTTGTCGGTTGAGCTGGGTCCTGGCATTATAAAAAATTTCTATGACGGTATTCAAAGACCCCTTCTTCTGATCAAAGAGAAGGCAGGAGACTATATAAAAAGAGGTATTTATGTACCCGGTCTTGATCCGGATACCCAATGGGAGTTTACCCCTTCTGTTGAAAAAGGCGTTGAGCTTGAAGAAGGAGATATAATCGGTTCTGTGCCTGAGTCAAAGGTAATATCCCATAAGATAATGATCCCACCCGGAAAATCAGGAAAACTGGTTGAAATAAAATCAGGCTCTTTTACTGTAAATGATGAAATTGCAGTTATAGAAAAAGACGGTGAAAGATTTTCCATTATAATGAAACAGAATTGGCCTGTCCGTAAAGACAGACCATTCAAGAAAAAGGTTGACCCTAATGTACCGCTTCTTACAGGACAGAGGATTTATGACACATTTTTTCCTATAGCAAAAGGAGGTACTGCTGCAATACCAGGAGGGTTTGGCACAGGTAAAACCGTAAGTCAGCACCAGGTTGCAAGATGGGCTGACTCCCAGGTAGTTGTATACGTAGGATGCGGAGAACGCGGAAATGAGATGACAGAGGTTCTGGATACTTTTCCTGAAATTGACGACCCTAAGACAGGGTATAAACTTATGGAAAGGTCAACCCTTATTGCCAACACTTCAAATATGCCAGTTGCAGCGCGTGAAGCATCCATCTACACAGGTGTTACAATTGCTGAATATTACAGGGATATGGGCTATGATGTTGCCATAATGGCAGATTCAACTTCACGCTGGGCTGAAGCTCTGAGAGAAATCTCCGGAAGACTTGAAGAGATGCCCGGAGAAGAGGGTTATCCTGCATATCTTGCAACAAGAGTGGCAAGTTTTTATGAGAGAGCAGGAAGGGTTATAACCATGGGTGCAGAAGAAAGATTTGGTTCGGTCTCAATTATTGGTGCTGTTTCCCCCCCCGGTGGAGATCTTTCAGAGCCTGTCTCGCAGAACACACTCAGGGTTGTCAGTTCCTTTTGGGCTCTTGACTCTACCCTTGCAGACAGACGCCATTTTCCTGCAATAAACTGGTTAAGGAGTTACTCTCTCTATCTGGACTTTACAAAGAGCTGGTATGATGATCATATATCCTCCAGGTTCAGGCAGCTTAGAAACAGGGCAATGGTTGTGCTTCAGGAAGAGTCTGAGCTTTCCGAAATTGTTCAGCTCATAGGACCCGATGCACTTCCTGAGCGAGAAAGACTCACTCTTGAAATAGCGCGAATGATAAGGGAAGACTTTCTGCAGCAGCATGCTTTTCACAATGTTGATACGTTCTGTCCACTTGAAAAACAGAACCTTATGCTTGATACAATAATGCTTTTCTACGATCTGGCAGTTAATGCCCTTGAAAAGGGAACAGGAATTGAGGCGATAACCAAAGTTCCTGTTGTTGATGAAATAGCCAGAATGAAATATATAGAAAACCAGGATTTTGCAACACAGCAGGAGAAGCTTGTGGAAAGGCTCAGAGAACAATTCAATTCATTAGGAGAGTCAAAATGAAAGCTGATATAAAAACCAGAGAATACAGAACAGTAAAAGAGGTAGCCGGTCCACTGATGGTTGTTGAAGGTGTTGATGGGGTTGCTTATGGAGAGGTTGTTCGGATACGAACCGGCACAGGAGAGGAACGCACAGGACAGGTTCTTGAGTCAAGGGAAGGGCTTTCCATTGTTCAGGTATTTGAAGGAACCTCAGGTATAGACACACTTGATACAACTGTCCGGTTTACCGGCGATACCATGAAACTTGCAGTTTCAAAAGAGATGGTTGGCAGGTTTTTTGACGGACTTGGAAGACCTATTGACGAAGGACCAGAAATAATATCAGATATTCGCCTCGATATTAACGGAGCTCCGATAAACCCTACTGCACGTGAATTTCCAAACGAATTTATCCAGACAGGCATTTCAACAATCGATGGCATGAACACCCTTGTCCGTGGTCAGAAACTGCCTATATTTTCAGGTTCAGGTATGACACACAATGAACTGGCAGCCCAGATTGCGAGACAGGCGCGAGTATTGAGCTCTGATGAACCTTTCTCTGTAGTGTTTGCTGCAATGGGAATAACAAGTGAGGAAGCAAACTTTTTTATGCGTGATTTTGAAAGAACAGGGGCAATGGAACAGATTGTAGCTTTCATAAATCTCGCAGATGACCCTGCAATAGAGCGCATCATAACCCCCAGAATGGCTCTTACAACTGCCGAGTTTCTTGCTTTTGAATGTGATATGCACGTTTTAGTTATGCTCACTGACATGACCAACTACTGTGAAGCATTAAGAGAAATAGCGGCTGCAAGGGAAGAGGTTCCAGGAAGAAGAGGATATCCGGGTTATATGTACACAGACCTTGCAACAGCTTATGAAAGAGCAGGCAGAATCAGAGGCAGAAAAGGATCCATTACACAGATGCCTATACTTTCAATGCCTGATGATGATATAACTCACCCTATACCAGACCTTACTGGTTATATTACAGAAGGTCAGTTTGTTCTCACGCGAGATCTTCACAGAAGAGGGGTATATCCGCCGGTTGATGTTCTTCCGAGTCTTTCCCGTCTTATGAATCAGGGAATAGGCGAGGGCAAGACAAGGGAGGATCACCTGGGTGTTTCAGATCAGTGCTACGCGGCTTACGCTGAAGGAAGGGATGTCAGGAATCTGGTGGCAGTTGTAGGTGAAGAGGCTCTTACCGAGCGAGATCGAAAGTACCTGGAATTTGCCGATGCTTTTGAGAGAGAGTTTGTTACACAGCAAAGAGATGACAACAGAACCATACAGGAAACACTGGAACTTGGCTGGGATCTTCTCAGTGTTCTTCCGGAATCAGAGCTTAAGAGAATTGACCAGAAACAGATAGAAAAATATCATCCAAAACACAGAAAACAATAAAGATTCGGAGAATTAATTTAAATGGCTGATACCATAGAAGGAATAAAGCCTACCAGAATGGAGCTTCTGAACCTGCGCAAAAGGGTCTTTCTTGCTCAGCGCGGGCATAAACTTTTAAAGGAGAAACGGGATGCTTTAATATCCGAATTTCTTGCAATTGCGGGGACAGTTCGCAGCATGAGAAAAGAATCAGAAGAGCAGCTTGCAAAAGCATACAAGGATGTACTTACAGCCGAAGCTGTTATGGGAGCAAACCTTGTAAAAGAGATTTCCTGGAATACGGAGCAGGATATAAATGTAAAAATGAGCTCTCGCAATATTATGGGGGTCTCTGTTCCGATCATTGACATGGGAAACATTGAAAGAAATGTTGTTAGAAGGGGATATGGATTTGCAGATACATCCTGTGCACTTGATGATGCATGCAAAAGCATGGAGAGGGTTCTCTCCTCTATTATAAAACTGGCAGAAATTGAGGAAACGGTCAGAAAACTCGGTCTAGAGGTTGAAAAGACTAAACGCAGAGTTAATGCCCTTGAATATATTGTATTGCCAAAACTGAAAGCCACGCTAAAATATATAAGAATGAGGCTTGACGAGATAGAAAGAGAGAGCTTTATAAGGCTTAAAAAAATTAAAGCGGTTCTTGATTCAAAGGCAAAACAGGTTGAAGTGCAATGACAATAAAAAAAACTCTGCTTCAGCAGTATTATGCTGAAAAAGAGCAGGATAAAGACAAAAACAATTTCAGGCTCTTTCTGTTGAGCCAGGTTGTTCAGTTGGCAGGGCTCCTTATTCTTCTTCTGGGAGGGATCTTCCTTATATTTTTTGGGTTAAAACTTGTTTTTTGACACAAGCAGCTAAGGTGTATTATTTCAGATACTATAATTGGGCAAGTACAAAAACTTTATTAAAAAAAGGAGGGGGGGGTAACATGTCACTTCCAATATCCCATATAATGAAGACACATATTGTAATATGTGAAGAGAAATCAACATTGAGAAAAGTTGCAGAAACCATGCTCAAAGAAAATACAGGTTCTGTTCTGGTACAGCATGGAGAAGAGACAGTTGGAATGATAACAGTAAATGATATCTTAAGAGCAGTACTTGCCGGAAAGGATTTTGATATTGTATCAGCAGAAGAAATTATGTCCCGTCCCCTTGATACAATAGACATAGACAGGGATATTGAACAGGCTATGAAAAAATTTGAAGAAACAGGCAGAACAAGGCTTGTTGTTATGGAAGGCTCCAGGGTTGCTGGCATTGTAAAGAGAAAAATCGCCGAACGGTTTAAGGGGGTTTCATCACTTCTGCATTTTTCCGATAAAACGCGCTCACTTCATTTCAGAAGAGGTTCAGGCAGTACTCTCAGCTAAATGGCTGTAATATTGTTAGAAGATCGGCAATGATTATTTTAAAAAACAGAAATGAACTTGATGCTATCTACAGAGCAAATCAAATCGTAGCGGAAACCCTTCAAATACTTTCAGAAAAAATAACCTCTGATATACCAACCGAAGATATTGACAGAATTGCAGAAGAGTTTATCCGCAAAAAAGGAGGGTTTCCAGCCTTTAAAGGATACAGAGGTTTTCCCTCTAGCATCTGTATATCCATAAACGAAGAGATTGTTCACGGCATTCCGGGCAAGCGGAGAATAAAAACAGGGGATATAGTCAGCATTGATATAGGATGTTTTATAAACGGTTTTTATGGTGATTCTGCAATAACTGTGGGAGTTGGCAGAATAAGCGAAAAAGCAGAAAAATTAATTGCAACAACAAGACACTCTCTTGATCTTGGAATAGAGAAAGCGCAGACAGGCAACAGGCTGTCAGACATTTCAAAAGCAATTCAGAACTGTGTAGAGTCAAACGGGTTCAGTGTTGTCAGAGATTTTGTCGGACACGGTATAGGTAAAAGTCTTCACGAGGATCCTCAGATACCAAATTTTTATTCGCCTGGCAACTTTAATCCCAGGCTTAAACAGGGCATGGTGTTTGCCCTTGAACCAATGGTAAATGAGGGAACCTATGATACCGCAGTTTTAAAAGATGGCTGGACAGCGGTGACAAGGGACCGAAAACTGTCTGCCCACTTCGAGCATTCAATAGCTGTAACAACCAATGGTCCTTGGATTCTAAGCAGTTTAAACTCAAAAAAGAGAAATATTTAATGGAACTTCTGACCTATCCTAATTCCCTGCTTCGAGGCAAGTCTGAGAAAATAGAAAATATTACAGACGATATTATCACCACAGCTCAGATTATGGCTGAGATTATGTATGATAAAAAGGGGGTGGGTCTTGCAGCGCCTCAAATAGGGTTTTTGAAACAGCTAATCGTTTTTGATCAGGGAGAAGGGATTGTTACTCTTGCAAACCCAGAAATAACAGAGAGTTATGGTAGCGATTGCATGGAAGAGGGCTGCCTCTGTCTGCCGGGAATAACTGCTGATATTGAAAGATATGAAAAAGTAAATGTCGAAGCAGTAGATCTGAATGGAAAACCGGTCTCTTTTGAGGCTGAAGGATATTTAGCCAGAATATTTCAGCACGAGATAGATCATTTAAACGGTATTATTATAATCGACCATCTTTCAAAGGTCAAAAGAGATCTTGTGCTGAAAAAATACGGTAAACAGCAGAAGTAAGGGGTCGGCTGCAAGTAACAAGGAAATCTAAACAAAATATTTTGATTACATCTGTTTTTATTGTGTTTTTAACTTCTATCTTCCTTCCCAAAGCTCAAGCCTGCTTCGGATAAAGTCTATTACCCTTTCGTGCTCCTGTTTTCCTGAACCGGTTACGGAAAACGGTTCTCCAAATTCAAAAAAGATAGTCTTTGTCGGATCAAGATGTCCGAAATCCCTTAAAATCAACCCAGAACCCCAGAAATCCGTCTTAAGAGCAACAGGTATGACAGGCACCTGTGCTTTTTTTGCGAGCTTTATTCCGAGAGAATTGAAGGACTTTTCATCAACTGTTTTGTAGCGTGTCGCCTGAGGAAAAACAATGACAGAAAAACCTTTGTTTAAAACCTCACTCCCTTTTGTTATAACGGTTTTAAAGTCATCTGATGGACTCTTTCTTGTCACAGCAATACAATCCTTTAAAAACTCCTTAAAAAAAGGAATTTTTGTAAGGCTTTGTTTCAAAATAAAAACTGTTTTTTTACGGGGATATGTCAATGCCGGAAATATAAAGGTTTCCATTGTGCTCATATGGTTTGCAATAAATACAACCGGGCCTTTTACTTTGGAAATATTTGCAAGCCCTTTTATGTCAAACCTGCCTCCGCATTTTTCAAGAACCTTAATAATCTCCCATGCTGCATTATGCCATGTTTCCTGGCTAAATCCTCTCTTTTTTGCAACTGCCCAGTTGGAGAACATTATTTGCAGAAACCGGGAAACATAATAAAATCTGCTTCGGAGTAAAAAAGCGTAAATTCCATTCGGGCTTTTGCCCTCGGTTTTGTAAGAAGCGCTGTTGTTTTCAAGATAAGGCATTTTTTGCTCCGGGCTGCTTTCCAATCATTGAGTGCATTGTTCTGCCAGCTGTTTCATGGGCTTTTATCTTAAATATTTTCAGGGCATCCGGGTTTTTGACAGCTTTTCTGTAATACTGCATTCTTTTTTCAAGATACTGTCCCGCATCTATACCTGTTTTAACAAGATTTGCCCTTACAACAGACTCAATGACTTTAATATCATTTATTATCTCAAGTTCTCCATCTATTAAGACAGAAGACCATTGACTGTGATCATCATTCCATAGAAACACGTTGAAACAGACTTTTTTATTTTTCTGATAATAATGCCACTTTCTGCCTCTTGGAAACATGGACAGATAGACAATGCCGTCAATATAGACAAACCCGAAAGGGATGCAGTATGGAACACCACCATCTGCAAAAGCAAGAACACCGTCCTTTGCATTTTTAAGTACTCTGTCTATCTCTTCTTTTCCTGTCTTTTTCATGGTTACCCCTTTATGATAAATGAGTTATTTTTATAGAACCAGAATAGAGAATTATTATCAATAGTTCAAGAAGATTATCAACTTAAAAGTAGAACATCAGGTATTGATTTTTAAATTGACATAACTTTTACAATGTATAATTATATTAGATATAAAAAAATATTATGGTTTTCAAATTGAAAACATGGTGGAATAGATTTGGGCAGAGATAATAAAACTGAAAAACACCTCAAAGAAAACAGTTTCCGGTTGTCCCTGTTTGAGGCCATTCTGGAGAATGCAGGAGAAGAATGTTATCTTGTCAAACCCGGAGGTCAGCTCGTTTATGTGAACAGAGCTGCTGCGCAGAGCCTTGGATACACGGTTGAGGAGATGCTTTCTATTGGAGTTCCTGGTTTTGACCTGAAATTCGGGCCTGTTTTTGAGAGCCTTTTTATGGAGTTAAAAGTTAAAAATGTTCCTCCTTTTGAAACTATCCACACAGCAAAAGACGGACGTAAAATTCCAAAAGAGATAAAAGCCGTTTACATGAGTTTTGGGGATGAGGAGTATGTATGCGGTTTTGGTCGCGATACAACAGAGCGCAAAGCCGCTGAGGAAGAACTGCACAGAAGGGAACGGCAGTTTTCGCTTATTGCCAATAATTTTCCGGGAATTGTATCCCGTCTTGACAGAAATCTGGTGTTTACATTTTCCATAAGAGGTTATGAGCCTGTATCAGAAATTGTTCCAAAAAATGTAATAGGCCAGTCATTAAGGGATGTAATCGGCAGGAAAACATGGAACATTGCACAGCCGTATATCAAGCAGGCTCTGACCGGGGAACAGGTCTCTTTTGAAAACACCCATACTCTGCCTTCGGGAAAGACCTTTTCTGTTTTAAACACACTTGTTCCGGATCTTGATTCTGAAGACAATGTAGAAGGGATTTTTACTTTTGCAATAGATATAACGAAAAGAAAAGAGGCTGAACAGGCACTTCTTGAAAGCGAGGAGAGGTACAGGCGGTTGTATGAGGGCAGCAGGGACGGGATTGTAAGGGTTGATATGCACGGCAATATATTGGAATTTAATCAAAGCTACCAGGCAATGCTTGGATATACAAAGGAGGAAATAGAGGGAAAAAACTACAGACAGTTTACCCTGTCAAGGTGGTTGGAAGCAGAAGAACAGATTCTTTCAGAACAGACCAAGAAAAAGGGCTACTCTGAAGTTTATGAAAAAGAGTATGTAAGAAAGGACGGATCGATATTTCCCGTAGAACTGAGGACATTTCTTATAAATAAAAAAGGTAAAAATATCGGAATGTGGGCAATTGTACGTGATATTGAAGAACGTAAAAAGGTTGAGCAGAATTTAATGCAGGCTCATAAGATGCAGGCAATAGGCACACTTGCCGGAGGGATTGCTCATGATTTTAATAATATCCTGGCGGGGATTCTTGGATATGCCCAGATTATAAAGAAAAAACTGCCAGAGAACAGCCCACTGAACAGTTATATTCAACAGATATTCAGAATGGGTGACAGAGCGGTAAATCTTATCGATCAGATTCTTGCTTTCAGTCGAAAAACAGATATTCAACCCAAGCCATTGTTGCTTAGTCTTATTATAAAGGAAAGTCTTAAAATGCTTCATTCAACTATTCCTGCACATATAAGCATTGATCAGAAAATATTTGACACAGAAAGCACTGTGCTTGCCGACCCTGCACAGATCCACCAGGTGCTTATGAATCTTTTCTCGAATGCAGCATACGAGTTGCAGGAGACAGGCGGTGTTATAGAGGTGGTACTTAAAAAGCTGAACCTGAAAGAAGAAAACATAAAAAAATATCCCGGACTGAAACCCGGGCATTTTTTATCCCTTACTGTAAGGGATACAGGGTCAGGGATTGACGGCTCAATTAAAGACCGTATTTTTGACCCCTTTTTTACAACTAAACCTGTTGGAAGCGGAACAGGCATGGGGCTTGCCGTGGTACACGGGATTGTGGAAAGCCTTAATGGTGTAATAAGGGTTGAATCAGCAATTGAAAAGGGAACAACTTTTCAGATTATTTTGCCAGTATCAAAATTAATAGAAAATGTCCATACTGATGCTGAGGATACAAAGAAAATTGCGGGTGGAAGTGAGAGTATTATGATAATAGATGATGAAGAATCTCTTACCTTTACTTTTGGAAAAATTCTGGCAGAAATGGGTTACCGGATAAAAACAGAGAATAAAAGCATGGAAGCACTAAATGATTTTGAACAGAATCCAGCTTGCTATGATTTGATAATAACAGATATGTCAATGCCTCAGATGACGGGGTTTGAACTTGCCAAAAGGATAATGGATATACGTCCTGAAATGCCATTGATAATATGTACGGGGCACAGTGATGTTCTTACAGAAGAAAAGATCCAAAAAGCAGGTATCAAAGCATTGTTAAAAAAGCCTGTAACTGCTGAAAAACTTCTGAAAACCGTCCGTTATGTTCTTGATGAAAACAAGATAAAATAAATCCAAAAACATTCTCTTCCTTCTTTATCTCTTTATAAATATAAAAAGATAATATATAATATTAGCTTGCCCAAAAAAGTTACAATTTAATTTTTCAGGATTCTTCTTTTATGAAAAAGAAAAAAATATTAATTGTATTGGTTCTTTCTGTTCTTTTGCTGTTCCTTATTTTTTTTGCAGTCGCTGCTTATTTATTTTCTCCAAAAGGCAATGAGTTTCTAAAAAATTATGCAGAGAAAGAACTGAACCAAAAAACAGATATCCCTGTTGAAATCAAAACTCTTGAAATAAATTCGGGAAAAATTGTTCTGGAGATTTATTTTAAAGACAGCTCAAAAATAGTGTTTAATGGAAAATATTCTCTTACCGGCTTATGGGCAAAAGGCGTCTATGATGCCGACATAAAAGACCTTTCAGTTCTGAAGGAATTTACCGGCAGAAAACTGCATGGTTCTCTGAAGATAAAAGGCAACCTGAAATGGGAAAAGGGTGAACTGAAATTTGAGGGCTTATCTGATATATTTGGGGGCAAATCATCTTTTTCAGGAAGCCTTAATGCACCTGTGATAAAGGATTTTTCCCTTGATATCCAGAAACTTAATGTAAAAAAGATGTTTGAGACCCTTGGTTTTCCCTTTTACACAACAGGAGATATAAACGCGAGAGCGGATATTGCAAGCTTTAATCTCCATAGTAAAAAAATAGAAGGCAGGCTTGATATCTCCTCAAAAAATATAAGAACAGTTGATTCAGAGCTAAAAAGAACACTACAGCTTGACTATGTTGAACCAGTAAAGGCGGAGATTTATATTATCTCAAACTTTCAAGATACATTTGCAGTAATAACTGCCAATGTTACAAGTAATATTGCCTCATTAAAAACCTCCCAAACAGCATTCGATCTTAGTACAAAAACGCTTGAGTCTGAGTATGAAATTTATCTGCCCGACCTTAAAAAACTTAAATTTATTGCAGAACGCAATATGATAGGTGATTTGAGAGTCAAAGGCGATATAAAAAAAGAAGGTGAAATGATTTATTTCTCTGCATCAACCGGGTCTCTTGGGGGAAGCATTGCAATTGACTATAATAAAAATAAATTGACTGCAGAAATGAGAGATGTTTCAGCAGCAAAGGTAAGCTCTATGTTTGCTATGGATGACATGTTTGGAAAAGGAGAGTTCAGTCTTGATGCAGATGCAGTTTTGTATGGAGAAAACAGGGAGGAAGTATTGAAAAACCTGTATGGAAAATTCCATCTAAAGGGAAGAAACATTGTTTTAAATTTAATAGATATTGACGGTGTAATTGAGGGTTTGAGCCGAACAAAACAGATAAACCTTTTTGATATTGGCGCAATAGCACTGGCAGGCCCGCTTGGTTTTGCCCTTACAAAAGCAGAGGATGTAAGCCGCACTGCTTACAGTTCATATGCAAGGGGCAGTAGCGTGATAAAAGAAATTAATGCCCAGTGGATTATAAACAGAGGAATAGCAGAAACAGAGGATGTTGCGTTTTCAACAAAAAAAAACCGCCTTGCTTCCAGGGGAAGGATAGACCTTAAAAGCCAGAGGTTTTTGAACTTCAATATTGCTCTGATAGATGAACAGGGATGCTCAACATTTATGCAGCGGGTAGAGGGGAGGCTTACTAATCCCAAAGTATCGGCTTCAAAAACATTTGCTGAAACAGCAAGGAATATTTTTGATTCAATAGTATCAAAAGTGCCTGTACGGGAAGATAAGCAACAAAACAAATGCGAATTCCTCTATAAAGGTGTTGTACAGCATCCTGTCAACTAACATTTTCCACTCTCCAGCGCCTCTCTAATCTTTCTTGAAATATCGTTTATACCGAATGGTTTTTGTATAAAGGAACAAAAGCCGTTTTTAACAATATCCTCAACTTCCAGCTCATCTCCCAGCCCTGTTGCAAGAATAAACCTAGTATTTGAATTCTCCTGCCTGAGAACGTTAAACAGTTCTCCTCCGTTCATTTCAGGCATTAAATAATCAAGAACTACCACATCTATGTGTTCTCTGTTTTTTTTAAAAACATCTACCGCATGATGAGGGCTGTTAGCCGTGATGGTTTTATACCCGAGTGTCTGGAGCATCTCTGCAGCAACATTAAGCATTGAAGGTTCATCATCAACAAGCATAACGGTTTCAGAGCCTTTAAAAACTTTTTCCCGGGGTGGTTCTATCTTCTGTGGTTTTTTATCAGAGGCAGGAAGGTAGATTGTAAATTCACTGCCGATCTGCTTTTGACTTGTTGCGGTTATAATTCCGCCATGATTTTTAATTATTTCGTAACAGGAAGAAAGCCCAAGCCCCGACCCCAACTCATTTCCTTTTGTTGTAAAAAATGGTTCAAAAACTCTTTGCAGTATTTCTTCATCCATTCCTGTTCCTGTATCTTTAACTTTTATCATAACATATCTGCCCGGTGATATTAAGGTGGTCTGGGGATTTTGAGGCTTTATTTTAATGTTGCCTGTTTCAACAATTATTTTACCGCCATGTGGCATGGCATGACATGCATTGACATAAAGATTCATCATTACCTGTTCAACCTGTCCTTCATCTGCTTCTATGCAGTGCATGTTTTTATCAAAAACATGTTCTATTGATATGTTTTTTCCTGTTTTTTGATAAATGTCTGATATGCTTTTTATTAAATCTCTTATATCCAGAACAACTGTATCGCGTTTTCTGCCCTTTGCAAGGTTTAAAAGCTGTTTTGTTATTTTGGTGCCACTTCTGACCTGTTTCTCAATACTCAGCAGTTTTTCATGTTCAGGGGATCCGGGAACTGAGGTTGCAATCAGCAGGGATGTATAACCCAGGACATTCATAAGTATATTGTTAAAGTCATGAGCCATACCTCCTGCAAGTGTTGCAACAGCTTTCATTGTTGCGGTATGCTGAACAAGGCGCTGAAACTTTTCTTCTGAAAGCTGAAGATTTTTTTTCATTGCAATGCTCTCAGCGCTCAGTCGTTTCTGCTCGAGAGCGTTTTCAACACGTTTTAGCAGCTCTTCAAACTCGAAAGGTTTTTTCAGATAATCATAAGCACCTTTTTTAAGAGCTTCAACAGCAGATTCTATTGTTGCATTTCCTGTTATTACAATGGTTTTAAAATCAACATTTTTCTCTTCAAAATGTTTTATTATATCAATTCCGTTCACATCCGGCAGGACCATATCAAGAATTACAATGTCAGGTTTGTGAGAACTTAAAATATCTATTGCCTCCCTGCCACACCCTGCAGTGGTAACTTCAAATCCCTGTCCTTTAAGGAGGATAGCCAGGCTCTGGCATATATGTTTTTCATCATCAACAACCAGTATTCTTTCCTTCTTCATAATTATTTATTAATCTCCATTTACAGGCAGTCTAATTTTAAATTCTGTGCCCCTGTCCTTCTGTGGTAAACACTGAATTGTTCCTTTCATGGAATGTACAATACCATATACAACAGATAGCCCAAGTCCTGTATGCCCCTGCCCTTTTGTGGTAATATAAGGTTCAAAAATCCTCTGTCTTACCTCTTCGGGAAGCCCTGGCCCGTTATCGCTGATTATTATTTGAACAAAAGGCGGTTCAGAGGGAAGCAGATCAGTTTTTACAGTAATATCACCGCCTTCGGTAAGAGCTTCACCCGCATTTTTAATTAGATTGGTAAAGACCTGTTTAAGCCCTTCTTTGTTTGCTTTTAAATTTATTTCAGGCTGTTTAAATTGCGTATGAACCCTTATTGCTTTTGTTGACAGGTATCCTTTAGTTATATTTAGTACCTCGGATATAACTTTATTTATATCAAGCAGTTCTTTAACAGCATGGTCAGGCAGAGAAAAATTAGACAAACCATCAACTATCCGTGAAGCTGAGTTTATCTCTTCCTGGATTATTTTAATTTCATTAAGATCAACATTCTGTTCAGCAAGGCGCATCTGTAGTATTTTTAAATAATTTTTGATTATACTAAGAGGGTTGTTTACTTCATGAGCAATTTTTCTGGCCACAGCCTTTGCTGCATCCATCCGCTCAGTTATTCTAACTACTTCCTGCTGATTTCTAAGTTTATCAGCATAGAGGGCAACACAGGTATGGTTCATAAAATTTTTAAGTAAGGCACTGTCATGTTTTAGAAATTCAATATAGTGTCTATCGCCCCCTACAGCAAAGACACCTAAACAGTCCCCCCTGCATGATAGCGGAAAACATATTATGCCCTCTTTTCCTGTGAGTTGTATTATCTGTTCATCAATTATGGAGAGCCTGCTTTTTTGGAGGAACTCAAAAGAATCTGTAATAGTGTTATGTTTAAAACAATGGGACAATATGGTGCGGTCGTGTCTCAAAGGCACTGTAATTGGACCTATTGTTGAATTGAGACGGAGATCAGATGATGTGGAGCACACAAGAACGTCCATATTTTTTTTATACAGAAAAACAAGTAGCTGTTCAGCTCCAAACAGTATCTTGAAACCACTTTCAGCAGCATTTATAATTTCCGCGGTATTTACCGCCTTTGAAATGTTTTCTACGGTTCCAAAAAGCACTGAAATCTCTTTTACATAACCTGAAAGCTCTTCCTGCTTCTGTTTGTCAGAAACATCTTCTTCTTCTGTTATTTCAATTCCAAGAGAAAGGGCTGTCTGGTTAGCCTTTTCTTTCATCTCATCTAATATCTTTTCCACCTCCTCGGATGAAAATCCGAGAAGTTCCCAGGCTTTTCTATAGCCTGTATTCCTCAGTTTTTCATTGTCAGAACAAAGGGCGTTTGATGTGTTGATTATTTTTACAAAATCAAATGCATTAAGCGCCCTTTCTAAGGGCTCATGATGATAAAGAACTGCATGACTGATAAAAGATTGAAGATTCCATTTCTGAATAAGTTCTGCGCCTGCCATGCAGTGATTTATACCGAGCTTGTTTTTTTCAAGATTTAACAGCTCTTCCGGATCTGCTGCTTTTTTAAGTATAGCGGGGTATTTTTCGGGAAAGTTTGCAAGCAGAATTAGTTTTCCCATATCATGGAGAAGCCCTGATAGAAAGGCATCTTCAGGGGATGAAACAGAGCCTTTTTTTGCCATTAAACTTGAGCATATCCCTACATAAAGAGAGTGTCTCCAGAAATGTTTTAAGTTGATAGAGCTGGAATATTGAGAGGTACTGAAAACCTGACAGACAGAAGCACTTACAGCCAGGTTTCTGATTGTTGAGCATCCGAGCAGGGATACAGCCTGTTCAATATCTGTCGGTTTGGTGTTAAGATGGTAAAAGGCAGAATTAACCATCTTAAGGGTTTTTGAGCAGAGCACAGGATCTTTTTCAATAATACCGGCAATCTCTTTTAAACTTGTCTCCTCCCCTGAACATGCCTGAATCAGTCTCAGAAGAATATGCGGAAGAGACGGAAAGTTTAATGTATATAAGAGTCCCCTTTTTTCTTCCTTCAATTGTTGACCGGATATTTTAGATGGCAGGATGCCCTGTTTTTTTGAAGTAATTTTATCATCAGTTTGGTTCTTATTAACCTGCAAATGCTTTTCATTAAATTCAAAATTAGAGCCTGTAAAACTGAAAAATCTGGACCAGAAAGATGCTGAAGATGAAAGGTTAAGATTTTCGGTTCTGTTTTCAAGCAGCCGAACTGCAGCAGACTTAAACCCCTTTGAAGCTTTAGAACCTGGATAGAGGGTTATTAAAGGGACCTGTTTTTTTACTGCTTCCTGAAGAGCCTCATCATAGAGAATAACCCCAAGCGGTTCAATATCCACTGCAAGATATTTGTTTACAACCTCTTTTAATTTCTTATACACCTGTGTTGCTTTATCCATGTTGCTGCACTGATTGATTACAAGCTTTATTGTACCGGTGAATTTTTGAGCGTTTAAAACCTTCAGCAGTGAATAGGAATCTGTTAAAGATGTAGGTTCCGGAGTTACCACACAGACAATTTCTTTTGAAGCCATACAAAAACTTATTACATTTCTTGAAATCCCGGCTGCTGTATCAAATATTAAAAAGTCATAGCAATCAAGAGGATTAAAGGTTTTTATCAATTCATCAATTGACTCTTTTTCAAGATTTGCAAGTTTTTCAACCCCGGAACTTCCTGGAATAATATCGATACCGTGATAATTTTTAATAATCACATCCTCAAGCCTTTTTTCCTTTGACACAACATCTTCAATACCAAACTCAGGATAAATACCAAGCAGTACATTTATATTTGAAAGCCCCAGGTCTGCATCAAAGAGACAGACCCTCGAGTCCTTTTCTGCAAGACAGAGCGCAAGGTTTAAAGCAGTGTTTGTTTTGCCCACACCTCCCTTACCACCTGTAACTGCAATTGTTCTTATCATAATATTTTTACTGTTTGTGTTGTTATTATATATTTTTATGGTAATCGGATTTTTTACAGATATGTTTAGATTTTTATGGCAGGGGCAGGAAAAAAGCCCCGGACTTTTTGGTCAGGGGCTTTTGGGTTAGTCAGCAATTATAAAAAACTGTAATTTATTCTTTTGCAAGCCGGTAAATCTTTGCTCCCAGATAACCCTCTTCCCTTTCATCCTCAGGCCAGTAGTTTGAGGGAAGAAGATTTGAAGCAGCAACATAGAGCTTGTCTTCAAATTCTGTAAAAGCCTCTATCTGGAGGATTGTTTTATCTCCAAAACCGTTTTGAAACACAGGGCTCCATGTATAAACTCCATCTTTTCCTGTCATCTTCCATAGATGCGCTCCTTCTATCTCATCAACTTTTTTCCCGAATTCAACATTGTTCTGATACGTGCCGGCATACATGGAATTTCCGAATGTATATAGATTCATACAAATAATTGAGGCATATCCCTTATTCATTCCAAACCCCCCCGGTACATCAGAATCGCCACCAACATTATACTGCCATGTAGGTGTTATTCCGTCATCCTGAAAGTCATTCTCTGAGCCTGTTTCTGTAAACATGATTCTTCCCCCGTCAAGAATTCTGGCAATAGATGTGAAAAGTTTCCCGTCGTATTCTGCCCAGTCCCAGGCTTGAAAATTTGATTCAAAAAAATTTGTAGACCCATCTCCAAACCCGTTTTCATTAGTTCCCGTAGTATTTTCATCCACAAAATAATCTATAATAGGTGACCAGTCACCGCTGTCGAGTTTGAACACCCTTGCCCCGATCCCGTTGCATCCTGTTGAACCTGTTCCGCCCACAAAGAGGGTCTCTTCTCCTGTTATAGTGCTTTTGCCGAATTTGTTTGAGCTTGAACAGACAGGACTCCCGTTTCTGTACTCCTGACTAGAAATTAAACATCCGTGCAAATTCAGGTTCCAGTCATATCCATGAAAAAGCCCGAAACTTCTCTTGGAGGATTTTTCCCAGTTAATTCCATCAGAGGTTTTCATGATGTGGGTTCCGCTTTCATAATTCAGTCCAATTGATGCATAAAGCTCATTGTCCAAGATTTCAAAATCAACAATGGTTTTATTCCAGAAATCTCCAAAACCGTTGATTCTGTCTCCGGTCATAATAAAATATTCCAAACCTGCTAAAAGCGCAGGAACTGTATATCCGGGACGGCCGGGTTCCCCCGGAACAAAAAATTCATCGCACCGGGTATATTCATTAAAATAGTCGGGGGTTCTATCAAGTTTTGCAGCAGCACATTCAGACTGTTGTACTGTAAGGGTATTTTCTGTATTACTGATTATTCTGAACACCCGTCCCTTGCTGTCAGATTTTTCATCTGTTATCCATAGGGTTCCTCCTGCCCATTCATTTTCATCCCAATCCTTGGCATAATCCGTGAAATCGGCTGTCTCATGGTCATCATCAAGGGAACAGCCAAAAATTTCATCTATTATGCCTTCTTCACTTTTATCAGCAAGCAAGTGTGAAATAACCGGTTCCCAGTCTTCTCCATCAAATCTCCATATTTCACAACCAACTGATTTATATCTATTAGCTCCCTGAAACCCTGAAGATACGGCAACATAAAGATGTTCTTTAAATTCTATCATATCACCCCATATATTGTGCATAAATTCATGGAAAATACCGTTGGTAAAGCCTGGTGCACTTACTTTCTCCCAACTCTCTCCTTTTGTATGCCACAACTCAAAACCTGATACATCATTGCGTGTAATGGCATAAAGACTTCCCTGAAAAGGAGTCATTGCCACAACAGAAACATTGTATTTATCTCCAAATCCGGCTACACTTACCCTTTCCCATACAGATCCGTCTTCACCTTCAAGCTGTTCAAGGCTCTTTGGAACATTGTTTTCAGGAAAGCACCCCGTAAAAACAAATAATAAAAACAATATTGATAAAAATATCTTTTTCATGCAGTTACCTCCGTTAGAATTGGTTAAAGGGTTAATTCTTCCTATTAATATATATTATTAAGGTATATTTTTCAATAACAAAACGCCCCGTGAATAAATTATAAACGGAGCAGTTGGTAAAAGGCTATATGTGATTATGGTATATACTGGGTAAACGATAGTTTGAAAATGATAACAAACAGAATAAGAGGGCAAAAGTAGATAGTAAAAAATTCAAAAGAAGTTTATACCTTTTCAGTAGGTTGTTTTTTGCTAAAAAAGGCTGATTTAATGAAGACAAATGCCAAAACAGCGGCAAATATCCAGCATAAAACAATTATTATGGAGAGAAGAGGGTTTTTGAGAAAGCCTGCTTTGTGAACTGTGCCAAAAACAGCAGCTGTCTTTTCTTCTGCATGACAACTCATGCAGAGAGCTGTTTTTTCCTGCATTTTGCCGTGATTGACAGAATCAAAATGACAATCCATACAGTTGGCAGTTGTATTTGTACAGCCCAGGTTTTCCTTTCCGTGCCCTTTGATGCGGGTGGAAATAAAGGATAGATAAGGGGGGTCTGCCTCTTCAGGATGGCATGCGCCGCAGGTTTGGGCAATGTTATCGGGATGAACTGAAGAGGCCGGCTCATCAACAAGCATTACCTCATGGGTGGTGTGGCAGTCATAGCATTTTGGCGTGTCCGCTGCAAAACGGGGGTCAAGCATGCTGTGGGTGCTTTTGTCAAAAGCCGCCTGAATATCCTCATGACATTCTGCACAGTTCACCTCGGGATATCCATCAGCAGGGTGCTCTTCAGGTGTTGCCTCTGTATGACAGTCAATACAGTTATAACCCATACTTCCGTGGATTGAGCTTAAGAAGGCGTCTTTATCAACAAACTGACTGACTTCTTTGCCTGTTTTTTCATCAACCCTTGTCAGGTTTCTGTCCTGATGACATTCAAGACATGCATCTATCTCGTAAGCGTAAGTACTTTCTGCACTCACCGAAAAGAAAATGGCTATCAGCATAATAAAAATAAGAAGCACTATATTTTTTGATTTGACTGTCATATCTTTTTAATTTACTCCATTGCCTTTAAAACAATTTCTGCGATATCAAGACAAGAGACATCATCTGCTTTTTCCCTGACCTTTATCCCATCCTCAAACATGGTCAGACAGAAAGGACAGGCTGTTGCAACAGTATCAGGTAATTTTTCCAGAGCCTGATCTGTTCGCATCTCATTAATCCGTTGACCCATGTGCTCCTCCATCCACATCCTGCCCCCACCTGCTCCGCAGCAGAAACTCCTGTTTCTGTTTCTGTCCATCTCAACAAGGCTTAAGCCGTCGATGCCTTTCAAAAGCTCTCTTGGCTGGTCATAGATATTGTTGTATCTGCCAAGAAAACATGAGTCATGATAAGCGATTTTTTTCTGCTCGGTCTTTTTTAATCTTATCTTCCCTGTCTTTACTAAATCAAGAATATATTCACTGTGATGATAAACCTCAAAATTTCCCCCATGCTGAGGATACTCGTTTTTGAGCATATTATATCCATGAGGACATATTGCAACTATTTTTTTAATATTGTAATTGTTCATTACCGCTATGTTTTGCTGAACAAGGGTATCGTAGAGGTATTCATTTCCAATCCTTCTCGCCGAATCCCCGCAGCAGCCCTCTTCTGAGCCAAGTATTACAAACTTAATTCCAGCCTTTTGCAAAATCTTTACTAAAGCTATAGATACCTTTTTATATCTGTCATCAAAAGCCCCTGCACAACCGACATAAAAGAGTATATCAAAATCTTCACTTTCTGCAGCTGTCTTTACCCCAAGGTCTTTTGCCCATTCTCCTCTTGAATGCGAACCCACTCCCCAAGGGTTGCTGTTATTTTCCATGTTTCTAAACACTGCCTGAACCTCTTGAGGAAAGTTTGCCTCCATAAGTACAAGATACCTGCGCATTTCAATTGTCTTGTCAACGGTTGTTTCAAAAACAGGGCAGTGTTCATGACAGTTGAGACACATGGTGCATGACCATATTGTCTCATTTTCAATAATATCGCCTATCAATGCTCTGTTTGCAGCATCTTCTGATTTTGAAAACCCTTTATCCTCCATGTGTTTTTTTAAATCCTGAAGCAGTTTTTTTGGAGAGAGAGGTTTCTGGCTTAAATGTGCAGGGCAGTTATCCTGACATCTTCCGCACCGGGTACAGGCGTCAAGCTGAAAGAGCTGTTTTCTGGTAAACTCTTCAATGGTTGAAACCCCGAATGTTTCAGCGGTCTCAAAATCACTTATTGGCTCAATTACCCCCGGAGCGTCATATTTTCTTAGGAAAATCTGAACTGAAGAAGTAACGATATGAAAAAATTTGGTATAGGGAATAAATGCAATCAGAGCAAGAACAAGGATCAGGTGAATGCGCCATATAAGTGCATGTAACAGGGTTTGTGCCTCGTTTCCAAACGGAATAAAGAGGTATGAAAAAAGAAATCCTACAGGAGCATATTCCGCCCCCTGCCCGGTAATTGCAAGGCGAAGCCCCTCAATGCAGAAACCAAAGAATATGATGGCAAAAAGCCAGATGAGCGCTACAGCGTCTTCTGTTTTTGTATCGCTTAATCGGTCGGGTTTTTGAATATATCTGCGGTAGGCAGCAAAGGCAATTGCCATAATCCCCAAGGCGCCGATTATGTCAAGAAACAAAGAGAATCCATTTGCAATGTTTTGAGGGAGTTGAAAACGCAGGTTGACAGCAAATATTACAAGCAAAGGAATAATGCATGCTAAAAAAATAAGAAGATGCATTATTCCCGGATATTTCTCTTTTAATATCCTGCCATGACCTATGGCATACACAAAAAAATCTTTTATGCGCAATGCTGTGTTGCCTTGCGCATCGGAGCTTTTGCCCATGTTCCAGAGTCTGAATCTTCTTGCGATTCCTGCTGAACATATTATCAGGGCAAGTATAACCAAAAGGGGGTCGATTAAAGAGAGCATAATCTGATTTCTTTGAAGAGGTTAATTATCAAATATAATTGAAACAACTCCAGGTACGGTCGAAAATATGTATCTGGAGTTGTTTTTTGTTTTCAAATCAGTCTGCAAGCATCTTTTTGAGTTCTTCTGTCAAAGGCGGAACAATTTTAAACAGATCATCAACCACGCCGTAATCGCATTTTGAGAATATCGGAGCCTCTTCGTCTTTATTGATTGAAACTATGATTTTTGATGTACCCATTCCTGCATAGTGCTGAATAGCGCCTGAAATACCGCATGCAATGTAGAGGTTGGGGGAAACAACCTTTCCTGTCTGTCCAACCTGGTCTGATACAGGTCTCCATCCGGCATCAACTGCTGCTCGGGAAGCGCCGACTGTAGCTCCAATAACTTCAGCAAGCTCTTCAAGCATCTTGTAGTTTTCAGCGCCCTTCATTCCTCTTCCTCCTGAAACAATTATTTCAGCCTCAGTAAGGTCAACCTTCCCTGCCGCGGTTTTTAAAACTTCAACAACCTTTACCCTGATATCACTTTCGGAGATCTCTGGAGCAACATTAACAACCTCTGCGCTTTTGGATGTGTCAGGCTCTGCCGCGATTAATACATTCGGTCTTATTGACGCAATGCTTATATCAGTGTTTTGAAAGCTGACTTCGCAATATGCTTTTCCTGCATACATTGGTCTTTTTACAGATATATTGTCGTCATCGCCAAGCTTTAAATCAACGCAGTCTGATGCAAGACCTGCTCCTACACGGGCCGCTACTTTCGGAGACAGATCCCTTCCCAGCACGGTTGCGCCAAACAACACAGTAGAAGGCTGTTCCTTTGTTATAAGGTCACATAATGCCTTTGCATAGGCATCTGTTGTATACTGTTTGAGAAGATCATGTTCAACAATATATACTTTTTCAGCTCCATAGGGAGCAAACTTTTCTGCCAGAGCTCCTATGTCTTTTCCAAGGCATACAGCGCAAAGGGGCTCACCTTTTTTATCTGCTATCTTTCTGGCTTCACTTAAAATTTCAAAAGCAACTTTTCTAAGCTTGCCTTCTTCCTGCTCTGCAAATACCCAAATTCCTTTTCCCATTTTTGTATCTCCTATATTTTTTTGTGGTCAACAGTTAAATTATTTTTGCTTCTTCTCTTAATGCCTTTGCAAGGTTTGCCGCTTTTTCTTCAGGACTTTCTCCCTGAATAATTTTTGCGGCTGTTCTTGCCGGAGGTGAAGAGAAATTGCCTGCTTTTGTTTTTGAGCCTGCAGCTCCAACGGTTGCAGTGTCAATTCCAAGGTCGGCTGCTTTTACAGGATTAAGGGGTTTTTTCTTTGCTTTCATTATGCCGGGAAGGGAAGCATATCTTGGCTCATTGAGGCCTTTCTGAGTTGTTATAACACAAGGTACGGGCATTTCAAGAACCTCTTCTCCGCCGACAATCTGTCTGTGTACTTTAACACTCTTTTTGTCTTCGCCAACCTCTACTTTTATTACAAGTGAGGCATGTGGAATATTAAGATGTTCAGCAAGAGCTACTCCGACCTGTCCCTGGTCGTCATCGATAGCCTGCTTGCCGCAGAATATAAGGTCATACTCCATTTTTTTAATCTGCTCAGCAAGTATCTTTGCTGTAGTCATAGCGTCGCTTCCGTCAAAAGCAGGATCGTCAAGGTGATATGCATTATCAGCGCCCATTGCAAGACCTGTTCTTATCGCCTCAACACTGCGTGCCGGCCCAAGACATACAAGAGATACAGCACCTGCACCTGCTTTTTCTTTCTGCTGTAAAGCTTCCTCAATTCCAAACTCATCATAAGGGCTGATAATAAATTTAACCCCGTCGAGCACAACATCTGATCCGTCAGATTTTACACGGATCTGGGCTTCTGTGTCAGGAACCTGTTTTAAACATACAATACTGTTCACATCATCCTCCATCAATTAAGTTTATTCTTTGGTTAAGTGGTTTTTAATTTAAAATTTTATCATATAAATGTGAATAATTTCAATAGTAATTTAAAAGACAGCAATTGAGCTAAAGCCTGGTAACACAAAGAAGATCTTCTGATAAGTAAAAACAAAATTATAACAAGGCTTAAACCAGAAATGCCGGGTGCGGGGTTTATCTTTTAGCCTGGTTGTTGTGTTTACTTTATCTATATATATTATTTTTCTTTGTTTTTCTTATCTTATCAGAGGATAATTAAGGCAAACATTATGCCAGTTAGCCCTTCAAAAAAAAGGGGATAATTATCTAAAAAAACAACAGTTTTGTATATGCGGGGTGATTCGGCAAGTGACAGTTTGTCAAAACAGTAAAAATATGGAATACGTTTGCCAAAAAAGGGTCAGTCGTCTTCGTCCATTCTTCTGTAAAGTGTTCTGGCAGAAACCCCGAGAATCTTTGAAGCGATATTTTTATTGCCCTTTGAGTGTTTGAGTGTTTCGTTTATAACCATGTTTTCGATATCCTTAAGCGAAAGCTTGCCGATCGGGATATTCAGAACTTTTCCTTTCACCACCATGCTGTCCTGTTTTGAGCAGGAACTGACTATATCTTCGGGCAGATCTGATGTGGTTATTATGTCGTTTCTGGTCAGCACAACAGAGCGTTCAATGGTGTTTTCCAGTTCCCTTACATTGCCGGGCCATGAATAAGCTGAAAGAATTGTCATAACATCATGGGAGATTGATTTTACGTTCTTTTCATTTTTTTTATTATAAATTTTCAGGAAATGATCTGCTAAAAGAGGAACATCCTCCTTTCTGTTTCTTAGGGGCGGTATATCAATGTTTATAACATTGAGCCTGTAGTAGAGATCTTCCCTGAACATCTTGTTTTCAACAAGTTCTTTAAGGGAGGCATTTGTTGCAGCTATGAGCCTTACATCAGCCTTCATTGTCCTGCCGCCTCCAAGTCTTTCAAATTCACCGCTTTGGAGCACCCTGAGAAGCTTTACCTGAACCGAAGGATTAATATCTCCAACCTCATCAAGAAAAAGAGTTCCGCCGTGAGAGAGCTCAAACCGGCCCTCCTTTTTTGAAAGAGCTCCTGTAAAAGCCCCTCTTTCATATCCAAAAAGCTCAGCCTCAAGCAGTGTCTCGGGAAGTGCTGCACAGCTTACCTTCACAAATCTTTTGTCCCGTCTCGGGCTCATATTATGAATTGCTTTTGCAACAACCTCTTTTCCCACCCCGCTTTCACCTGTTATAAGAATGGTCGCGGTGCTTGGAGCAACCTGAGAGAGCATTTCCATAAGATTTCTAAACGGCAGGCTTTTGCCTATTACCTGATTGTGAATTTCTATATCTTTGAGTCTTTCATGCAGATATCTGTTCTCCATGACAAGATTTTGTTTTTCGATAGCTTTTTTAAGAACCCTTAAAACAGTATTTTTATTAAAAGGTTTTTGAATAAACTCAAAAGCACCTTCCTTCATAACCTCAACAGCCACTTCAACAGTGGCATGACCTGTTATGAGTATAACTTCAATATCCGGGGATATTGTCTTCGCGATTCTTAACAGTTCTGCTCCATCTACCCCGGGCATTTTCAAATCAGTCAGAAGGACTGCAATATCATTTTTTTGAAGAATCTTTACAGCCTCATTTCCGTCCTGGGCGGTTATTACAATAAAATCCTCTTTTTGCAGAATTTTGGTTGCGGCTTCCCTTATACCAGGGTTGTCATCTGCTACAAGTATAACAGGCTTATTGGAGTTTTTTACATGCAACATTACTCTTCTGATCCCTCTCTGTCTTTACTCCAGCATGGAACCCTGATTGTAAAGTAAGTTCCCTGTCCCTCAATGCTGTGGCATGAAATATATCCCTTATGTTCATAAATTATATGTTGTGTTATTGAGAGTCCAAGTCCTGTTCCGCCTTTTCTTAATGAGAAAAAAGGGGTAAAAATCCTGTCAGTGTATTGGCTTGGTATCCCGCAGCCTGAATCTTTGAACACTATTTCTATATCCTGTTCCGCTGTTTTTGTAGAGACCTCTATAACACCGCCGGTATTCATTGAATCAACAGCGTTTCTGATAATATTGAGAAATGCCCTTCTGATCTGGGCCTTGTCAACAAAGGCAAAAGGCAGATCGTATTCAAAGTTTGTTTTAAAGATGATTTTTTTTCTCCTAAGCTCTTCTTCAAGCAACTCAAAAAGCTCTTCAATTATTGAGTGAATATCGTTCTTATCCGGACTTATTTTTGGAAAACGCGTACATTCAAGATATTCGTTAAGCACCTTATGAAGACTTTCTATTTCTGTTTTAATTGAGTCAAGAAGATTTTGAGCTTCCGAAATATCAGTCTCAACATAGGATTTTATTTCATCCTCAAGAAGATCAATATTGAGGGTAAGCGAGCCAAGCGGGTTTCTTATTTCATGGGCAACCTGAGCGGACATTTTTACTATCATAGCTTTTCGTTCATGCTGTATAAGTTCTGATCTTAAAGCCATTTCCTTTGTAACATCTTTTACACATTCAGCAACGCGAATTGTTTTGCCGTCTTTGTCTTTCAACGGAAATGCATTCAGATGAAAATAAAATTTTCTGCCGCCAAGAACAATGCTAACCCTTTCCCTGAAAGCAGGTTTTCCTGTCTCAAATGTTTCTCTTGCAGGGCAGCCTTCACAGAGAGAGTCCTGCTGGGTAAATACCTTGTAACATGCGAGGCCCTTGAAATCTTCAGGTTGTTTCCCGTGCCATTTGGCAACTGCCTGGTTGACCATAAGAACACGGTAGTTTCTGTCAACAATAGAAATACCGTCTGTTATTCCGTCAAAAACTTCCTGAGACCAGGTCAGTTCCTGCATAAAAAGATGTTTTCTTTTCTCCTGAACGCTTAAAAGAAGAGCTCCAGATAATATAACAATAATAAAAATTCCGGAAAAAACAATGGGCCATAAAAGACTTTCCATAAGAGCAGACATTGCTTCCCTGTAAGGAGCTGCAACCCCTATTGACCATGAAAGGTTATGAAAGGTTATGGGGCTGTAGGCTATAAGTTTTTTTGTGAGTTTTTTTTCTCCAAAATGCCAGCCTGTATATTCACCGCTTCCTTCTTCCCCCTTTGTCATTTCAAGATTTATAATAGTCTCGAGATTAAATGAGGAATATTCGGGCCATAAACCCTGGAGAATTTCTATTGCATCTCTGCCCTCCATCTCCTTGCTGGGGTGAGAAATAAGCATGCCTTTGTCATCAATAATCCAGGCATACCCTGTTTTGCCAGATTTAACAGGATAAACAAATTTATCCTTTATTGCATTAAAATCAGGGATTGTGCAGAGCCATCCGGAAAAATCCCCTGTCCTGACTCCAAGAATAAAGGAAAGCTTTCTTTCTTGTCCGGTTTCAAAAAAAGCAACTTTGGAAATTATTAAATCATCTGTTTGTTTAGAATCCGAAATAAATTTTTTCAGATCAAATTTATACAGTTGATCTACATCAACTGTTTCAGGGTAGGCAGCTGATATATTCCCTTGATTGTTCAGAATAAAAAAAGCTTCAATTACGTCCATCTGATTATTAAAAAGAGATTCAAGAACTTTTTTTTCAGGGGAATAGGGTATTATGTCAGAGGCTGTTCTAAGGGTTATCTCAATGCTCCGAAGGGCTCCTAAAACACTTTTAGCGGATTCTTTAACAAGATAAAGTTGCTGGTCGTTGAACGATGCAGCTGTTTTTTCGACAACGATTCTTTGACTGTTAAAAGCAATAAGCAGAATACCGCCAATGATTATAAAAGCGGCAATCCATATACTTTTTATCTCTGTTTTTATTCGGGGCAAGCTGCTATCTCCGGCAAAAGGTTTTCTTGAAAAAAAAGCACCTCTTTCAATACAAATAGTAATAGAAAGAAGAAGAAAAATCAACTATTAGATTGATAAGACAAGTCTTACAGGAAAAGTAATAAGGTTAAGCCAGGTTGAAGCAGCACAAGGGATCAGGTATAGGCAAAAACAGAAAAGCTTATCTTAGGGAATTGAAGCTTTGTCTAAAAAGAATATTGAGGTGAAATAGTTTTTGTGATTGTGTTTTGAAAAGAGTAAACAGATTAAAGCTGGATTCATTCATCCATCGAATATTTTTGAAGCTACGATGGCCATAGTCTATTTATTGTTTTAACCAAAATATAAAAAAGCGTGTAAAGGGATAAATATCCCGTTCACACGCTTTTTTATTAGACTAAACCGCCTTGTAAGGTTTTATTACAATTATTGTCTGTTCTTTACAAGGTCATCAACTACCGCCGGTTCTGCAAGTGTAGTAGTATCTCCAAGATCATCTATCTGGCCTGCAGCCACCTTCTTAAGAATTCGTCTCATTATCTTACCGCTTCTTGTCTTGGGAAGACCGTCAGCCCACTGAATCTTGTCCGGTGTTGCAATAGGACCGATTTCCTTGCGAACATGGGTGACGAGCTCTTTCTTAAGTTCGTCAGATTTTTCAACTCCAACATTAAGGGTTACAAAAGCATAGATTCCTTCTCCCTTAATATCATGAGGAAATCCAACCACTGCTGATTCAGCAACTTTTGGATGCGCTACAAGAGCACTTTCAACTTCCGCTGTTCCCATACGGTGACCGGAAACATTTATAACATCATCAAGACGCCCCATTAGGAAGTAATCACCGTCAGCATCTTTTCTTGCACCATCACCTGTGTAGTATCTGCCTTTAAACTGCGTGAAATATGTATCTACAAATCTCTGATGATCTCCAAACACGGTTCTCATCATGCCCGGCCATGGTTTTGTAATTGTAAGATAGCCTCCTTCATTTACATCTGCAGGTTCGCCGTTTTCACGAACTATCTCAGGGGCTATGCCAAAGAAAGGCCTGTTTGCTGAACCCGGTTTAATCTTCATGGCTCCGGGTATTGGGGTAATAAGAAATCCTCCCGTCTCAGTCTGCCAGTAGGTGTCTACAATCGGGCATCTTCCACCGCCAACCTTGTTGTAGTACCACATCCATGCTTCGGGGTTTATAGGTTCGCCCACTGTTCCAAGGATTCTTAAGCTGCTCAGATCAATTCCTTCTAACCACTTGTCGCCCTGAGCTGCAACAGCGCGGATAGCAGTAGGTGCTGTATAGAACTGGTTTACCTTGTATTTCTCTACAATTTGCCAGAATCTTGAATAGTCAGGATAACTTGGAACACCTTCAAACATGACACTTGCAGCTCCGTTTGAAAGCGGACCATATACAATATAGCTGTGTCCTGTAACCCATCCGATATCAGCTGTACACCAGAATGTATCTTCTTCTTTCAGGTCAAAGACATACTTCAATGTTGTTGTAACATAAAGAAGATATCCAGCTGTTGTATGAAGGGCTCCTTTGGGTTTACCGGTACTTCCTGATGTGTAAAGAATGAAGAGCGGGTCCTCTGCATCCATCTGTTCTGGTTCACAGTAAGCCTTCAACCCTTTTGCGTTCATCTCATCGTGCCACCATACATCTCTTCCTTCCTTCATTGAAACATCTGCACCTGTTCTTTTTACAATTATGTTTGTCTCAATGCTCGGGCATGTCTCAAGGGCTGCATCGGCATTTTTCTTCAAGGGAACAACTTTTCCGCTTCTGTAAGAAGCATCACTGGTGATTAACGCCTTTGCTTCGCAGTCCTGGATTCTGTCTCTGAGGGCATCTGAACTGAATCCGCCGAAAACTATACTGTGAACAGCTCCAATTCTTGTGCACGCAAGCATTGCAATGGGAAGCTCAGGGATCATTGGAAGATAGATCGCCACACGGTCGCCTTTCTTAACGCCTTTATTTTTAAGCACGTTTGCAAACTTGTTTACTTCGTGGTAGAGCTCAATATAGGTGTATGTCCGGGCATCATCAACCGGTTCACCCTGCCACATAAGGGCAGCCTTGTTTTTCCTTTCTGTCTTAATATGTCTGTCAAGGCAGTTGTATGAAACATTAAGCTTTGCTCCCTTAAACCATGCTATATTTGCTTCAACCATGTCGGCTTCCAGAATCTTGTCTGCTTTTTTAAAGAACTCAATATGTTCATCCGCCATATCACTCCAGAATCCTTCAGGATCTTCGATTGAGCGTTTATACATCTTCTCATACTGGTCCATGCTGTTGATGTGGGCTTTTTCTGCCAGTTCTTTGGGAATATCAAAGACTTTTCCCATACTCGCAAGCGATGTCATTGATTTTTTCTCTTCTGCCATTCTTTCCTCCTTAAACTCTATTTAGTTGTAGAATTATTGTTTTGCCTTTTTTAAAAAGGCTTTATAAAATGTATATGTAAAATATTTTTGACACAGCAGTTTTTATGCCAAAGGTTATTTACGGGGCTTAATGTGGTGTTAATGAGAATCTATAATATTAAATTAAGTCAATATGGTTGTCAATAAAAAAATAAAAACAATTGGTTTTGACATTATGTCATAGTGGTTTAGGTTTATATAATTAATTCAAATAACATTTAAATAGCTATACTTTAGCAAACAGTTGTTTTTATATAATTCCGTTAGTAAGTATATTGTATGTCAACATGACAATAGAGAGCAGAAGGAAAAAGCATTCAAAAGCAAAGATTAATAGACAAAAGGTCGAATATCTGTTAGTTTTGCAATTACAAAAATCAATATATTAACAGATTAAAAACTCTTGAGGTTTATGGCTCTGTTTTTGCAAATATTATATTATGCTGCAGTTAGCAGTGAAGCAGAAAGTGAGTGGATGAGTTAAAACACAGGGGGTAAGTTACAGGATAAAACTGAAACCATAAATAATTAATCTTTAATAATTTTTTGCTTTTGCTTAACAGTTCTTACCTGTTATCATGCTTTTGCTGCCAACTACGAACAAAATTCTAGTACAAAGGATTTTCATGGAACAAAAAGATACCACAAGCTCTTTTCTCCACCCTCTTGAGGAGTCTGTTCTCTCTCTTGCCACAGGAAAAGTTGACCAGCCACAAGAGTTGTCGGAGACATTTTTCAAAGAAACTGCTGAAGAAGAGCCTGACAGACCATATACACTGCAAACTGACAAAATTCACACAATTTCAGAAAACATTAATGAATGTATGAGATTTGTCGGAAGCAAAGTGCTTGGCAGGAACGAAACCATCAAACAGACCTTTATTGCCCTGATAACAGGTGAGCACCAGCTTTTTATAAGCAGAACCGGAATGGCAAAATCGCTGCTTGCCAGGCAGATATTTTCCTGCTTTGATGGTGCTCAGGTTTTTGAAAAACAGCTTACAAAAGATACTATGCCAGAGAACCTTTTCGGCGCCTATGATATCGAAGCAATGAAAAAGGGAAAGATGATTCACAATGTGGAAGGTTCGCTTGTTCTTTCACACTTTGCTTTTCTTGATGAAATATTTGATGCAAATGATATGCTTCTCAGGTCTCTTCTTTCACTTCTAAACGAAAAACAGCTTGTAAACGGTGAACAGATTGTTTACTCAACCCTTCACAGCTCTATTGCAGCGGCAAACTATATAAGGGTTACAGAGATACTCGAGGCTGTTATTGACAGGTTTCTCTATAAAAGTTATATACCTGAAAACAAGGAGCTGTTTTTTCAGTATTCGATTGACCAGATTTATCAGGAACAGTTCGGAAAGGTTTATGTTCCTGATAAGCGTTTAACATTGGGAGAGCTTGCTCTGATTAAAAAAGTTATTCAGAGCAAGCAGATAGAAATACCTGGATATGTTCTTTTTCTCAAGAATTATGCTGTAAAAAGGTATATAGAAGAGACAAGAAGCACTGTATCAGATAAAAAGGCATTTACCATAAGTGACAGGACGAGCGTAAAAAGTCAGGACACACTAAGAGCTTCAGCAATACTTGACGGAAGACTCAATGTTGATGAGAAAGACCTTGACAGTCTTATATATATTCTCTGTACAATTGGAAGAGAGGATGAAAAGACAAGGCTAAACAAGATAATAGGTGCTGCCAAAAACTATTTCAGACAGGATAAAGCCCTTCTTGAAAGTTGTTTTGATGCAATAGCTGTTTTAAATATTATCAAAGCTTCCAGGACAAACAGGTCTTTAAAGTCAGATACGGGTTTCAAGCAGGTTATCAAAAGACTTGAATGTTTTCATAAAAAAGAAGGTTCTGTTTTAAAAGAATATTTCAGCAGACTTAAAAACACCCTTATGGGTTTTTCAAAAGACACATTCCTTCCTGAAACATTTTCATTGCTTGAAAATATAAGCGAAGTTGCCTTAAAAAATGCCAAGTCAAAGGAGACAAGGGAACTTATCTCTGGTTTCAGGGAAGAAGTTTTTTACGAAAAAAAGCTTATGAAAATTTAAGCAAAAATGCATACCTCGTCAATTCAGTCACACCTTGATTTTTATTCCCCTCGCTGCACAGCGGATAGCCCCGGATCTCTGCTTTTTACACCTGAGCTTATGAAAATATTCTACATAGCCAGGGTAATAATGAGTGAAACAAGCAGTCACAGAGTAAAAACCCAGGTAGCCCCGCTTTTTAACAGAGAAAAGATATTTGAAGCAAGGGATGATAAGCCTGAAAAAAAACCCCCTTTTTTAAAAAAAAACAGTTTTGACAATTTCATAAACATAGAACGGATAAACTCTTTTGGGGATATAGCAAGGCTTCTTCCAAGAGAACATTTAATCTATTCTGAAACAGTCTTTTATAAAAAACTTGCCAACCGTGAACTCATAAAAATCAGTTATGAAGGTTTTGCCGGAGATGTAACCTCTGTTGACAGTTTTGTTAACACAATGGAAACAGAGCTTGAAAGAAGCCAGAAGGTATATCTTCTTTATGACAACTCCACTTCGATGAACGGAGAAGATTTTAAGAAGCTTTTCATCTCAAAATCAATAGCAATAGAATATTTAAGACGTGTTTCAGGAGAAAACCCGCAAATATACTTCCGCACATTCCACAGTGAAGTGGGCAATCTTGTAAAAGCAAGCACAAAGGAGGAGGTCTACAGTCTTACAGATACCATAGTAAGGATTACAACCGGGGGGGGCAGGATAACCAGAATCGGAGACGCGGTCATGCAGGCTATTGAAGACATAAAAAGCGACCCTGATCTTGAAGATGCTGAAATACTGGTGATAACCGATGGTTTTGGTCCTATACCAAAAGATCTCAAGGAAAGACTTGGCAGGATTAAATTGCATATAATACTAATCCCCGACCTTGATATTGAAAAAATACTAAAACTTTATCCTGACAGGACAGCATGGGAAAGAGGAGGAAATGATGGAAACAGGCCCATGCCCCAGTTCTGGAAATACTACAGTTCAAATCCGCCGCCTGCTGTTATTGACGGTGATGATCTTTTTCAGGATAATAAACGTTCTTACAGGACAGCATCAAAAAGCGTTAAGGAGCTTAAAGCACTTGAAATACTTCAGGGTTTAAATCAGATATATCTTCTTCAGGAAGTTTGTGAAAATTTTATCTTTGTTGTTATAACATCCCTGATGGATGAACATTTTGAAATATCCGTTAATGATGTTGGGGGTTTTGAGAGTTTTGTTGAAGAACTGAAAATAAGGCTAAATGATCCAATGACAAACGAGGAAAAACTGAAATTTCTTCAGACCGTCAACTTTCTGCTCAATTTTTTTCAGATAGCCATGGTTAATTCACAGGAGAAGGAAACAAAGAAAAGAATAAAAAAACTTATCTCCGCTCTTGAACTCCTGCAGTCATCCATACTTGAGGATCCCTGGCTTCAGTCAGTCTTAAAGGCTGACAACATAAAAATGGAGATAAAACTGAGCAGTGCGCTGAAACAGACCAAAAAAGAAGATATGCCGCTTTTTGAAGCGCTTTTCTATCTGATGAAGATTTTATGGCAGAATCTATGTTTTTATTTCAAGCGGATAGGTAAACATAAGATATAGTTAGCGATATGAATCTAAAAAAACCATATTAGTTATTCAACTTCAGGAAGTTCTAAAATCTGGCCTGATTCACCACTGCTTAATGTGCCGACATTCTTCAATTTTCTGTTGATTAAGTTTGTTCTTGTTGTCCTCAAAGTACTCAACGAATTTGATGCAGTATTTAACTGCTTGTCAACCAGCTCAAGCTGGGAAGCAAAGTTGCTGAACTCAGTCTTAACAGCTTCCAGAATTTTCCACACCTCACTGCTTCTTTTTTGTACTGTCAAAGTTCTGAAACCCATTTGAAGACTGTTCAAAAGAGCTGATAATGTGGTTGGCCCAGTGACGGTAATGCGATAGTTGCGTTGTAGTGTTTCAAAAAGACCAGGGTGTCTTAATACCTCTGCATATAAACCTTCCACCGGCAAAAACATGATTGCAAAATCAGTCGTATGAGGCGGGTCAATATATTTGGAGTTTATAGCTTTTGCAAAACCTTCCACAGATTTAAGTAACATTTTCTGTTCGGTTTCAATTTTTAACCTGTCGCCATCCTCATAAGCTGCAAGCAGTTTCTGATACCCTTCTATTGGAAATTTTGAGTCGATAGGCATCCAGACTTCATTGTCTGAATCCCTGCCCGGCAGTTTTACTGCAAACTCTACGTTTGCCTGACTGCCCTTTTTTGTTGCGACATTTTTTGCATATTGATCTGGAGTCATTATCTGTTCCAAAATGTTTTCCAGTTGATACTCGCCCAGCACCCCGCGTGTTTTAACATTTGAAAGCACTTTTTTTAAGTCTCCTACGCCTGTGGCAATATTCTGCATTTCCCCCAAGCCTTTGTGAACCTGTTCCAGCCGTTCGCTGACGAGTTTGAAAGACCGGCTGATCCTGTTTTCGAGGGTTTCCTGAAGTTTTTCGTCAACAGTTTTTCTCATTTCAGACAATTGAAGAGAGTTGTCATCCCTGATTGTTTTGAGCTGTTTTTCAACAGTCTCTTTGACCTCTTTTATACTGTCAGTTGCCTGCCGGTTCAGCTCAGACTGTTCTTTGCTGAAGTCTCCGAATTTAAGCCTTATCAAATCATTTAACTCCTTGATATTAGCAGTAAAGCTTTCCTCAAATGATTTAAGAGACTTTGCAAGTTCATCCCTGCTAGATTTGGCGCTCTCATTTGTCTCAATTCTGATGCTATGGAATTCTTCCTTAACAGCTTTCTCGGTCCTTTCAAGGTTTGTGTCAAACCTTAAAATGGATGTCTTAACATCTCCCAAATGAGGCTCTATATCAATCTTTGTTTTTTTTACAAACACAATTACAAAATTGATAATCCCGATAATAATTAAGACTATGAGCAGTATTTCAATCACCTGCTTTTCCCCTTCCTGTATTAATTAAAAATAGCTCTTGTTATTTAAGCAGTTGCTTGCTACCTTTTTGTCACTTGTCCTAACTTTTGAACAAGACTAATTACTTTATAGAATATCAAATATGAACAAAAATACAATCTTGTTAAAAAAATACGGGGGAGCATTTCTTTTGAAATTAACAGAAAGTTATGTGCAGGATACACTTTATGTAACGACAACCTTTCAAACTATGCAATTACCATAATAGATTCCGAAATCCTGTTCATAATACGCTTACCCTTTGAACTTAACCGCCCCCGAATATACCGACGTATACCATGGAGGAAGAAATGAGTGGTTTTTATAATAAAAAAGGGGGGAACTCAGAGTTATCTCTTTTCGCTTGACAAAAACCATCTTTCCATATTTAATTAATACTAATTATTCTTTAATAAATAATGGGCTAAATACCATTAGCTTTTATGTTTAGTAAAAAAACAGTTCTTTTAGTCACAACCGATATTTCCCGTTAAAAACAGTATGTTTTAGATTAAGTAGAAATGCTTATCATTATAGAGGTTTATACCTGTTATGAAAAAGTCTTATAGCATTAAATTTAAGATATGGTTTAGCATAGGAATTGTTGTAGCCGGTTATGTTCTATCGGTTTTTGTAGGTGCTGTTATGTCAGCCGGCATGTAAGTTCAACTCAACAAGTCCACAGAAATCCTATATCCTATTGCCATAGCTGCCAGAGAAACTCTTAACATCTTATTGAAATCTGTCGGTTACAAAAGCGTATAGAAAAAGAAATAAGTTAAAATTATCAAAATTAGACTGGAAAAGACAGGATTAATGATATGTCCTTAAATTTTGAAAAAGAACCGCCCGTTTCTGAAAATCAATCCAAGAATAAGTCGGATGTCCTAAAAAAAATATATATTGAGCCCACAAATGCCTGCAACCTTTCATGCAAAACCTGCATACGCAATGTATGGGAAGATGAGACAGAAGGCATGATGGACAGAGATATATTTGAGGCTTTAATTTATGGACTTAAAGAATTTCCTGATGTACAGACACTGGCTTTTGCAGGCTTTGGCGAACCTCTTATGCATCCGGATTTTTCAGAAATGGTCAGAAAAGCAAAATCAAATGGTCTTTGTACAGAGGTAACAACCAATGCCATGCTTCTTACCCGGCATCTGGCGCAAAACATTGTTGAGGCTGGCATTGATCAGTTGGTTGTCTCAATTGATGGAACATCGGCAGAAAGTTTCGGCGATGTGAGAGAAGGCGCTTCTTTTGAAAAAGTTATTGAAAACGTACGTGAGTTTTCAAGGCTCAGTGAATACGGATCCGGACAACATGCAGTTATAGGAATTGAGTTTGTGGCAATGCGCAGCAATATTAATGAACTTCCCGGCCTTCAAAATGTTGCTAAGCAGATAGGCGCAAACTTTATAATTGTAAGCAATGTTCTTATCTACTCCCCAGAGCTTCAAAATGAGGCTCTCTACCATATCAAAGCTACTGCCAATAAAGGAAAGGAGACCACCCTCACTCCGCGCTGGATACTCCCAAAGATTGATTTCAACAATAAAACCCAGGAGCCTCTATCCAAAATCATGCGCACTCAGAAAAATATAAGCTTTCTTGACCATGACCTTGAAGACAGGAACAATTACTGTCCATTCATAAATGCCGGGGCTATGGCTGTATCCTGGAAGGGAGATATAAGTCCGTGTCCTGCCCTTCTGCACTCCTACACCTGCTTTGTACCGGAGAGACAAAAAAAAATACATTCATACCTCTGCGGGAATCTTGCTGAAAAATCCCTGAATGAAATATGGAATGAAAGCAGATATGCTGCTTTTCGTAAAAGAGTAAGAGAGTTTGACTTTCCTCCATGCACAGACTGCAGCTGTGAGCTTTCAAAAACAAATAAGGAGGACTGTTATGGAAATCCCTTTCCGGTCTGCGGAGACTGCCTGTGGGCGAGAGGGATAATAAGGTGTGCATGAGTTAGCAAATTAGCTGGTACTAAAAGATGTTTGTGCTGTAGTGTTATCCGCTAAATATGACTTGAGTCATTATTAATTATTGATATAACAAAAAGATATTTTCATGACCTTTTATTAAAACCGTGGACAGACAAATTGAGCAGGAAGAAAAGAAAAAATATCTATTATAAATATTTGCAATAATTCAAAATAACTTAATTAATAACGGCATAAAAATTATTGCCGCAGTTTTTAGGAATTTGTTTCAGAGAAACAGATAATCTTAAATTTAACACCCTCGCCTAAATATTATGACTGTGTTCAAAAAAAAACTTGACATTGGAAATATATTATAATATTTGTGAATATAAGCAGGACAAAAAGCTTTAGATGTTACGTTCCTGAGTCGGGAGAATATTTAAAACATTAAAGCCGACATTCAGTAGTTTGTAAATCAGTTTCTTCCGTGGTCATATTTTTATAATATTATATTTGCAGAGCACTTTATAATAAGAAGGCAAATATAACAGTGACCGGTCTTTATGTTTGTTCTTGAAAATCGAAAAATTGCTTTTGTCTATTGCGTCACAGCTTTTTTAAGGCTTTTATCAAAAAAAAATTGTATTTTGTTTTGAGTTATGATAAAAATTAATTTCGCCAGGCAAACATCTTGATTCTTATGCTAAAATTGATGGATTATTTTAATTACTTAACTGCGGTTTGCTCTAATTCAAATGACAACAGACACATCAGATAGACTTGCAAGTATTTACAGAGAACATTTTTACTCCTGCATCCAGTGCGGAAAATGCACAGGCGGATGCCCTATTTCTGTTGTTTCCCCTCTTTTTAATATCAGACGCCTTCTCTACGAAGCACTGAACACCAAAGGAGAAGAGATTGCCTACCACAAGGAGATGTTATGGGACTGTAGCACATGCACAACATGTGTTAAACGCTGCCCCAAAGATATAGACCCTGTTGAGCTGATAGTAAGCATGCGGAGCGTGCTTGTTGAAGATGGTCAACTCCCCCCTAAAATCAGAGACGTTTTAAAAAGCATATCTATCCGCGCAAACCCCTGGAACATAGGGCAGGAAAAAAGGTCTGAGTGGACAGAAGGTTTGAATATCAAAAACATAGCAGATGCTGAAGTTCTCTACTATGTAGGCTGTACCACCGCTTTTGATTCAAGACTCCATAAGGTTGCAAAATCTCTTGCAACAGCTCTGCAAAAGGCAGGTGTTAATTTTGGAACCTTTGGCAACGATGAGGTCTGCTGCGGAAACGAGATAAGACGAATGGGAGATGTATGGTCTTTTGATGCTCTCAAAGAGATGAACATGGAAATGTTCAAAATGTATCCGATTAAACAGATTATTACTACCTCGCCTCACTGCTACAATACTTTCAAAAATGAGTATACTGAGCTGGAAATAGATGTCAAACACTACACCCAGGTTGTTGCTGATCTAATCAAGAATAAACAGCTTAAATTTACAAAAAAATTCGAAAAAACTGTAACCTATCACGATCCCTGTTTTCTTGGACGACAGAATCAGATATTTAAGAAACCGAGGGCAATACTAAAAAGAGTCCCAGGCATAAAGTTTGTTGAGATGGACAGGTCAAGGGAAAGAGCGCTCTGCTGTGAGGGCGGTGGCGGAAGAATGTGGGTTGAAGCACATGAAACACAGCAGAGAACTGTAACTATCAGAATACAGGAGGCTATAGATGCAGGTGCGGAGATAATTGCCGTTGCCTGTCCGTTCTGTCTCTTAACCCTTGAGGATGAAGTAAAAAAGCAGGGGCTTGAAGACAAAATTCAGGTTCTTGACATAATGGAAATTGTAAATAAGGTTATATAGCAGGAATTTTATTCGATGAGTAAGATAAAAACAGGTGTATATATATGTCACTGCGGTGTAAATATTACATCTACCATTGATATAGACAGGTTGACTCAGTTTGCAGAGGAACTGCCAAGTGTATCCGTCGCCAAGCAGTATATCTACCTCTGTTCTGATCCCGGTCAGGAACTCTTAAGAAAAGATATTAAAGAGCTTGGACTGAACCGTATTGTTGTCGCCTCCTGCTCACCTCGTATGCATGAACCCACGTTCAGGAAGGTAATGAGAAGTGCAGGGTTAAACCCTTATTGTCTTGAGATTGCAAATATCAGGGAACAGTGCAGTTGGGTTCATGAGGATAAAGATAAAGCGACCCGGAAAGCTGAATCAATACTTGCAGCATCAGTTGCAAAAGCCCGTCTGCTTGAGCCTCTCACAGAAAAGCAGGTGGATGTTACCCCTTCAGCACTTGTAATAGGTGCCGGAATTGCCGGTATTCAGGCAGCCCTTGATATTGCTGATAATGGATTTAAGGTCTATCTTGTTGAAAAAGAGCCGAGCATCGGGGGACATATGGTACAGCTTGACAAAACCTTTCCAACACTTGACTGTTCAGCCTGCATACTGACCCCAAAAATGTCTGATGTTGGAAACCATCCAAATATTGAACTCCACTCATACTCCGAAGTAGAGGAAGTAAAAGGTTTCATCGGGAACTTTAAGGTAAAAATAAAGAAGAAACCAAGATATATTATTGAAGAAAAATGCAACGCATGCGGGCAATGTGTATCATACTGCCCCGTAGAAATACCCGATCCGTTCAACATGAATCTGTCCACAATGAAGTGTCTCTATATTCCTTTTCCTCAGGCAGTGCCTGCAAGCTATGTGATTGATCCTGAACACTGCAGATATACCCTGCGAAGAGAGTGCAAACAGTGCGAACCGGTCTGCAAGGAACTGAATGCAATTGACCTGAAACAGAAAGAAAAATTTATTGATATAGAGGTTGGTACAATAGTTGTGGCAACAGGGTTTGATACCTTTGACCCCAAACTTAAACCAGAGTTTGGATACGGTTATTATCCAAATGTTATAACAGGGCTTGAGTTTGAACGTCTCTCATCAGCCTCAGGTCCCAATCTTGGAGAGTTGAAAATTCACGGTAAAAAACCAAAAGATGTTGTTTTTATCCAGTGTGTTGGATCAAGGGATAAGACGGTTGGAAATGAATACTGTTCAAGGGTCTGCTGCATGTATACAGCAAAGCAGGCACACCTTGTCAGGGAAAAAATTCCCGATGCCAATGTGACGGTTTTTTATATGGATGTCCGGGCATTTGGAAAAGGGTTTGAAGAGTTTTATGACAGAGTAAAACATGAAGGTATTGTATATCGAAGAGGAAATGTTGCTGATGTTTTCAGGAGAAAAGACCGCCTTGTAGTCCGTGCTGAAGATACGCTTATGAGTCAGCCCGTAGAGGTTGAGGCGGATCTTGTAGTACTTGCGGTTGGAATGGTTCCGGGCAAGGACAGTGCCGCTCTTGCAAAAACCCTTAAACTCTCCAATTCTGCAGACAGGTTCTTCCTTGAAGCCCACCCCAAGCTAAGGCCTGTTGATACTGCTACAGACGGTGTGTTTGTTGCCGGATGCTGCCAGGGACCCAAGGATATCCCTGACACTGTTGCTCAGGCAAGCGGAGCTGCTGCCAGGGCTTGTATACCGCTTTCACAGGGAAAGGTTACAACTGAGGCTATTGTTTCCTTTGTAGATGAGCGGGTATGCCGGGGATGTGCGCTCTGTGTTGATGCATGTCCTTATGAGGCTATTGAACTTAAAATAATTGACCGTGCGGGAAAACAGGTTCAGGTTGCATGGGTAAACGAGGTTCTCTGCAAAGGATGCGGCACCTGTGTGGCTGCATGTAATTGCGGAGTTATGCAGCAGAGATCCTTTAATGATCATCAGATACTGTCAATGATAGAAACGCTGAGTGAACAAATATGAGCACATTTGAACCAAACATTATAGCCTTTCTTTGTAACTGGTGTTCTTATGCCGGGGCGGATTTAACAGGCACAAGCCGCATACATTATCCCTCTAACCTTAAAGTAATTAGGGTGATGTGCACTGGAAGACTAAATCCTCTTTTTGTGGTACAGTCTCTCAGGCAGGGAGCAGACGGTGTTCTTATTTCAGGGTGTCACCCCGGAGAATGTCATTACATGAAAGGCAATTATCTTGCAAGGAGAAGGTTTATACTTATGCGAAAACTCCTTGAGTTTGTAGGGATAGACCCGTTAAGACTTCGGATGAGCTGGGTGTCCGCCTCTGAAGGCAAGAAGTTTGCCGACGTTGTAACAACTGTTACTGAAGACATAAGAAAAATTGGACCAATGCCTTCTTTTATTAGAGATGTAAAATGAATATTCAAAAAATAAGGGAAGAAGCCCTCAAAGCAATAAGTGATAAGGATGTAAAATACCTTATAGGCTATAAACAGGGGAGTTACGGATTCAGGATATCCCCGGTATTTATCAGAAACAAGGATGAAGTGGAAAGCCTTGTTTTCAATCCGCTCTGCCAGTTGGGACTTGTAACATATCTTACAAAGGATGAGGTAATCCCGATTGTTGATGAGGCAAAAAAGCATGCTTCAAAAATTGCCATACTTGTAAGAGGATGTGACTCAAGGGCGATAAATCAACTGGTTGCAGAAAAGGGGATACCAAGAGAAAGTCTCTATATTATCGGAATTCCATGCACAGGCGTGATAGAACTTAAGAAAATTGAGAACAAATTCCCGGGTGTATCATCAAATGCGGATGTTAAAGAAGAGGGTGATAATTACATTATTACGGTTGACGATCAAACCCATACTGTGCCGAAACAGGAACTGCTGGCGGAACTTTGCAAGACCTGTCCCCATCCCAGTCCTCTTAGTTATGACAAGCTTGCTGGAGATGAAATAAAATCCAAAACAGATACTTTTGAAGACATAAAGCTCTGGGAAGAAAAACCTGCTGAAGAGAGATTTGACTTCTGGCTGAATCAGTTTGACCGATGCATAAGATGTTATGCATGCAGGAATGCCTGTCCTCTCTGTTACTCTATTGTCTGTACACTGGAAGACACTCAGTGGGTAAAACGCTCAAGCACAACTTCTGAGAATTTTATGTTTCATATGACCGCCGCCTTTCATCTTGCAGGAAGGTGTATAAACTGCGGGGAGTGTGAGCGGGTATGCCCTATGGAACTTCCCATTATGAAACTCAACCGCAAACTTGAAAAAGATGCGCGAGAGCTGTTCGGACATGAATCAGGCAAGACTGCTGATACAAAAACCCCCCTTACAAGCTTTGAATTAGAAGACAAAGAAGATTTTATATTGTAAAATAAGTCTATGGATGATTGGCTATAGCAGAAAAACCGGGGGTATGGACCAGCAGTCAGGGGGAGAAGAAAAACAGGCTAAAGCAATAAGCTGATAGCTTTTCGTATTTTATCTATTTTAGGTATTCAATATTTATGAAATCGTATTTACTCCACCAGGATAAGTTAGGCGACTTCTTAAAAACGCTTGATGAATACAGGGTTTTTGCACCTGTTAAAAGAGACACTGTCACCGTGCTCCAGGTTTACCAAAACCCTCAGGATACACCTCTTGACCTCGCATCTCAGCCTCAGATTACAAAGAAAAGCATTTTCCCCCATACAGAGGAACTTTTCAAGTTTGACAAAGGAGCAGCTATAGCAGATTCATCCAAGAGCCTTTTATCAAATAAGACAGTTGTATTTGGAATAAGACCCTGTGATGCTGTAAGTTTTCTTACAATTGATCCTGTGTTTGACAATGATTTTCCTGACCCCTACTATATAAACCGCAGAAAGAGCACAATATTAATTGCCCTTGCCTGCAACAAGTCTTTTGCAAACTGTTTCTGTACATCATTGGGCAAGAGCCCTTTTTCAACTGAAGGTGTCGATGTTTTATTTGTGGACTTGGGCAGCAAATTTCTGGTGGAACCGGTTTCAGAAAAAGCTGAAGATATAATAAAAAAAACATCGTCGATTCTTGAACCTGCAACAGATGAAGATATTGAAGAGAAACAGAGAATAGCTGAGTCTGCATCAAAATCTGTCAAACGGAGCATTGATCTTAAAGGTATGCCAGAGAAACTCTCAGAACTTTTTGAGCATCCTGTCTGGAAGGAGCTTTCCTCAAAATGTACTGGATGCGGAATCTGTACATATACCTGCCCGACCTGCTACTGTTTTGACATACAGGATGAAGCTGCAATGCACAACAGGGGGAGAAGGGTAAGGATATGGGATTCATGCATGTATGATGAATATACCCGCCATGCTTCAGGACACAATCCAAGGCCAACAAGAACAGAAAGACTTAAAAACAGAATATACCACAAGTTTAAATACCATGTGGATAACGTGGGCATGTTCGGGTGTGTCGGGTGTGGCAGATGCATCTCATTGTGCCCGTTTAATGTAGATCTTATTGAAACACTCACAGCGGTAAAGAGTATTGCATGAAAAACTTCTACATCCCGGAAATAGCAACCGTTACTGATGTCCGCGAGGAAGCCTCCGGGCAGAGACCAATTAAGACCTTCAGGGTTGAGCTTGCTGATGGTAAGGATTTTAATCAAAAACCTGGGCAGTGTGCCATGATAGGGGTTCTTGGCATTGGCGAAAGTATGATATCAATTGCATCATCTCCTACAAAAAAAGGTTATCTTGAGTTCAGTATCATGAAGCTCGGCAAGGTGACTTCTGCTTTTCATGCTCTTGAACCGGGTGATGCCATAACAATAAGGGGTCCTTATGGCAACGGATTTCCGTTAGAAGAGTGGAAGGGTAAAAACATAGTTACAGTGGGGGGTGGAATAGGTCAAGCACCGCTCCGTCCCATTATACAGTATATCCTTGATAACAGAGCCGACTTTGGGACTCTTGATGTAATCTATGGAGCCAGAAGTTCAAATGATTTATGTTTTAAGCATGAGCTTTTTGATCTTGAAAAAAGCCCTGGCTTGAATGTTCATCTTTCAATAGATGCTGCCGAGCCTGAATGGACACGGTTTGTAGGATTCGTGCCTTCAAATCTTCTCAATGTTAAACCGAAGCCTGAAAACACTTTAGCTGTTACCTGCGGACCAGGGGTCATGATAAAATATGTAATAAAAAACTTTATTGAACTTGGTTTTGCAGATGATCAGATTTTCACTACACTTGAAAACAGGATGAAATGCGGGGTGGGCATCTGCGGCAGATGTAATGTTACAAACCTTTATGTCTGCAAAGACGGCCCTGTTTTTAATTACAGCGTGCTGAAAAATCTGTCGGAATACTGAAATAGCAATTTAGCTTGTAGCTGATAGTTTGCAGTAAATCCTTTTTTCCCGGTCGTGATTGTAGTTATAGTCAAGGCTGTGCTCAGCAGTCAGATATCAGAATAGAAAAAGCATTTGTAAGTGTTAGTGTAAAAAGGCTTTTAATATTTTACTACGGGCTTAATTGCTATTTTTTTTATTCACCTTTTAATTTTGTATTAAGAAAGGAGGAACTCTTATGAACGGATGGGCGGGAAAAATCTTAAGAGTTGATCTAACAAACGGGACTTTTAAAGATGAAGATTTAGATTTAGAACTTGCAAAAAACTATGTGGGGGGAAGAGGGCTTGCAACAAAGATGCTCTTTGATGAGATAGACCCTAAAATTGATGCTTTGAGTCCGGAAAATAAACTTATTTTTGCATCTGGTCCCTTAACAGGTACAGGCGCTATTGCAGCGTCACGTTATATGGTAATAACCAAATCGCCTCTGACCGGCTACATTGCCTGTTCAAACTCCGGTGGTTATTTCGGACCTGAGATGAAATACGCAGGCTATGACATGTTTATATTTGAAGGAAAATCTCCCGAGCCTGTATATCTCTTCATAGCCGGCGATACCATCGAGCTAAGACCGGCAACAGAGCTCTGGGGCAAGACCACGCATGAAACAGAAGATGCAATTCGTGAAACTATCGGAATGCCCTGGAAGGGTGAAATGTTTAGAATTGCAAGCATTGGCCCTGCAGGAGAAAAACTTTCCCGTGCAGCCTGTATTATTAATGATAAGGCACGGGCTGCGGGCAGATCTGGGGTTGGAGCTGTGATGGGCTCCAAGAATTTAAAAGCAATAGCAATAAAGGGCTCAAAACCTATAAATATTGCCCAACATGAAAGATTCAGGGAAATTGTCCGTGAAAACATTCAGAAAAACCGCTCTGATGCTGCAAAGGTAACAGCTCAGGCGCTTCCTGTATTTGGCACCTCAATACTTGTAAACATAATAAATGAAAGCGGAATACTGTGTACCAGAAACTTTCAGGCAGGCACGTTTGAAGGAGCAGGTAAAATAAGCGGTGAGACAATTGTGGATACAATCCTTAGAAGAAGAAGGGGATGTTTTTCATGTCCCATGTCCTGCGGAAGGGTTACAGAATCAATAGACCCCAAATTTCCAGGGCATGGAGAGGGGCCGGAGTATGAGACTGTTGCACTTTTTGGAGCTTCATGCGGTGTTGATAACCTGTCTGCTGTTGCAAAGGCTAACTTTATATGTAACGAACTTGGTATTGATACAATTGAGGCTGGAAATATTGTTGCCTGTGCTATGGAACTCTATGAAAAGGGTTATCTGCCTGAGTCAGATATTGGTTTCAAGGCAAACTTCGGGGATGCAGAAGCACTCGTAAAACTGACTGAGTTGATGGGTAAAAGAGAGGGCATTGGCGATCTGCTTTCTGAAGGCGGCCATGCCCTGGCAGAAAAATATGGACATCCGGAGCTATTTATGGGTGTAAAAAATCAAGGGCTCCCGGCTTATGATCCAAGAGGTGTTCAGGGCATGGGATTGAGTTATGCAACATCAAACAGAGGCGCCTGTCATGTGAGAAGCTATCTTATTGCTATTGAAATACTCGGGGTAAATGTTAAGGTTGATCCTTTTACAACAGAAAACAAAGCATCTCTGTTAAGAAATTTCCAGGATTTTACAGCAGTGATTGACTCCGCGGGGCTTTGTCTATTTGTAAGCCTTGCAGAAGGTTATGGTCAGGATGATGTTGCCGAGCTTCTTACCGCTGTAACCGGAGAGACCTATACAAAAGATGATGTTATGGCAATAGGTGAGAGAATCTGGACTCTTGAACGTCTCTTCAATATAAAAGCCGGCCTTACCAAGGCGGAAGACACTCTTCCCCCAAGGTTTCTATCAGAGCCCCTGCCTGATGGACCTGCAAAGGGTAAGGTATGTAAGCTTGAAGAGATGCTTAAAGAATACTATCAGCTCAGGGGATGGGATGACAATGGCATTCCGCCTGCTGATAAATTGTCACAGATAGGTTTGAACTGAAAAAATATTATTAAACAATAATATGAGGAGGAATCTCTCATGAAAACAATAGTAAAAAAGATACAGATGGATTATGACAAATGCACAGGTTGTCGCCACTGCGAAATTGCATGCGCTCTGGCGCACACTGAGACAAGTTCAGTAGACCCCAACCAGTCAAGAATAAAGGTTTTTGTGGATCTGGATTCTGGCTACAGCTTTCCTGTAATTTCAGGCCCCTATACAGATGCAAAGTGTACATCCAAGAACTACGTCATTATCGGCGGACAGAAATTCAATACATGTATGCTCTGCAGGGTTGCATGTCCTGAAAAACCCTTCTTCTTTGAGCCAGGATCAGAGGTTCCATTAAAGTGTGATCTCTGCGGTGATCCACCGGATCCTTCATGTGTTAAATGGTGTACAAGCGAAGCACTCTCTATGATAGAAGTTGAAGAGGACGTTGAAGAGGAAACAGTTGAAGAGACTGATTCCGACTTTGATGATGATGAGGAATAACTTAAAGCTAATAACTATCTATATAAAAAAGGCTATGGAATAATCACCATAGCCTTTTGTATTAGGTATGTTTATAGAACCTTTTTTTGCTATAATTTAAAGTAATTTGTCATGTTTTTATCCCGTTTTACTCAATTCAGAACCCGCCAAGCCGGTAAGCGCCGTCCCCGGAGGTACCTGCATAGAGCACCGTGCCATCGGTGGAAAGTGCAAGTTGTAATATCTCTTTGGTATCCAGTCCCGTGCTGATATCCTGCCATGTCAATCCGCTGTCTGTTGATACATAGACACCACTTAATCTGCCGGAGGCATACACAACCCCGGGATTCGCCCGATCAACAATTATACTGGTAATATTAGCCTCGGGGTTCAAACCGCTGCTCGTATGCGACCAGCTTTGCCCGCTGTCCGTGCTTCGGTAAATGCCACTTTTATAAGTGCCGGCATACAGCACTGTGCGGTCGGCAGGATCAATCGCCAGAGATCTAATCGGGACTTCCGGCAGACCTGTTCCAATCTGCTGCCATGAAGCGCCTGAGTCAATAGACTTATAAAGTTCATACGGCAGCCTTGAGGCATACACGGTTTGTACATCCTCCGGATCAACTGCAAAGGTGATCAGATTAAAACCCGTCTCTGAATCCATTGCCTGACCCCACGTTTCTCCACGGTCATTTGAAACGTAAAGGCCGATTCCAGGCTGGTCGCAAAATTCATAATCAAATTCAATTCCAAAATCTTCCACCCAACATCTAAGTTTAGTCACGTTAGCATAGACTGTTGATGGATTTGATGGTGCGAATACGAACTCGAAGGGCACTATCGTCACTGGAACTGGAAAAACTTCCCAACTTGATCCGCCATCAAAGCTTGATACAATACCGTTTATATCTACCCCTGAGGTCAGTACATGATCAGGATCCTTCGGATCAACCGCAATGGCGATTATTTCATTCAGGGGACGCTCCTTTAAGCTTTCAGATGGATTTGCATGGCCAATCCAGGTTTTTCCGCCGTCAATTGTAGAGAACACACCGGTCCGGCTCCCCGTATAAAGCCGCTTGGGGTTATCGCCAACCAGTGCCAGTACTTTCACTTCTGCACCTGTATAACCGGAACTCACATTCGACCAGGTCTGACCACCGTCAGAGGACAGAAACACCCCGCCGAGATAGCTGTTGATAAATACCCGATTAGGATCCCTCGGGTCACACTGCATATCAATGGGCGTACCGCCGATAACGCCCGGAGGTCCCCATGTTCCGCTCTCTCTGGTATATGTATTCCATATTTCACCGGCGTCATCACTGCGATATACCGCAGATCCGGATGCAGCATAATAGACATTCGGATCGGCTTCACTGATTTCAACGCTGGTAAACATATCATCACCAAGCAACTTCTCCCAGCTTTCACCGCCATTCGTTGAAAGAAACACACCCCCTGTATCTTCACCGGTAACCCCTGAAAGCTCTGACCCGCATCCGGCAAGCAGAATATCAGGATTTTCAGGATGCATGTACAGGCTGCCGACATACAGATCCGCAAGCCCGTTTTCCTCTCCTATAATTTTCCAGGTTGCACCACCGTCGGTTGACTTTACAATGCCCACCCCTCCAGGTATTCCGGCCATACCGTCACTGTTGGCAGCTTCACGATCAAAAATCCCTGTTGACACATATAAAATGTTGGTATCGTTAGGGTCAATCCAGCAATAGCGGGCGAGGTTGTCTCCGCGCCACAACTCCGTCCAGTTCTCTCCGCCATCTGTCGTCCGGTAAACAATTCCCTGCACACGATCGGTTTCCATACCCCATACAAGCTGTCCATCATCACTCCAACCCTGGCTTGATATTTCAGCCATGGCATATACTGTATCCGAATCATAGGGGTGTACGGTAAACCCTCTGAAACTCAATGCCACTTTGTTGATCAAATCCTGATCAATACCGTTGATTTTTGCCTCCCAGTTGTTGCCCCCATCAATTGATTTATAAATTATTCCTGAATAACGGGTACCTGTCCAGACAATATCAGGGTTAATGTGGTCTACGGTAACACAAAAAACAGGAACGGAACTGTCAACTGAATCCCGAACCATGCCGTTGATACTTTTAACCCAGGTATTCCCATTGTCAGTGCTTTTATGGAGCCCTGCATTGGCATCAGTTACATACCAGGTGTTGTAATCATCGTATTTATATCTGATGTCATAGCCGATTCCTCCAATGGGACCCCCAAGTCGAATCCAGGAATCCTGCATATAAGCAGGGGTTCCTTCAGCTTCGCTCATATTCATTTCAACGCTTATATATTTTTCCTCTCCCGCAAGTATATCAATGTTTTCAGAAACAGAGATATAGTCGGTTGCAGACACAGTTATGGTATAGCTACCGGATGGAATATCTACAATAACAAAATTACCTTCCTGGTCTGAAGTAGCAGACAGGTTTAAAGGCTCTGTGGTTACAAAAGCACCATCTAAGGGAAGGCCGTTGCTGCTGTCTGTTATTCTGCCGCTCAAAACCCCGTTTTCATTTGTGCACGAAACAGTATAAAATATTAAAACCGATAACAATAAGAGCGGTAAAAAAATTACCTTCTTCCTGAAAACTCCTGTGGCACCTTTAATCATTTCTACTTCTGTAACCCTTTTACTCTTTTTTACTCTCATAACTGATCCTTTCATTTGTTTGCAGGTAAAAAATAAAGTCTATTATTCTATCTTCAGTTTGTCCTGCTCCATCAAAATATCCGGTGTATCCCAGCCCTTCTGATCCATCAGGTCCTTGAATGCCCGGCGGTAGAGCAGGCGCACTGAAACATCCGCTGTTTTTGTATCTGAAGCATCAAACAGATATCTACTGTTATCTGTTTCAAAAGCAGCAAGCCGGTTGTCGCTTACCTCCCTGAAATGACTCCAGTAGTTTGCCGTTGGTGAAACACCTGTCCAAAGTTCTTCCAGTATTCGGGCAAAAGCTTTTCCCGGCAGTCCGGCATAATATCCTTCTTCGGGATTGCCTGTACCACACCAGTCGGGTATAACATCTCCGCCAATCTGTGCAAGGCTGTCACCGTTTTCATCCAATGCCTCAACAATGAGTATCATGTGTCTCAGGGGTGAGTCTGTTGGAACATGATGTCCGGTTTTGTCGTTTGTAATGCTGATAGAAACACTGAGCCGGCTGTGTTCAATTTTTCCCGAAACACTCATGGTCAAGGAATTCTGGAGCAGTTCCACATCAGCAGCGCCCGGCATTTTGTGGCTGTATATACGGCTCGGATCACGATAATATCCTCCCTTTTCGGGATAGACAAAATAGTTGTAATCAACCTGAGGCATGTGGCAATCCTGACATGTCTGTCCGGTTTCAGGATCGCTGTAAGGGCTTTCAAGCCATTCTCCAAAGGAGTTATACACCGGCGTATCCCAGAACACTCCGAAATGACAGGGACTGCAGTAGGCGCTTTCTTCATATAGCGGGTGCCGGCTGACCCTGCGGGTGACATCATCAAACTGGGCAAAGAAAAGCTGCTGACCCTCTTCCGGACGGAAAAGCTTCATGGAAAGAACACCGGGATAATTGGGATAGGGGAGCCCTGTTTCATCATCCAGCAGTACATCCCCGATTTTATGACAGAAATCACAGAATATACCCTCAAGATGAATGCCCTCAACATGGTTTGGATCAACAGCATACGCCATACCGGGCATGGATGCCGGACCAGGTACATGGCAGGTGGCACAGTTGCCTGATGTTGAAGGAAAGTCCAGTTTATACCCGGGTCCATAGTAGGGTTTTGACGGGTCGGGGGGAAGCGGTATAATCCCGTAATCTTTGACCGTTATATAACGGGTAAGCGGACTCTGATTACCCTCTACATCCGTGCCGTTGTACATGGTAAGAAACCGCTCATTTATGGCAGACTGGCTGTGGGCATCGTCAAGCCATTCAGGATAGGCTGGCATACAGTGCCCGCAGCTCTTAGAACCGTCAAGCCCTTCCATGGAAAACCAGTCATAATCCGGATTGTCTGTGGTGTAGTAGGGTTTCAGGGTGATGGTCACATCGGAGGCATTATCCCGGGTCACGGTTTCCCAGCCTACAAAATATCCTTTCGCCCAGGCAGTCACGGTAACAGGGGTGCTAAGTGCTATACTGCTCAAAAAGAAAGCGCCCAGATGCCCTGTTGTGGTTTTGTTCTCCGTTGCCTGAACCCTGACCGTTGCACCTTCTACAGGTCCCCTTTCATCTACTACCCTGCCCGTAACTGTTTCCTGAATATTGCAGCCGAAGAAGAAGGTAAACGCCGATAAGGCGATCATACTGAAAACAGATTCTATCAATATCTTCATTTCTTGAAATACCTTTATTTATCTTTATCCAACCTGGTATGTGCCGAATGTATTCTGTAAAAACATATAATTTTACATATACCTGTATATAGACAAATGTCAAGAATTTTCTTATGGTTAATTATTTTATGGAATAAGTTGAATAATTAAGAAGAAACGGAGACCGGTTTTGTAGCTCACCTCTCTGAAATGCCTTCCAGTATTTAATTAAGATCATCTTCCACAAGGCTTATTTCGGCAAAACCTCCGCAAATGTCGCTGCCGACATACCAGTCATCTCCTATACCCAATGTTTCCCCGGTTATGGATGAGAGATATTCCCCTGTCACGGATCAATACCTGGCATTTCGTCCGTATCCTGCTCCCGCAGTAGTATCCTGCAAACCCGTTGTAATACCATCCCTGCCTGTCTGCAGGATCAATCTGCTTTGCAATTAAAACCTCCCACTGGTTCCCCTCTTCTCCTAAAAATTCGCCGCTCATACATACGTTCCGGATCAGTTCTGCATACAATATCCATCTTCTGCCTTTTTTATCATCCAGAAAATCGGAATCATCTACAAATTGCAAAGACCATCCCCGCCTGCGATAAATTCCATCCTGCAGGCAGGATACAATAAACCGATGCTCTCCGCATTAAAGAAGAACCTTTTGTCCCTCAATGCATTCACCCCAGAGCTCTTCAGTTATAAAAAGCTGTCTTACCATGATATCACACACAAGTCCCCTGTCCCGGACAACAGTTCTGGAACGGATATAGTTATTGCTAATTACTTGCTCTCTGATGCTTTTGGTTTCCCTTTTCAGACTTTATTTACAGTCTTTTTAATGAAAAATATTTTTGTTCTAAGAGTAATCAGAATCGTATATAATAAAAAATTCAATTTCAAGATAAACTAATTATGCGGTTACAATATAAGATAAAGTTCTATAATAAATTACAGTTCTTGAGTTCAAAATGTTTCAGTCAACTCTTTTTTCTTGACAGAATTCATGTGCATTGTAATAATTTAATTTACTTTGCTGAATACCATCAAACTTTAAAAAAGGGGATTTATAAATGAGAAAAAATTATGCCGGTTTAGGTTTCAAAGAGAGTGCAATAATTATTATATCTTTTTTTGTTGCGATTGTATTTATTTGTGATCCTGTCTCAAATACCGCTGAAGCTGGGTATGAACATAAACTATCCCAAAAGGTTCTTGTTGCATACGACTCTAAACATGGATCAACTGAGGAAATTGCGGAATTTATTGCAGGAATATTGGCTGAGAAGGATTTTTTGGTGGATGTTGAAACGGCACACAAGGTCGATGATGTATCCCAATATGATGCAATAGTGCTGGGTAGCCCAATTTATTATTCAACTTTTCTTCCGGGTGCTCTGCGCTTTTTAGAAAGACATGTAGAGATACTTGCGGTTAAAAAATTTGCTGTTTTTGCTCTATCAACTTCTGTTGATGAAGAAACAGGCAAGGTTAATGAACACGTCATTGGTGTCGTGACCCGCGTGCTCGAAGAATTTACGGGGATAGAGCCTATAGAGCCTATCGGACTTCTTCCCGGCAGGTATTTTTTAAAAGAAGTTTTTCCTGTAGAGTTTATAGATCTAAAAATGGTCGGATTTGGAGAGGCTGGAGACCTTATAAATTATGACATTGTCAGAGCCTGGGTTGAGGAATTAGTCCTGTCTCTTTAATATCAAATCATTGCTCAAACGGTATACAATTTCAATACAAAAGGAGATAAAATGAGAAAAATAACACCAACAACTCTATTATTATTGCTTCTTATCCTTACCTGCTTCACACCTGTGCATAGCGAGAATGTTCTATCACCCGTTGAGAAGTCCTTAAAAGAACCTATAAACTCATGGGGCGGGGAAGGCACTTCAGAAGGATATTTCAGGGGACCGTCAGGAATTACTGTTGACAATGAAGGCAATGTTTATGTGGCAGATACAAGAAACCATCGCATACAGAAGTTTGACAGCAATGGAGTTTTTATTGCTAAATGGGGTTCATTAGGGGCTTCAGAGGGTAAAATGGGAAGTCCCGGAGATGTTGCAGTTGACTCTGACGGGAATGTCTATGTTGTGGATGTTCAAAATTTTCGGGTTCAGAAGTTTGATTCAAACGGCAATTATCTGACTTTATGGGGTCCTGAATGCCAGCTGGGTTTTGGCTTTATAAGAGAACCGGTAGGTGTTGCTGTTGACAGTGCAGGGTATGTTTATGTGGCAGATGCATGGCAGGCTCTTATTCAGATTTATGATTCATCCGGCAAGTTCATAAACGCATGGTCTGATACCCAGAACAGAGCAGGCGGACTTTATCCTTTCAGACCCACCTATCTTTCAGTTAACGATGACGGGAATGTTTATGTCACAGACTATTATAACAATGTGGTTCGTAAATTTGATCCGACAGGAGAAGTAGTCAACTCATGGGGAATTTATGGAAGCGGAGAGCGGGAATTTTCTTATCCCTCAAGCATAGCTGTTGACAGGGCAGGCAATGTTTTTGTTTCAGATACCCTTAATCATCGTATTCAGCAGTTTGACAACAAAGGCAGTTTTGTTTCGGAATGGGGAACAGAAGGAGAACTTGCAGAGCAGTTTAACTTTCCGTTTGGTCTAGCCTGTGCCGATAACGGAAAAATCTATGTTGCAGATACATTTAATAACAAAATCAAGGTTTTTGATGTTTCTGAAGAACCGTGTCTGCTTCTTTTTCTGCTTGATGAAACAGACCCGCGTATAACCCAACTCAGAAAATATCGTAACGATGTTCTGCAAAAAAGTGACAGGGGAAGAGAGCTTATTAAATTTTACTACAAAACATCCGAAGTAATTCAGCCAATGCTCAAAGACAGCCCTGCTGCACGTAAGGCAGCCGGGATTATGCTAAAAGCTCTTTTGCCCATCTTTGATATAATAATATAGGCTATGGATTTTAGCAGCTATAAATTCTTTTGAATCTGTTCTGTCCTATGGATTATCTCTCTTTTTATTCCTTCAAAAAAAGCCTTAACCGATTTTTTGGTACTTCCTCTTATCAAAAAATAGAACTTAATCTTTGGCTCTGTTCCTGAAGGTCTTGCTACTATTTTTGATCCGCCTTCGAGAACAAACATCAGCATATCAGAAAATGGAAGCCTCGCTTTATCTCCTGCGACAGAATAGTCCCCTGCCCAGAAAAGGGGGACGGAAATTCCTTCAATTTCTGTGTAACCTGAATGATGAGCAGGATTTTCAGGTACTGTATCTTCAAAAAGAATCTTTCCTGAAGGATCAAAAGCGCAACGGTTAGCCCCTGTTGCAGGATTTCTGTGGTCTATGCATGCAATAACTTTTTTACCGGAAATTTCACTGAAAGGATTTTTCCTTAAATTACTCATTATAGCTTTTATAACATCACTGCCTTTAGCTCCCTCAAAGGTAAGGGATACTGTCTCTTCCTCTGCATAACCGTACTGAGCATATATTTCTTCCAGCCTCTGTGTAATTGTTTTGCCACGCTTTTTATAAAACCCTGCCATTTCAACAAACATGACAGATATTGTAACCGCATCCTTGTCTTTGACATAATCTCCAGCAAGAGAACCATAGGATTCCTCACCTCCAAACAGGAAGCATAGACTGTATTGCTCTAAAATTCTTATACGCTCATTTCTTGAAAGATCAGCATAGCTTTTTGCTTTAAAATCTTCGCCTTCATTTTCTAACGCAAGCTCAAAAGCCCTGTCTGCATATATTGAAAGTCTCTGCCCTATATACTTGAACCCAACCTGCGGTTCTATTGTCATTACTCCAAATCTGTCAGCTATGGATTTTACAAGATCAGATGATACAATTGACTTTGAAACAAGACTGTTTAATGGAAGTTTACTGTCGCGCTCTTTTAACTGGCTGAGTATATAGTCTGTAAGAAGCCCCAACTGCTGATTGCCGCTTAAAAGATAGTATCCTTTCTGAACAGATTTGTCATCATTGTATAGATTCTTCTCATCATCACAAAGGCGAATGCCAACACCAAGACGATCTCCGTCCGGATCAGTTGCAATAAGTATATCCGCCTCTGTTTTTTCAGCCAATAATATTGACTCGAAAAGAGCCTGTTTCTCTTCCGGGTTTGGTTTGGGGCAGGTGCTGAATGCTCCGTCAGGAACAAACTGGATCTTAACAGGAAAGAAGTTTTGATCAGTATTAAACCCTCTTCTTTTTAGAACACCTTCTATAAGACGCTGTGAAGTTCCATTCAATGAAGAGAAGACCACCTTCAGTTCAGGGCTTATTTTACTTGTCAGGAAATGCCCTTCCTCATCTAGCCAGATACCCAGCTGGTTTTCTTTTTCAATATACTCTCCGTCAATATCCGGACCTACTATTTCTATAAGACCTTTTGTCATTGCCTCCCTGTAATCAAGCCTCTTTACTTCATTATAGTCTTTTATTGACCGTGCAATTTTCTGAACCCTTTCATGAACAATCTGTCCGCCGTAAAAATCATAAGGTTTGAAGCCATTGTCTGATGAAGGATTATGAGAGGCAGTAAAAACACCACCGGCAAAAGGTTTTACTGCGGCGGATTCTGAAATTGCAAACGAGAGTTCTGGGGTCGGCGCAGGAGAGTTGAATATATAAGCTTTTATTCCATAGGCAGCATATATTCCGGCAGCTTCCTTTACAAGATAGCCCGGCCCTTCTGTTTCTGGATTGTATGAGCCTGTCCTTGAATCATAGGCAAGCACAACAGCCTTTTCTCTTAAAAGTCTCTTTCCTTCTTTTTTATACTCTTCTTCTATATATCTTGAATGTGCTTCTACACCAAGTCCAAGTATTATGCTGTTAAAACATGCAGAGCCTATTGAAAGCTTTCCCCTTACCCCTGCTGTACCAAAACTGTTTAAAATAAAAAACCTGTCATTTAACTCACCCCATTTTTCCTCTTTTATAAGGTTCTCAATAAAATCCCCAACCTTTACACCTTCAGCTTCAACCCCTGCAAAAGAAGGCCTCAGCCAGGCAAGAATGTTTTCATAAGCAGTCTCTTTAACCAGCCCTTTTTTGAGGGCATTATCGAGAATATTTTTTAAACCTGTCATAAAAATATCAAACAAAATAATTGAAATTCATAAGTATTTTTGACTCACCTAAACGCAACCTGTTTACTTTTTATGTTTTTTAAACATCCATTTAATATAATGAGAATTGAATTTTTCGTCAAGAAAAAATAAAACCGCCGGATTCCACTATTGTTCCAGAACCCGGTTACATTAAGACAGATAAAATGTTCAATTTTTACCTATGGGCTTTTTAGCACACTCATATTTTTACAAAACATATTTGTATATTTTGGATTTGATTTGTTACAAATATGTAACTATCGGGCTCCTTCAATTTATTAAAAACCGCGTTTTTTTATCGGCATGTCAAAATATTAAAAGTGGTTTTTTTAGTTAAATCAGCATATTATGAAAATACGGTTTGGGCTGTTCCTTTTATTGGCATTCTTTTTGCTTTTATATTGTTACAAACATATGTAGTACATTTTTTTTTATAAAAAACATAAAGATTTCATGCTTATTTTCATAAGAAAGGATTATCAAAATGAATGCTTTGGATTACACAAAAAATTATGCAGAAGATGTCTTCACTTTAAGGACAATGAAAAACTATTTATCTGAAAAAGCCTATGAATCCCTGATAAAAACCATTTCATCGAGAGGCGAAATAGATCCTGAAATAGCAGGAGAAGTTGCAGATGCAATGAAAACATGGTCGATTTCAAAGGGGGCTACACATTTCACCCACTGGTTTCAGCCTTTAACAGGAGCAACTGCAGAAAAGCACGACTCTTTTATTATGCCCGAAAGAGACGGCGGATGTATTATGAGGTTTTCAGGAAAAGAGCTCGTACAGGGTGAACCCGATGCTTCAAGTTTCCCCTCAGGGGGGTTGAGGGCTACCTTTGAGGCAAGAGGATATACTGCATGGGACCCTACAAGCCCTGCTTTTGTTAAAAGGGGTCCAAACAGGGCTACACTCTGTATCCCAACAGTTTTCTGCGCATACAACGGTGAAGCACTTGATGAAAAAACACCTCTTTTAAGTTCAATGGATGCACTTTCAAAACAGATTTCACGGCTCGCAGGTCTATTTGGAATAGAAACAAAAGATCATAGAGCATATCCAACACTTGGTCCTGAACAGGAATATTTCCTCATTGACAAAAAGTTCTACCTAAGCCGACCAGATCTTCTGATGACAGGAAGAACCCTTTTTGGCAAACAGCCCTCAAAACATCAGCAGATGGAAGATCATTATTTTGGAGCAATAAAACCAAGGATTATGGCGTTTATGGAAGACCTTGATGAGGAACTATGGAAACTCGGAATTCCGGCTAAGACAAGACATAATGAGGTAAGCCCTGCACAGTTTGAAATAGCCCCTGTTTATGAAGAGCAGAACCTGGCTGTAGACCACAACATGCTTACTATGGAAGTTTTAAAAAATGTTGCCGATAAACACGGACTGGTCTGCCTTCTGCATGAAAAGCCCTTTGCAGGCGTTAACGGCTCAGGTAAACACAACAACTGGTCCATAGTGGGACCTGACGGCAGAAACTGGTTATCACCAGGGGATAATCCTCATGAAAATGCCTCTTTTATAACCATTATTTGCGCCTTTATGAAGGCAATTGATAAAAACGCAGCTCTTCTTAGAGGGTCTGTAGCTTCAGCAGGAAACGATCACAGACTAGGTGCAAATGAAGCTCCCCCTGCAATCATATCTATTTTTCTCGGGGATCAGCTTACAGATATTATTGAGCAGATAGAAACAGGAAAGCCTAAAAACTCCAAAAAGGGAACTTTTATAAAGATAGGTGTCTCTTCGCTTCCTCAGTTTCCAAAGGATACAACAGACAGAAACAGGACATCTCCTTTTGCATTTACCGGAAATAAATTTGAGTTCAGAGCTGTTGGTTCAAACCAGAACTGTTCTCTGTCAAATACTGTACTAAATACTATTGTAGCTGATGCTCTTGATGAAATTTGCACGGAGATTGAAACCCTGAAAGACAAAGGTGACCTGTTTACAGATGCTTTGCAGTCTGTATTGCAGAAAATTGTCAGCCAGCATAAAAGAATAATTTTCAATGGTGATAACTATACAAACCAGTGGCAGGAGGAAGCTGCAAAACGCGGGCTTCCAAACATAACAACCACACCTGAAGCACTCAAAGCTCTTATAACCCCTGAAACTGTTGCAATATTTGAAAAGCATGGGGTATTAAGTAAAAAAGAACTTGAATCCCGTTATATTGTATATCTTGAGACCTATGAGAAAATAATAAAATTAGAAGCAAAATGTGCTCTAAATATTTCTCAGCGAAGGATCATCCCTGCTGTTATTGCATATCAGGAACAGGTTGCCTCCTCTATTCTCGCTGTGGAAAAAGCCATAGGTATAGATAAAACCAGATCAATTAGAGACCTTCTGACCCAAATTACAGAGTTGCTTGACAAAGTGATATCCCTTACCAATGAACTTCTGGCTGCCTTTGAAAAAGGAGAACCATTGGAAATTACAGCTAAATTGGCAGAGTTGAGAGTGTTTGTGGACAGTATTGAGGCAGTCACCCCTAAAGACAAATGGCCATTTGCAAGTTACAGAGAAATGTTGTTTTTAGTTTAGATTTTTTCTGCTCTTAATGGTATAATCAGAAAGATTTTCTTCAGCATTTGAAGTCAATATTATAACAAAATGAGCAGGTAAAAAATATGTATACAAAGCCAAGGGAATCATGTGGTCTTTTCGGGGTTTATGGTTTAAAAAACGCAGCACCTGTTATTTATCAGGGGCTTTTTGCTCTGCAGCACAGAGGACAGGAGGGAGCAGGTATTGTTATAAGCGATGGCGTTAAAATACGTTCTACTAAGGGACTTGGTCTGATAGGCGAGGTTTTTGCCGGCAAGTCTTTTAATGATCTTCCGGGAGATATCGGCATAGGACATGTGAGATATTCCACAACTGGCTCCACCAGGATACAGAATGTTCAGCCTTTGGTTGCAGAGTGCGCAGACGGTATTTGGGCAACAGCGCATAACGGAAATCTGACGAATGCAAAGGAGATTCGCCGAATGTACCAGGAGTCTGGTGCAATATTTCAGACCAGCACGGACAGCGAGGTGCTGGTTCACCTTTTTGCCGATCCGCTTTACAGACTCCGACCCAGAAGAATTGAACGGGCGCTTTCCGAGTTGAAAGGCGCCTTTTCATTCCTGCTTATGAATAAAGATGCAGTCTATGCGGCCCGTGATCCTTTTGGTTTCAGACCCCTTTCTATCGGAAAACTTGGGGATGCATGGATATTCAGCAGTGAAACCTGTGCTCTCTCCCTTATCGGTGCAACATACATCCGGGATGTTATGCCGGGTGAACTTGTGCGGGTTGATAAAACAGGGCTTCAGAGCACAGTGTTTGCCGAACCAGAGCCAAAACTTGCCCAGTGCATATTTGAGCATATTTATTTTGCTCACCCTGACAGTGTTCTTTTTGGTAAAAACGTTCATACAGTCAGGTTTGAATACGGCAAACTTCTTGCTGAAGAATTTCCTGTTAAAGCAGATATTGTAATACCTGTGCCTGACAGCGGAAATTCCGCAGCTCTGGGATTTTCTCACCAGAGCGGCATACCACTTGATTTCGGATTTATCAGAAACCATTATGTCGGAAGAACCTTTATAATGCCTGAGAACACAGTTCGATGCAGCTCGATTGATATGAAACTTGCGGTGCTACCAGAGGTTGTAAAAGGGAAAAGGGTGGTTGCAGTTGATGATTCCATTGTGCGTGGTAACACTTCATCAAAACGTATTTCGTATCTCAGAAAAGCAGGGGCAACGGAGGTACATCTTATTATCTCCTGTCCGCCTGTTAGATATCCCTGTTTTTACGGTATTGATTTTCCAACTCCAGAGGAATTGCTTGCATCAAATAAGACAACTGATGAAATATGTACCTTTCTTGGGGCAGACAGTCTTGGGTATTTAAGCCTTGAAGGACTGCTTTCTCCTTTTAAGCATTCACCCGATTTCTGCACAGCCTGTTTTACCGGAAAATATCCTGTTGTAGTTGAATATAAGAACGGAAAAAAGCATCTCGAAAAAGAGTAAGCAAAAAGCTGTTAAACTGTTGGCTGATGAGCTGTTAAGCAAAAAAAGTAATTGCCGTAAGCCATAGCCTATTACTTTATTACTTATGCCCAAAAGAACTGATATAAAAAAGATACTGCTTGTAGGATCCGGTCCTATTGTAATAGGTCAGGCTTGCGAATTTGATTATTCTGGTGTTCAAGCCTGCAAGGCACTTAAAGAGGAAGGTTTTGAGGTTGTTTTAATCAACAGCAACCCCGCAACAATTATGACTGATCCTGAGTTTGCGGACCGCACCTATATCGAACCTCTCTGCCCTGAAATACTTACAGAGGTTATCAGGAGAGAGCGACCTGATGCCATTCTCCCCACCCTTGGCGGACAGACAGCATTAAACCTTGCCATGCAGCTTTTCAACGACAAGACGCTTCAACGCTACAATGTTGAGATGATAGGCGCAACGGCTGAAGCAATTGAAAAAGCAGAAGACAGAGAGCTTTTCAAAAACACAATGACAGGTTGCGGACTGTCAGTTCCTGCAAGCATATCTGCTCGTTCAATTCAGGAAGCAAAGAGAGCAAGAGATTCAATAGGTACATATCCGCTTATTATCAGACCCGGATTTACCCTTGGAGGAACCGGTGGCGGCATTGCAAGGGATGACAAAGAATTTACAGATATTACATCAAGGGGTCTTTTTTACAGCCCTACAAAAGAGATACTGATTGAAGAGTCTGTGATAGGATGGAAAGAGTTTGAACTGGAAGTAATGAGGGACAGACTTGATAATGTTGCAATTATCTGTTCAATTGAGAATCTTGATCCAATGGGGGTACATACCGGGGACAGCATAACGGTTGCCCCTGCCCAGACTTTGACAGACAGAGAGTACCAGATCTTGCGGGATATGGCTATTAAAGTTATTCGAGGCATTGGGGTTGAGACAGGAGGTTCAAACGTCCAGTTTGCCATAAACCCTTATGATGGCAGAGTTGTGGTTATAGAGATGAACCCGAGGGTCTCACGCTCAAGCGCCCTTGCATCAAAGGCAACCGGATTTCCTATTGCAAAGATAGCCACAAAGCTTGCTGTAGGCTACAGCCTTGATGAAATTTTAAATGATATCACAAAAGAGACGCCTGCCTGTTTTGAGCCGGCTATTGATTATGTCGTAACCAAAATTCCCCGTTTTGCATTTGAAAAATTTACCTTAGCAGATGACAGGCTCGGAACCCAGATGAAATCCGTTGGGGAAGCTATGGGAATTGGAAAAACATTCAAGCAGTCGTTTCAGAAGGCAATCCGCTCCATGGAACTTGGCAGAGCAGGTTTCGGGACTGACGGTAAAGATATGAAGCATGCCAGCCTTACAGACGAAGAACTGAAACAGCGCATAGAAAAACCTACAGCGCTCAGAATTTTTCAGATCAGAGAAGCTTTCAAAAGAGGCTTTTCAGTTGAAACAGTAAGCAGCATAACCGGTATTGACCCCTGGTTTTTGAACCAGATGGAAGAGCTTGCCTGTTTTGAAGGTGAAATAGAATCAGCAGAAACAGTTGATAACCTAAAAAAAGATCCTGCCCTTTTGAGACAGATTAAGCAGATGGGTTATTCAGACAGACAGATTGCCTTCCTTCTGAACAGCACTGAACATGATGTGATGAATCTCAGAAAAGAGCTCTCTGTCATGCCTGTTTACGGGATTGTTGATACATGCGCCGCAGAGTTTAAGGCATATACCCCCTACTTTTATTCCACATGGGGAGAGCTTGACGAATCCATGCAAAGCTCCCGCAAAAAGATAATGATTTTAGGAAGCGGTCCAAACCGTATTGGGCAGGGCATTGAATTTGACTACTGCTGTGTGCATGCCTCGTTTGCTTTAAGGGATGCAGGGTTTGAAACCATAATGGTAAACTGCAATCCCGAGACAGTGAGCACTGATTATGATACAAGTGACAAGCTCTATTTTGAACCACTTACTTTGGAAGATATACTCCACATATACAACAGGGAAAAACCATTTGGCGTAATAGTTCAGTTTGGCGGACAGACGCCTCTAAACCTTGCAAAGGATCTTGAAAAATGCGGAGTAAACATAATCGGCACAAAACCCTCAAGCATAGAAGCAGCAGAAGACAGAGACTTTTTCCAGAAACTTGCCTCAAAACTTGGTATCAGGCAAGCTGAAAGCGGAATGGCATCAAGCCTGGAAGAGGCTGTGGAGATTGCGGACAGAATCGGTTTTCCTGTTCTCTTAAGGCCCTCATTTGTGCTGGGTGGAAGGGCAATGGTTATTGTTTACGACATGGACGGTCTTAAAAAATATATTGAAGAAGCTGTGGAGGTTTCTGAAAACAGGCCTGTGCTTGTTGACCGGTTTCTAGAGAACGCCGTTGAAGTGGATGTTGACTGTATTTCAGACGGAGAGACAACAGTAATAGGCGGCATAATGGAACATGTTGAGCTTGCTGGCATACATTCCGGAGACAGTGCATGTATAATTCCTGCTGTGCATATTTCTGAAAAAATTCGGGAAACAATAAGGCGGCATACAATAAATATTGCAAAAGAATTAAATGTTTGCGGGCTTATGAATATTCAGTATGCGCTTAGGGATGGAGAAGTTTACGTTCTTGAGGTAAACCCACGTGCGTCAAGAACCGTACCGTTTGTGAGCAAGGCAACGGGTGCTCCCCTTGCAAAGCTGGCAGCTCTTGTAATGGCGGGAAACAGCTTGAAAGATCTGGGCTATACAAAAGAACTTGTTCCAAAGCATTTTTCTGTTAAAGAGGCTGTTTTCCCGTTTGTAAAATTTCCAGGAACAGATATTGTTTTAAGTCCTGAGATGAAATCAACCGGCGAGGTTATGGGCATTGATTCAACTCTTGGAATGGCTTTTCTGAAAAGCCAGGTATCAGCAGGCAGTATACTGCCCTCACAGGGAAATGTTTTTCTAAGTGTCAGGGATGCTGATAAGCAGGCGGTATCAGAGCTTGCAAAACGTCTTGTTGAACTGGGTTTTATTATTTATGCAACTCAAGGTACAAGCACTACTCTTTGCAACAATAATGTCAGGAGCAATGCCATCTTCAGGATATCAGAAGGAAGACCAAATGTAATAGACATGATAGAAGACAGGAATGTGAGCTGGATTGTAAACACCCCTACGCCCGGCTCCGTTCCCAGGCAGGATGAGGTTTCAATGAGAGCACATGCTGTGTTGAGGGGAATTCCCGTGACAACCACAATTGACGGCCTGCGCTCTGCCATTGAAGGACTGGAGAGTTTACTGGATATGAAAAGAATGGAAGTATGCAGCATTCAGGAGTATCACAGGCATTGTCCGAAGTTAGCAACTCAGCTCAAAGCTGGTAGCTCGTAGCAAAAAGCAATCAGGCACCGGGTATCAGTGGTCAGTAAAATCATGACATCAAAGCAGGCAATTGAATAAAATCCGGAGAAAAAGCATCTTGCCTATAATTGAAAGGAATGAGCAGAAAACTAATGGAAAAGAAAAGAAAATGGAACTGGAAAGCGCAGCGTAGTAAGTGCGCATTTCTTGCACTTGAAGACGGAACCGTCTTCAGGGGGTGCTCTGTTGGGGCAAGAAATAACTGTCTTGGTGAGGTGGTCTTCAACACAGGCATGACCGGGTATCAGGAAATACTCACAGACCCTTCATATAACGGCCAGATTGTAGTTATGACCTATCCGGAAATCGGTAACACCGGCATAAACTCATTTGATATGGAGTCTGCAAAAGGCTTTGCAAACGGCCTTATAACACACCGGATAAATGAGCCCAGCAATTTTAGGTCTGAAGAGTCGCTTCCCTGTTTTTTAAACAGACAATCAATTCCTGCTCTGACAGAAATAGACACAAGGGCTCTTACTGCAAGACTGCGGGACAAGGGGACTCTTAAAGGTTTTATCTGCACAGACGGCTCGGTAACAGAAGATGAAGCGGTAAAAAAAACACAAAGATGGGAAGGACTTGACGGAAAAGATTATGCCTCAAAGGTTTCGTGCAGCAAAGACTATCTCTGGGACGCAACAGGGGCACTTACCTGTTCCTGGTGCATCACGGAAAAACTCTCTCCCCCTGATCTTCAAATTGTTGCCTATGATTTCGGCATCAAATGGAATATCCTTCGTCAGATGCGGCTTAACGGGATGAATGTAACGGTTGTGCCGGCAAAGAGTTCCCCAGAAGCGGTGCTGAAATTAAAACCCGATGGTGTCTTTTTATCAAATGGTCCGGCAGACCCTGCTGCTGTTGTGTATGCGGTTGAGAGCGCCCGTTTTCTGATGGGAAAGGTTCCGCTTATGGGAATCTGTCTCGGGCATCAGATTCTGGGGCTTGCCATGGGCGCAAAAACCTATCGCCTGAAGTTCGGACATCACGGCTGCAATCATCCGGTAAAGGATTTAGAGTCCGGCAAGGTTGAGATAACCTCCCAGAACCATAACTTCGCAGTTGATATAAATACTGTTGAAAAATCAAAGCTTGAAATAACCCATATAAACCTGAACGATAATACGGTTGAAGGCATCCGCCATAAACACGAACCCGTGTTTTCGGTCCAGTACCATCCTGAAGCATCCCCGGGTCCACATGACTCTTCCTATCTATTCAATCGTTTCAGGGAGTTAATACGGTAGGTTTGTTCTGGTTGTTTTTAAATCTTTCATTAATATGGTTCTTAATACAGATAAAATAATTGAATTTAGCAGGATATTAGGCAGCTTAAACCTGTTAAACAACCCGACTAAAATCTGTTATTATTTTCATGATATAACAATTTCCTACCGGACTCTCAACGAAAAGTCTACCTGAATTATCATTCTGCATCCCCTATCTTACTCTTTAAAGGACACAAAGGTCTGAAATAATCTTCTTCAATTATTCCTGTTCCTATTAATTTTTCACACTCTTCCGGATGTTCTGTTAGCAATTTTTTATCACATTGCGTAATAAAATTGCATCTTCGGGAAAATCGGAAGCTCCTATCCATTCATCGGCTAATCGATAAGAAATAGCTATTGCAAAATTTTTCGAACTGTACATATTACTGACCTTATTGAAATATTATAAAACACTTTACACCTTTGTTATCATGAAGCCTATCAAAAAATGTACGCATTACAGATCTTTTCCCGTGAATTATTCAGCATTATTAATCAAAATTTTATCACTTTTGTATTTCCTCTTAAATTAGGTAGAGTAGAGAGCTGACAGCAGTCTTGCACCCGTGAAATCATTTCGTCGCACG
>CAZMHH010000003.1:0-93486 GCA_964566035.1 uncultured Thermodesulfobacteriota bacterium
CAAAGAACCTTAAAATAACTAAAATTTATGCACAACAAACCCAGAAGACCCAATATTAAAATATAAATAAATTTGCTTTTAGCTTTTTTAATTTTCCTTGCTTTTCGCTCATTTACATATCGCAAAAAAAGAGTTGCAGGACATGCTGAGGAGATTTTTAAAAAACGAGATATATGTGTCAAAAAAATAAGCGGAAAGGTATTTTTTAATATGATAAGCTTTGCCTGTTTTAAGAAAACCGTACGTCCTGTGCGGGTAAAAGCAAAAACAAGGGATAAAAATTAATGGATGGAAAATCATTGAATATAACCGAGGAAAAGCTGAACAAGCTCAAGGAAATTATTCCCGAAGCCTTTTCCGAAAATAAAATTGATTGGGAAAAACTGAAAGCCGCTCTCGGTTCGGATATAGAGTTTAAGAACGAACGCTATGTTTTAAATTGGGCCGGGAAATCGGATGCTTTCCGCATCCTTCAATCTCCCACAACCGCCACCCTTGCGCCCTGCAAGGAAGAATCGATCAATTTCGATTCCACAGAAAATATTTTTATCGAAGGTGAGAATCTCGAAGTTCTTAAAATCCTTCAGAAATCATACTTCGGCAAAATCAAAATGATTTACATTGACCCGCCGTACAATACAGGCAATGACACTTTTATCTATCCGGACAAGTTTTCGGAAACAAAAGAAGAATATTTAAGTCGCATCGGGGATAAAGACGAAACCGGATTTATGATCCGAGAAGGCTTGTTCCGGAAAAACAGCAAGGACAGCGGACATTATCATTCAAACTGGCTTTCCATGATGTATCCGAGGCTTTTCTTGGCAAGGAATTTACTTCGGGATGATGGAGTGATTTTTGTTTCGATTGATGATAATGAGGTGCATAATTTACGGTTGTTAATGAATGAGGTGTTTGGAGAAGAAAATTTTATTGGAGAATTAGTTTGGAAGAGCCGTCAGAATAAAGATAATAGAAATATTACAGGACTTTCTATTGACCATGAATATGTAATTTGTTATTCAAAAATAAATAACGAAAGAAAACTAAAAGGTACGGAACGCAAAACCGAACAATACACTAATCCTGATAATGATAAAAGGGGACCGTGGGTAAGCGGAAACATGGTTGGTCTGTTACCTGAAGACCAAAGGCCAAACTGTCATTTTGATTTGATTAATCCAAAAACGGGAATAAATTATGGAAAGCCAAAAATGGGGTGGAGATATGACAAAAATACTATGACAAGGCTAATTGAAGAAGATAGAATTTTATGGCCTTCAGATAAAAACGGCAGACCAAGAAGAAAAGTTTTTCTTAAAGAATTAAATTCTGAGCAACCCAATCTTACCTCTATTATTGGTGAGAACATCTATACACGGAATGGAACAAAAGAGATTGATGAATTATTTAATTCTAAATATTTTGATTTTCCGAAACCATCTGCTTTAATATCTGAATTGTTAAATCAAGTAACCTCTGATTTCGAAAACAGCATCATCCTCGATTTTTTTGCTGGCTCATGCACTACTGCCCACGCGGTACTCGCTCTTAACAAAAAAGACGGCGGAAACCGTAAATTCATCTGCGTCCAGCTTCCCGAAAAATGTGACGAAAACTCCGACGCCTACAAAGCTGGATTTAAGAGCATTGCCGAAATCGGCAAAGAACGCATACGCCGGGTAATCAATAAAACCAAGGTCGAAAATGAAGGTAAGCTTGATTTGGACGGGAATAACGGGAAATTGGACCTGGGCTTTAAGGTTTTCAAATTACGGGAATCAAATTTTAAAATATGGCGGTCAAAAATAGACAATGAAGCGCAGCTTGTTGAACAGTTGCAGCAGCACCTTGAACCGCTGGATGAAAACTCCAAAACAGAAGACGTTCTTTACGAGGTTCTGCTAAAATCCGGTATTTCCCTTACTGCAAAAATCGAAGAGAAAGACAGTTGTTTTATCGTCAATGATAATGAAATAGCACTTATCCTTGATAAAGTCGATAAAAATATCATAAAAAAGGTCATTGAATTGGCCCCCCGAAAGGTCATCACGCTTGACCGGCTTTTCAATAAAAACGACCAGTTAAAAACAAATACCGCACTTCAGATGAAAGATGCGGGCATTGAATTCAAGGCGGTGTAAAATATGAAACCTTTTATCCCCCATGAATTGCCCCCGGGAAATCTGGATTGGCAAAGGTTAGTGCCGCTTGTTGGCAAGGCTAATGCGGCAATTGCCAGATATGACGGACTACTACAAAGTTTAATTAATCCGGCTGTACTGCTTTCTCCAATTACAACCAATGAAGCAGTTTTATCTTCACGGATTGAAGGAACGCAAGCTTCACTGGGAGATGTTCTGGAGTACGATGCCGGACTTGATACTGGTAAATCGGCCTCAATGAATGAAGATATAAAAGAAATAAGTAACTATCGAAAAGTTTTGCGAATTGCTGAGGATGAGTTGAAGAAACGGCCACTCAGCCTGAATTTAATAAAGAGCCTCCACGCAGTTCTGCTTGACAGTGTCCGTGGCAAAAACAAGGAACCTGGACTGTTCAGAAAAGATCAAAACTGGATAGGAAAAAAAGGCACATCAGTTGAAAATGCCCGTTTTGTGCCTCCGGCCCCGTTTATTTTACCGGAGTATCTGGAAAAATGGGAAAAATTTTTATTGCAGGAAGATTTTTCCGACCCTATTGTACAGCTTGCCATTGTCCACGCTCAATTTGAGATACTGCACCCCTTTATGGACGGAAACGGCCGTATCGGCAGGCTTCTTATCCCACTTTTTCTTTATATGAAAAAATCTCTTAACAGCCCCATGTTTTATTTGAGCGAGTATCTGGAAACACACCGGGATGATTATTATGATGGGTTATTGGCAATTAGCTCGGAAGACAATTGGCAAGCTTGGATAGAATATTTTCTGCAAGCCATTATAGTACAAGCGGATACAAATATATCAAAAGCAAGGAATATTCTCGGATTATATGAGAAATTGAAGGATCGATTTATTAATACCACCCATTCGCAATACGCTGTTCCTGCTCTGGATACCTTTTTCAAAGCTCCAATTATTAATACTGGTGATTTTATTAAATTGTCTGCTATCCCGAGTAAAGTAACTGTTAATGATTTATTACGAAAACTGGCAAAAGCTGATATTATCAAAACCTTACGGAAAGGCCGTGGAAGAATGCCGATGGTATATGCCTTACCGGATCTTATTAATATTGCGGAAGGGAAGATAATTATATGATTTTAAGCGTATATAGATATCTTCAAGACGCTTTGCGTAAGCTAAATGCCTTATTATCGTACGATAATACAATTGTTGTTACCATACCGTACGCAAAACAACTCCTTTTTGTGCGCTTATGAAACTCCATTTCGACCCAAATCAACAATTTCAGATTGACGCAATCCAATCTATCGTAAATATTTTCGAAGGTCAGCCTTTAAATCGGGGCGATTTCGATTTTTCGTTCAATTCCGAAAACTACCTTTTTCAGGAAGGCGGTATCGGAAACCGATTATTTATAACCGAGGAACAGGTTTTTAAAAATGTACGGGAAATTCAGAAAAAAAACGAACTGTCTGTTTCCGACAGTCTGGACGGCATGCACTTTTCCGTTGAAATGGAAACCGGAACCGGAAAAACCTATGTCTATCTCCGAACAATTTACGAACTCAATAAAAAATATGGCTTTAAGAAATTCGTCATAGTTGTACCCTCCATTGCCATTCGGGAGGGTGTCTTAAAAAATCTTGAAATCACCTCCACGCACTTCCAGAATCTTTATGACAAAATCCCGGTAAATTTCGATGTTTACGATTCCAGGCGAGTATCCGGATTACGTGGTTTTGCCATAAACAATAATGTTCAAATCCTTGTTATCAACATAGATTCTTTTGCCAAAGACGAAAATATCATCAATAAATTCAACGATAAATTAACCGGCAAGAAACCGATTGAATTCGTACAGGCCACACGGCCCATTGTGATTGTGGATGAACCGCAAAACATGGAAACGGAGATACGCAAAAAAGCAATAGAAAACCTCAATCCCCTTTGCACTTTCCGGTATTCGGCTACACACACAAACCGGTACAATATGGTTTACAGTCTTGACCCGGTAAAGGCATATGACCTTGGTCTTGTAAAGCAAATAGAGGTGGATTCCATTGTTACGGAAAATGACTTTAATGAAGCCTATCTTTGCCTTAAAAAAGTAACGGCAACCAAAACCCGCACTGCCGCAAAAATAGAAATCGACTGCAATTCCCCGGAGGGCGTAAAACGGAAAACCGTTACAGCCAAGGTCGGGGACGATTTATTCGATTTATCCAACAAACGGGAAATCTATAAGAACGGGTATATCATAAACGGCATCGATGTTTCAGCCAATCTCATTGAGTTATCAAACGGTGAAACTCTTTTTGCCGGCGATACTCTGGGGGGGCTTTCAGATGAAGTAATGAAAGTACAAATAAGAAAAACCATTGAGGAACATTTCTTAAAGGAACGGAACTATAAAAATAAAGGGATAAAAGTACTCTCACTCTTTTTTATCGACCGTGTGGCAAATTACCGCGACTATGATAACGACGGACGACCTAAAAAAGGAAAATACTCTGAATGGTTTGAGGAAATATTCAAAGAAATCTCCATGAAAAGCGCATACAAGGGTTTAATACCCTTTAATGCTGATGAGATTCATAACGGATATTTTTCAGCAGATAAGAAAGGTAACTGGAAGGATACCCAAGGTAATAGCCAAGCCGATGACGACACATTCAAATTGATTATGAAAGATAAAGAACGGCTTCTCGATGTAAATGAGCCGTTACGCTTTATTTTCAGCCATTCTGCACTACGTGAAGGTTGGGATAATCCAAATGTTTTCCAGATATGCACATTGAACGAAACACAATCCGATTTAAAAAAACGACAAGAAATAGGCAGAGGCTTGCGCCTGTCCGTAAATCAAGACGGATTAAGAAATCAGGATACCAATATTAACCGTCTGACGGTTATCGCCAATGAATCATATGAAGATTTCGCAAGACAACTGCAAACCGAAATTGAAGAAGACTGCGGCGTTTCATTTAAAGGCAGGATTAAAAACAAACAAAAGAGGGAGACGGTAAAATACAGAAAAGGCTTTGAACTGGACGAGAAATTCAAAGACATATGGGATAAAATCAAATTCCACACCGTATATAGCGTTGAATATGACACGGATGAATTGGTAAAAAAAGCAGCCAAAGCAGTTTCCCAAATGCCGCGGGTAAAAAAGGCTGTAATAAAGACAACAAAAACAGCCTTGGAATTTGATGATACCGGCATTGTCATGGAAACCAAAGCCTCTTATACAACGGCTCTTGATGGAGTTTTCAGTATTCCCGACATACTTCTTTATATTCAGGAAAGAACGGAACTCACGCGGTCAACCATTCTCGAAATATTATTGAAATCGGAACGGCTTGCCGAAATACTTATTAACCCCCAGCTTTTTCTTGATAACGCCATTACGGCAATTCAAGATGTTCTGACGGATTTAATGATAGACGGCATTAAATATAAGAAATTAGGCTCGAAAGAATATGAAATGCGTTTATTTGAAGATTATGAAATTCATGTTAATGAACTGACCTTTAAGATTCAAAAGCAAGATAAAACGATTTACAGCAATCTTGTACCGCTTGATTCCAATGTAGAATACGATTTCGCCAAAGAATGCGAGAACCGCGACGACATTCAATTTTATTTCAAGCTGCCCTTCTGGTTTAAGATAAAAACACCCATAGGAAATTATAATCCCGACTGGGCATTAATAAAAAAGAATGAAAAAACCGTTTATTTTGTGGCCGAAACTAAATCCACCGGACAAGAATTAAAGACAAGTGAAAAAAGAAAAATAAAATGCGGACACGCACATTTTAATGAATTTGAGAACGTAAAATACAGAAAGGTATCGACAGTAGGAGAATTGGATTAAGAACCGTTTACGGATAAATTTGGGACAGGTGTGTTTTCATCACCCATTACTTTTTCATAAAAAATATTACTAAACTTTATAAGACCTTTTCAGGTTCAGAGACTGTCAAAAGCTAAAAAAGAGGGGTGCTTTATATTTTTCAGGTTTTTTAATAAAGCTAAGAAGGCTCTGTCTGATTTCCTTCTGGAGATATCAGGGGAAGATATATATCAAAAACAGACCCCAGAGGTACATTTTTTTTAAGTTTTATGCTGCCGCCATGAAGTGAAATTATCTGATTGCACTCGGCAAGACCAAGCCCCGTACCCCTTGTTTTTGTGGAAAAAAATGGTGTAAAAACCTCCGACATTCCTGATTCCGGTATGCCCACCCCTGTGTCAGACACAGTTACCCTGACCCATGATTCTTCAAGAAACGTCTGCAGTCCCAGTGTTCCTCCTTCAGGCATTGCTTCCAAGGCGTTGTTTACAAGGTTCTCAATTACTTTTTTTAGTTCGGTACTATCTGCTTTAATCAGGGGTATTTCTTGTGCAAGTTCTGTTTTAACAGAAACATTTTTTTCCTGAAGCAGAACCTCAAAAATTTCTACTGTGCTTTTAACCAGTTCGTTAATATCAACTGTCTCAGGATTAAGTTTTTTCTCCCTGACATAGTTCAGCAGATCCTTTAAGGTGCCTTCAAGCCGGTCTATTTCATCCACCATTATATGAAGGTATTTTTTGTTGGGTGTTTCTTCTTTCTCTTTCTCTTTCTCTTTCTTCAGCATTCTTCGTGCAAAACCACCTATTGCAGATAGAGGATTCCTAATCCCGTGAGCAACGGTTGCTGCCATCTGACCCACGGCTGCAAGTTTTTCAGCATTTAGAAGTCTGTCTCTGTTATTTTCAATCTCTTTAATCTTTTCCTGGAGACTCTTGTAGAGATTAGACCTCTCTATTGCAATGCCTGCCTGAAGGGCAAAAGCATAAAGCCTGTCTGTATCCTTCTGAGTTATATGTTTGCCTGTTATGGCGTTGTCAGCCCATATTATACCGAACACTTCATCCTTGACAATCAATGGCACAATCGCAAAGGCATTGCACCGCAGCTTTTCAAGCAGTTCTTTTGGAACTTCAGGTTTGTTCCATACATCGGTTACATTGAATGCCTGCTTTTCTTTTACTGCTGTAACTATTAGATTATTCTCTTCGTTTAATGCAATACGAACTGTTTTAACAATGTTGTTGACATGGGTATCAACTTTTCCCGCTCTGTCCTTGTAAGATAAAAGTATCTCTTTAAGAGAGAGGTTTTTCCCGGTTATTTCACCCCATATCTTCCATGCATCATCGGCGTTTTCTGGGCCTATTGCTGTTCTACCCTCAATATGTGTTTTCTCCTGGTTCAGCAGAAAAAGAAAAGCTCTGTTAAAGCCCAGTCCCTCGTGCGCAGTTGCTCCGACAAGTATAATATCAAGCACCTCTTCCAGTTCCATAGTGCTTGAAAGAGCCTCGCTTATCTCTTTGAAAATAGAAAGTTCGGCTACTTTTTCCTGAAGATTGTGATGCACAACAATCAGGTCAGAGGTTCGTTTTCTTACTGTTTCTTCCAAATTTGCGGTATGATTATGAAGTTCTCTTTCAAGTCTTTTCCTCTCTGTTATATCCCTTAAAATGAGAGTAGCGTTTATTTCCCCATTTCTTTTGAAAAGTGATATGGTACATTCTACGATGAAAGATGTGCCGTCCTTTTTAACCCCTTTTGATTCAAACACTTTTCCGTACTGGGTAAAGTTCTGGTTTTCAATATCCTGCTTAACAAAACTCCAAATTTCAGCCGGGGCAATTTCTTTCAGGTGTTTGCCTGTAGCCTCGTTTTTTTCAAAAGCGAAAAGGTGTTCCGCTTTTCTGTTAAAATGGGTGACTATACCATCTTGATTGGTCAGTATGATAGCATCGCTTGCAGTATTGAAAAGGTTGCGGTAACGCTCCTCTGATATGATAAGCTCCCCTGTTCTGGTTTTTACCTCTTCTTCAAGTTTATCTGAATAGGATTTTATCTCATCTTCATGCTTTTTCCTTTCTGTTATATCCCTTATTATTGCTGTGATCATATTGCCTTGAGACGTTTTTAAGGGAGCAAAACCCCTTTCCACAGCAATCATTGTGCCGTCTTTTTTTAAACAGAAACCTTCTGTTATACCTTTAAGATATTCCTGCCCCGGCTCTCCAAATGCCGATCGTAAAGAGTCATCTTCTTTGCCTCTTTTCTCCTCAGCCACAAGAACAGTGATTGGTTTTCCGATTATTTCTTCTTTACTGTAGCCAAAAAGTTTTTCCGCCTGTCTGTTTAAACTTACAATATTGCCATTGATGTTAAAAGTAATAATTGCATCATAGGCATTTTCAATAATCTGTCTGCACTGGGTTTCCATTTCGTGCAGGAGTTTTTCATGCATGATTTTTTCTGTAACATCTTCAGAAATCTCAATGGCACCCCATATGTTTCCATCAGGACCTTTAAGTGGTGTAGCAGAAACCTTGTAAACAAGCCTGCCATCTTTTGACTCTATGAACTCTGTATGTTTTTCCCCGTCTTCAAAACTTTTTACTGCAGGACAGTTTTTACAGATACTCTCGCTGTCTCCGTAAAAACATCTGTAGCATATCCGGGGAGAGGAAAAATCAGCCGATGGAAACCACTGTTTTATCATGGAGTTTGCCTCGACAACGTGGAAATCAGCGGTAATGAGGGCAAGTCCGTAGCTGGTTCCATCAATTAATGACTGAAGCAGGTTGGATTCCTGCTTTAATCTTTGAAACTCTTCTTTTAAATATTGCAGTGTTGAAATGGAGTCCATTTTTTTTCTAAAAGTTTAAAAATATTTTTTTGCCACAGTTTCAAATCCAAAAAGAGAATTTTCAATAACCCTGTCGTCCACACAATAGGCTATCCTGAAAAATCCGGGCATACCGAACCCGCTTCCAGGAACAACCAGTATCCTTTCTTCCTGTAACTCTGCAACAAACCTTACATCATCAACCGGGGTTTGGGGAAAAAGGTAAAAAGCCCCCTCCGGCTTTATAAAAGAATAGCCCATCTCAGATAGAGCGGAACATAGGCTGTCTCTTTTTCTTTTGTACTTTTCAACGTCAACTTTAACTGCCTGGACACTTTTTACCACGTTCTGCATTAAGGCAGGGGCATTTACAAAACCAAGCGTTCTTGTCGCAAATACTATACCATTGAGCATATCATGCAGGGGTTCGAGCTCCGGATTGACGGCAATATAGCCTATTCTCTCTCCGGGTATTGACAAATCCTTTGAATATGAGTTTATAACAATGCTGTTTCTGTACTCCTTCATTATGCCGGGAACCTTTACGCCGTCATATACGATATTTCTGTAAGGCTCATCTGAGATTAGATATATCCGCCTGCCCAGTTTTGCAGAAGTTCTTTCAAGCAGCCTCCCAAGTTCTCTTATTGTATTTTCATCATAGAGCCTCCCTGTGGGGTTGTTGGGAGTGTTTATCAGAAGAGCTTTTGTGCGCTCTGAAATTGATTTTTCTATCTCATCAAGATCGAGGGAAAAAGTCTCATCTGTTTTAACCGTTCGGCATGTTCCTCCATGATTATCAATATAAAAATTATATTCAACAAAATAGGGTGCAGGCACTATAACCTCATCTCCAGGGTCAAGAATGGTCTTCAACACAACATTAAGACCGCCTCCGGCTCCGCAAGCCATAACAACATGATCCCCTGATAATTTCACGCCCTGTTCTATGGAAATCTGTCGAGCCAGAGACTGTCTTGTTTCCGGATAGCCTGCATTCGGCATATAAGCATGCCTTTTTGGAGTTCTTCTGTTTACAAAACTTTCAAGGGCATCAAAAAACTGTTCAGGTGGTTCAAGGTTCGGATTGCCGAGACTGAAATCAAAGACATTTTCCTCTCCATATTTATTTTTCAGCATAGCGCCCTGTTCAAACATTTTTCTAATCCATGATGCTTTTTCCAAAAAATTCTTTACTTTTTCTGATATTGCCATAAAACCGTCCTGTAGAATTATTATAAATTTAAAAACTTAAATGGTGTTTTTGTTTCCCTTACAGCCCATAATAGGGTTATTCAAAAGATAGATACAAGAAATTACGGGCTATAAGATTTCATAAATACACAACAAAAACTCTTCTTTATATATAAATAAAAAAAATTATTTATTCAAGACTCTAAAAAGTGCTGCTTTGTTATACCTGATCTGAACGATTATTTCTTTCTTTGTCGCACCGAACAAGGCGACAGCAATGGTTATAGAATAAAAACAGGGTCAACATCAATTACAGTATTTATCCCTTCTTTTCTGGACAAACTTTCATGTCTGAAAATATCAGAGACAAAATCCCTGAGGGTTTTAGCGGATATTGATTTTACAAACATCTGAAATCTGTATTTAGAACGTATTTTTTCCCAAGGAGAGGGTGCTGGTCCCAGAATCTCAATAACATCCTTAAACCGTGGCATGCTGCTGATTTTTCTTGCAATAGTTCCGGTCTTGTCTGCATGTTTTTCTGCTTTTTCTCTATCGTTTGATTCAAATCTAATGTTTACTATCCTTTTAAAAGGAGGGTATCCGCCTGATTTTCTAAAGGTAATTTCATTATTGTAAAACGCTTTATAATCGTGATTACCTGCGCATAGAACCGAATAGTGGTTTGGAGAGTATGTCTGCACATACACATCTGCGTCAAGTTCTTCTCTCCCCGCCCTTCCAGCAGCCTGGGTTAAAAGCTGAAAAGCTCTTTCCCCTGCCCTGTAATCAGGAAAGTTAAGGGAATGGTCTGCACATACAATCCCCACAAGAGTAACCCAGGGCAGATGGTATCCTTTTACTATCATCTGGGTACCAATAAGAATGTCAATGTTTCTGTGATAGACATCATTTATTATTTTTCCCGCAGCACCTTTTTTTTTGGAAGTATCACTGTCAAGTCTTGCTATCTTTGCAGAAGGGAAGCACCGTTTTATTTCCGACTCAAGTCTTTCTGTTCCCCATCCCATGGGCCCCAGAAAATATTCTTCGCATTCAGGACATTTTTCCGGAACCGCCCTTGACATACTGCAGTAATGACAGCAGAGCCTCTGTTTTTGCCTGTAGTATATAAAAGAGACGTCGCAGTTTTGACACTTGAAAACATATCCGCAGTTGCGGCAGAAATAGGAAGGGGAAAATCCTCTGCGGTTGAGAAAAAGAAGGGTTTGCTGTTTCAGTTCAAGTCTTGTGGAAATTTCATGGGCGAGTTTTGGTGATATTATCGCCCCCTTATCTTTGTTTAATGAAGATTCAATTTTCATATCAAGAATTGTCACACGGGGCATGTCTCTCTTTTTTATTCTGTGGTTCAGAATGGTAAGGTTGTATTTCCCGTTGAGAGCATTGTAATAAGACTCTACAGAAGGGGTTGCAGAGCCAAGTATTACCACTGCTCCGAAAACCCTTGCTTTTACAATGGAAATATCCCTTGCGTTATACCGCAATCCGCTGTCCTGCTTATATCCCGGGTCGTGCTCTTCATCAACCACAATAATTCCAAGATTATTGAAAGGGGCAAATACAGCAGATCTTGCTCCGATTACAACCTTTATATCTCCTTTTTTAATCTTTCTCCATGCATCATATTTTTGAGCCGCTCCGATGCTGCTGTGAATCATTGTTGCAGCAGCAGACAGTCTTGAGGTTATTCGTTCGTAGAGCTGATTTGTAAGCGCAATTTCAGGAAGAAGAAAAAGACATTGTCTGCCCCTTTTCAGTGTTTCTTCCATAGCTCTTATATATACCTCGGTTTTGCCACTTCCTGTAACACCATAGAGTAGAAAAGGTTTATAGTTCTGTTCTTCAACTGCCTCTTTTATGATCTTTACGGTTTCCTTCTGTTCACCGGTCAGTTCATTTACAGGTTCGTTAAAGGTTCCTTTTTCAATAATGAAAGACCTGGGGAGTTCCCTTTCCCTGCATATTATCAAGCCTTTTCTGCAAAGAGCATCAAGCTGCATTTTGCAATTACCAAGGGTCTCTTTGATAACAGTTGTTGAGACGGAACCCTTTTTTTCAACAAAAGAGAAGATCTGCTGCTGTTTCAGTGTCAATGACTGAGTTTTGGTGTTTGAAGAGACAGAGTAGTGTTTTTCCATTCTTATGCCGGTACCCGGTCTGCTTTTTTTAAAGTCCATCTCTATTAATCCCCGGTCCTTAAGTGTGTTTATCACATGATTCATGCTTTTTATTCCGGTTTTTTTCTTAAGAGCAGTTGATGAGCATTGTCGGGAAAGTGCAAGTTCTTTTAAAACAGGATATCCGTATTCATCTCTGAATTTTTCAAGTTGTCTTGCTCCGGAAGGTGTAATTTTTAAAAAATTATCAAATTCTGCATTCAGACCTGGAGGAAGAGCGGTCTGTATTGTCTGACCGAGTGGGTGCATGTAGTAAGTGGATATCCATTTGTAGAATTGAAGGTCTTTTTCCGAGAACAGAGGTTCACTGTCAAGTATATCTATAATTTCTTTCAGCCTCTGCTTTGGTTTTTCACCGGATGAACCTATTAAAAAACCTGTAATCCTTCTTTTACCAAAAGGCACAAGTGCGCGAACTCCTGTCAAAGCTCTGTCTGCAAGATTTTCAGGAACAAGATAAGAGTATGAAGAAAACACTGGCAGGGGAAGGGATATATCAACTAATTGCAAATCAGGGTTATTAGCAGGCATTGTTTTCGCTTATGGGTAAAAAGGTGATTAATAGCTTATTCAAAGTATAACGGATTTGGAAGTTCTTTTATGTTATTAAATTTTTTTCTAAACTCGTTTTCATTTAATGCATAGAGAGGGCTTATTTCAACTTCAACGTTGTCAAGACCCTTAAGATCAACATCCGCTTTTTCAAGCCACTTTCTGTGAAGAGATGACATTGACTTTAATGCTGTTTCCGGACTGTCACTGCCCTGCCTGTTCTTAACAGGAGAAAACTCCTCATGCCTGTTAACCAGCATGGTGACAGGGTTTTTGGCAAAACCAAGAGCATCGAATATAAACATCTCAAATTTTAAACCTTCTTTTGAAATTTTTTTAAGGTTTCCCGATTGAAGTTCAAGGCAGTTGATCTGCTTGATAGCGCTGTGATAGGGAAGAGAAAAAAGCCTTTTTTCCGTAAGCCTTTGAACAAATGCTCTGTTTAAAATATGAATTGCTGTGTTTGCACTGCCAAAAAGGAGAGAGCCATCGGGGTTTCTCTTCTTTTTGAGATCATCATCAAGTTCACTATACTCGATGCAGCCGAGTTTTCCATTTATTTTGCCAATAACTCCTACTTTTTCAGCAGGGTCGGTTTTTTGGATAACTTTTGTTGACATTTCAGCTTCATTTTTCAGATGAGCTCCAACAAAAACAGGATCTGCAATACGTACAAGAGGATTATCCACCTGAAAATAAAAGATCTCATCTATACCCTGCTTTTCCATCTCATCCAGCGCACCTGATCTCTTCAGAGCAAAGATACTTCCCCCGTGTCCGTCAGGGTTTCTGCATATTTTCTTATCAGGTGAAACAAGAAGCCTTCCGTCTAAACCAACTGATGGTATTTCACCTTGAGAAAAAAAACTTATCTGACTGTTTTTTAATCCAAAAAATGAATGTTTTTCAAAAAAGTTTATTGTATTTTCATGATTTTCTGAAGAGGTCATAATGTACCATTTAAAACTGACCTGTAGTTTTTGCTGAAGAGCAAGTATGTATTCAGAGAAAAGCTGAAAAAGGCTCTTTTTTTTGATTGGTGATACGGGGAAACAGCCTTTTGGATAATCATATCCAAGCCTTGATGCCTGTCCTCCTGCAACCAGAAAAAGGCCAACCCTGCCCTGTTTTATAAAAGATTCCCCCAGGTCGGAAAGTCCAGTCTTCTCTGTTTCAGAATCAACAGATAAAACCCTGGGTGGCTCAAAGTCTTTTTTAAGTTTTGAATCCGGTGGGTTTTTAAAAGAGTTATAGAGTCTGTCAATGAGATCAAAATCAATTTTCTGCAGATCATGTATGATTTTTTTCTGCTCCTGCTCTGTCATCAATTCAATACAGCGTAAAAGATGGTCCTGGCGGTATTGAATAAGTTTTTGTTCAAGTTTATGTGGTATAAATATTCGGGGCATTTCGATAAATTCCAAAAAATAAAAAAGCTATACGGGTAATCGGCTATGGAAAAACCGCCAAGATAAATTAGAATCAACGGGTTGCCAAATTATGGATTACGATCAAAAAAACAGATCGGAATTTATAGGCTTTTCTTAGCAGCTTAGTCATCAGCTTATAAGTTATTGCCGATTTATAAGTTTTTCGATCATTTGTATCAAACCTTCAAGATTTGCTGATTTTACAATATATGCATCCGATGCCCAGGTTTCAAAATTCTGTTTATACTCTCCATAAGCTGTACAGAGTATTACCGGCATGTCTATGGTTTTTTCTCTTATTCTCTGCAACAGCTCAATCCCGTCCATGCCTGGCATCTTAATGTCTATAACCATAAGATCGGGGTTGAATGAATCAAACTTTTCCAGGGCCTCTTCCCCGCTGCCCGCAAGGATAACTTCATAACCTCTTTCTTCAAACTCTTCCTGGTAGAGAAGTCTTATGCTTTCTTCATCGTCTGTGAACAGAATTTTTTTTGCCATTATATAATGTCTCCTATTCTGTTGATGTTTCTCTTAAATACTGAGCTGCCTGCTCAGGAGGTGTTGGGTTTATATAAAATCCCGATCCCCATTCAAAACCTGCAACCTTTGTCAGCCGTGGAATAATTTCAATATGCCAGTGATAATATTCGTTATCTGCAATGTCAATGGGAGATGTGTGGAGCATATAGTTATAGGGTGGGGATTCAAGGGCTTCATTCTGTTTTTTTAGCACCATGCTTAAAATTTCCGCCATATCTCTGAAAAGGTTCTCAGGGGTGTTTTCAAAAGAGGCTATATGGTTTTTTGGTAATATGCAGGTCTCAAAGGGAAATCGAGAAGCATAAGGCTCAAAAGCAAGAAAAGATTCGTTTTCCATCACAACCCTGCTACCATTCTCAGCTTCCTGCTTAATAATATCACAGTAAATACAGCTTTTCTTTGAAGTAAAGTATGTTTTTGAACCGTCAATCTCTTCCAAAGCTCTTTTAGGTACAACAGGCAGGGCTATAACTTGAGAATGAGGGTGTTCAAGAGAGGCTCCTGCAACTTCACCGTAATTTTTAAATATGGATATGTATTTAAACCTGACATCTTCCTTGAGATGAATGAGACGATGTCTATATGCAAACATAATAAGTTCAAATTCATCAATCGTAAGCGTTGAAGCTGTAGCTGAATGATTCGGGGTTTCAACTATGACCTCATGTACACCTATTCCTTTCATTTTGTTATAAATTCCTTCCTCCAGCAAGTCAGGCTCTCCCTGTGCAACAAGAGCCGGAAATTTATTAGGCACAACCCTGAGTTTCCAGCCTTTTGAATTAGGCGGGGAATCAGGGTCCCTGAAAGCGAATAGTTCTGGAGGGGTTTTATCTTCATTTCCGGGACACAAAGGACAGAACCCCCCATAGGATTTTGTTTTATGCATAATCAGGTCAGTTGGTCTCTTTGCACGCTCTGTGGAAATAATCACCCACCTTCCAATAATTGGGTCTCTTCTCAATTCCGGCACTTTTTAAAACCTCCATAATAAAATTTCTGATTTATTAAGCTCGTTGTAAAATTAACCTATGAACGGGTATATAACATAAAAACATCAAACTGCTGTTATTTCCAGCTTTCTCGATCAGCCTGACAGCTTAACCTCTATCCTCTATTTTTAACAGAAAAGTTCTTTCCTGAAAGTCATTGTTCTTTATATTGATTTTCCAGTGTAGCATAATTGTTGAACCCTGATATGTCAACTCAAAACCCTTCTCGGAACGGGAAACAGTCTTAAGGGGAAAACACCACAGCATCGCCATCTGATCAACAAAAAACTTTACTGCGAATCTTTCAGTTTCATTGCATGCCTCAAAACTCTCAATATTATGAAATTCTCCAGCAAAAGACATTGAGAGCTTTTCCTTCCATCCTGGAATTCTGAAATACCGTTCCGGGTCATTTTCTGCGAAATAGTTAAGATTGAACTCAACTCCAAACCACAAATCAAGATCCTTTTCTGAGCTGTTAACGATTTTATATTTTGCGTGAATTTCCATTAAAGAATCATTTACGGTTATTTTTTTTTCCAGTCTTACAGCAGAATGTTTGTTGTTTTTGCTTACAAATCCATCATTGGAAAGCGTAAAACAGACCTCTTGTCCGGATTTTTCAATTGCTGTCATTTTGTAGGAAGTTGTGGTAAAACTACCCAGTTCAGGATATCTGGAAAAGGAGAAGTTTTCAAGGGTAGTTTTATCGCCCAGGAAATGGTCTAAAAAAGAGAGTCTTCTATACCAATCATATGCAATAATTCCCTGAAAATCTTGGCGGATATGATCCGAGCCGTCTGTACCACCATGAGAATGTATCAGTTCCTCTGAACAGGTGTCTTTTAACTGACAATGATACCATTCCATATGTCTTGTCATGGTGTTGAGTAAATTAAATAAGTGTTTTTTGATATCAAGCTCAAACATTGCCCCGCCATATTCAGGCGAGAAATAAACATTGAGTTTTTTACCTGATATTAAAATATCTTCAGACTTTTTTCTGTGAAAATCATGAAGTGAAAATTCGATCCAGTTCTCAGAACCTTTGGAAAGACTGTCGAGATGATTTTCGCATTTTATAAGATGGCGGTAAACCGCATGACGAAGATATCCAAGATAGACTCCTCCGAACATCCCGTGCCAGTAGGCGCATCCGGACTGACCCATATAAAGCTCTTGTCTTGCCTGATTTATGCTCTCTTCTGTTTTCGAAGATATTTCGATGCGGTCCAGTTTTTGGCTCAGCATTAACATTTTCTTATTCATATTATTGCTTTCAGGATATTTTGCAAGAAAGTTGTTCCATAATCCTGCATGAAGAAACTGAGAAAATGAGTCAAAAGAACCAAGCTGTTTTAGTTTTTCCCGGAAGTCATTATAAAGAACTCCTGCTTCTGCTGGAAGTGACCACTCCATCATTTCATCATAGGAAAGTGGGGGAAGATAAACCTGGCCTTCGGGCTTATGACTTTCCATGTACTGGGAAAAAGTAAGGGTTTTTATCATGGCTCTGTTGTCTCCAAGAAGTCTAAAAAAAGATTCAAGCCAACCGTTTTCATAAACAAGGGAGTATGTGCCTGGCCACAGTCCGAACTTTTCTCCGTCATCTGCATAGCTAACAGCAACATCCTCAATATCGCTTGCAACATACCGAAGATAATCTATTGTTTTTTCGGGTTTTTCAAATGGGATTAAATACCTCAATTTTTGATGGATTGGAAAAACAGAAAGTATGTAACCCTCTTTTTCTGTAACATAATAACCCCTTATTTTTTCTTTCGGGATCCCTGTCCGGAGAAAAAGGGAGCTATCAAGGAGACTGTAACTGTGCCCTGCAAGACAGAGAATTTTGGGCAGAACGCTGTCCCATATCCTTTCAGGAATCCAGCAGCCTTCAGGATTTTTTTTGAAAATCTTTTTTATGCGCTGCCGCATCATTTTTATCTGCCCTATAGCATCAGTTTCCGGAATAGAGCAGAGGACGGGTTCATAAAATCCTCCCCCCATAATTTCAACCTGCCCCTTTTCTGAAAGGGTCTTTACTTTATCCAGAAAAACCTTTTCTTCAATTTCAAGCCATTCAACCAGAGAGCCTGAAAGATGCAGGGTTGCCTTTACATAAGGAAACTTTTCAAGAATATTGATAAACGGAGAATAGGCTTTACGGAACGCCTGTTTTAGAACATGTTCCAGGTTGCCTACAGGCTGGTGACAGTGAACTCCAAATAAAAAGAAAACCTTTTTCATTAGGGAAAACCTGTTAAGTTAGCAACAAAACAGCTGATAGGTTGATGACTAATAAGCAAACAGACATCAGATACACAAACCGTTTGTTGCTGTGTGGGGTAGCAAGCAAAAACAGATAAACCGTAAAAAAAACAGTACCTGTTTAACATTTGAAAGTTAATATGTTTAGTGGTTTGTCTTTTCCTGCTTTTCCTGCTCTTCTTTGCATTTTATACAGAGTGTTGTCACTGGTCGGGCTTTGAGTCTCTGCTCTGATATATTTTCGCCGCATTCTTCGCACACATCATAGGTATTGTTTTCAATTCTTTCCAAAGCTGTCCTGATTTTTGGTATGAGTTTTCTCTCTCTATCTCTTATTCTAAGGTCTCTGTTTCTATCGCTCTCAAGTGATGCCCTGTCGTTTGGATCGGGAAATGTTTCTTCATCAAGAGCCATTACATTTACAGTCTCCTTGACCCCTGTTTCAAGTTCTGTGAGCATTGTGGTTAAATGTTTCCTGAAATAGTCTTTTTGTTTTTTGTTCACGGTTTATACTCCTTGTTAAATTCCTTGATTGCCTTTTTCCTTTGAAAAAGCCCGCTTTTACCCCCGCTTTTTTCAAGAAGTCCAATATCTGATATGGTAATTTCCTTGTCCACGGATTTGCACATGTCATATACTGTAAGCCCTGCTATTGAGACCGCTGTCAAAGCCTCCATTTCAACCCCTGTTTTTCCTGTTATTTTAGCAGTTGCTCTTATCTCTATCTGGTTTTTACCCTGATTGGCAATAAAGTCCATTGATACAGAGGTCAGATTGAGCGGGTGACACATTGGTATCAGTTCAGAGGTTTTTTTTGCAGCCATTATGCCTGAGACCTGGGCAACGGCAAGGACATCTCCTTTTTTAATGTTTTTATCCATTATCATTTGAAAAGTTTCCTGTTTCATGGAAACTGTTGCAGATGCAGTTGCTTCTCTCACAGTTTCAGGTTTTTGTGTAACATCCACCATAGTGGAGCGGCCTGATTTATCAAAATGAGTTAACTCACTCATGCATACCTCCGATATTTAAATTGTCTTTATCCACGGTTTACCGCAGATACCGGGAACGGGTTATAACCAATAAGTTTATGGCGAATTCATCTGTTTGTTGCAAACTTTCAGCTACGGGATAAGTTGCTAACACTTCCTTTACCTATAACAAAAACAAAAAAGAGGTCAAGCTATATTTACTTTTTAAAACAGATTGACAAATTCAGTGTATATTATATACTAAAACATTAAGAATTTTCACTAAATAAATTTGAGCCCAATCAGGATTTTTCTTTCGAGAGACATAAAAAAGAAACTGGTATATTTTAAAATTTATTATTAATTTTTAGTACTAAGGAGGAATGTATGACGCGCGCACTGGAAGGTATTAAGGTTATTGATTTTTCAAGGGCTCTGGCAGGTCCATATTGTACAATGCTTCTTGCAGACATGGGAGCCGAGGTTGTTAAAATCGAAGTTCCAGGTTCAGGAGATGAATCAAGGGCATGGGGTCCTCCCTTTATAGAGGGAGAGGCAGCATATTTTTTGAGTATTAACCGAAATAAAAAAAGCATCACCTTGAACCTTAAAAATGAGAAAGCAAAAGCTATTGCACAGAAACTTGTTGAGTCAGCTGATGTTTTGCTTGAGAGCAACAGACCCGGTGCAATGGAGAGACTTGGGCTTGGTTATGAAGATGTGAAAAAAATAAATCCAAAGATAATTTATGCTTCAATTTCAGGTTTTGGACAGACAGGCCCATACAAGTCAAGGCCCGGGTTTGATCAGGTGCTTCAGGGTTATGGAGGTATAATGGGGCTTACAGGAGAAAAAGGAGGGGGACCTCTAAAAGTAGGAATAGCGGTGACAGATATTGCAACTGGGATGTTTGCAGCCATTGGAATTGTTACAGCCCTTTATCACAGGCAGAAAACAGGAGTAGGACAGCATGTCGATGCGTCCATGCTTGACGGGCAGGTGTCATGGCTTACCTATCAGGCAGGCAGATATCTTGCTTCAGGTGAGGTTCCGCAGCGTATCGGTTCTGCACATCCTCTTATTGTTCCATATCAGGCTTTTGAAGCAAGCGATGGTTTTATAAATATTGGTGTTGGTAATGATAATCTCTGGAAAAAATTCTGTGATGTTGCCGGACTTCAGGATATTGTGGATGACCCTAAATTTGTTACAAATTCAAAACGTGTTGAAAACCGTGATGCCGTTGTGGAGATAATTGCAAAGGTGATGAAAACAAAGACAATGCAGCAGTGGCTGGATATTTTAAATGATGCAGGCATTCCATGTGGCCCAATCTATACTGTTGATCAGGTGTTCAATGATCCGCAGGTTCTTGCGCGTGACATGTTGGTGGAAGTGGATCATCCAAAATGCGGCAGGATAAAGGTGACAGGGTGTCCGATAAAACTCTCTGAAACCCCTGCTGAGGTTGTCACAGCTCCTCCAATGCTTGGGCAGCACAATGAGGAGATACTTAAAAAACTTGGATACAGTGAAAGTGAAATTGAAAAAATAAAAGAGGAAAAGGTTATATAAGTTGAAGATTGAAAAAAAACCTGAAAAAAAATTCGGCAAGGGCTGGATACTGAGTCTTAAGTATTCTCCTGACGGAAAAATACTTGGCGCCGCCACTTCTGTCGGGATATATCTTTTTGATGCACTAACATACAAAGAGAAACTTTTCCTGGATGGTCATTCTGATTATGTCTCCACAATCTTTTTTTCGCCTGACGGAAAAACCCTTGTATCAGGCTCGGATGACACAAACATAAAAACATGGGATTTGGAAACCGGCAGGGAGGTAACAACCATTAAAGGCCATGCAGGTGGTTTGAACTCTGTACGGTTCAGTCCTGACGGGCTTTTTATTGTTTCCGGAGGTGAAGACAATGTTGTGAAACTATGGGATGCCGTTACTGGAAAAGAGATTAGAACATTCAGGGGGCATACAAGCGATGTCAGTGCTGTAAGGTTCAGTCCGGACGGAAAACTTATAGCTTCCGGGTCTTATGACAACACTATCAGGGTTTGGGATTTGGAAACCGGCAGGGTGTTGCAGATTTTTAAGGGACACAGAAATGTTATAGAGTACATAGACTTTAGTCCGGATGGAGGGGTTATTGCTTCTGCCTCTGATGATATGACCATAAGATTGTGGAATGTGACAACCGCAGATGAAGTAAGGACTCTCGAGGGCCACAGAGATTTTGTGGTTACCCTTAGTTTTACCTCTGATGGAAAATATCTGCTTTCGGGTTCTGATGACGGTACGATAAAATTATGGGATGTTGCAACCGGAAGAGAAAAGAGAACCTATATTGGTCACAGAAGTTTTATCTGGGCTTTAAGTCTCAAACACGATGATAAGAGTTTTGCTACAGGTTCAAGAGACAATACAATAAAGTTCTGGAATATTGAAAAAAGCAAGCCAATTCACTCAATAGGAGATTTTACCAGGCAGGTCTGGTCTGTGAGGGCATGTCCAGACCTATCATGTATAGTTTCAGGTTCAAAAAGCCACTCTGTTGATATCTGGGACATAAATACAGGCCGGTTGAGAACATCTTTAAATGCACATAATGACGATGTTAACACACTCTGCTTCAGTCCTGATGGCAGACTGCTTGCCTCAGGTTCTGATGATTATACAATCAAGTTGTGGGAGACGGATACATGGAAGGAGAAGGCTGTCCTTTCAGGACATACCGATTATGTTGACTCTGTTGCTTTCAGCCCGGATGGTAAAACACTTATTTCAGGCTCGGATGACAACACAGTAAGACTTTGGAGCGTTGAAACGCTTGAAAACGTAAAAGTTCTCAAAGGGCATAACGGCTATGTATGGTCAGTTGCCTTTTCTCCTGACGGAGATAGGGCAGCATCAGGTTCATGGGATAATACGATAAGATTATGGAATCTGGAGACAGGCTCTGCCGTGCATGTTCTTAAAGGACACGGGGGTTATGTATGGTCTCTTGTTTTTACAAACAGCGGCAAGCAGATAATATCCGCATCTGATGATAAGACTATCCGGATTTGGGATGTTGAAGCAGGCAGTCTTAAAAAAAAATTCTTTGAAAGTGAAAATTCTGTATGGTGTATTGCCCTGTCTTCTGACAACTCTCTTTTAGCTGCAGGGTGCGGAGAGAACCTGATAAATGTCTGGAGTTTTCCGGGTGGCAAATTATTGAAAACATTTGCAGGGCATACAAATATTGTAGAGTCGCTTCATTTCAGCTCTGATGGCTCATTTCTAGTGGCAGGCTCTGATGACGGAACATGTTCTCTGTGGAAAATAAAATAGCAGTTTAGCTAATACCTCCTTAGTGAAAAAGAGTAAGTTCAGCCGGTGCTTAACAGCCCTGATTGAACCTGTATACTTATAATTAAACAAAAACAGTTTCTATCCATGAGTTCTGTTGCAGCAGTAGTTTTTAATGATTGTGATGACTATATTACAGAAGATATATTAAGAGTCTTTTTAAAACTAACCACTTTTGAAAAGATTTTTTTTGTTTCCAGGCACAAGAAGACTATAAACATTGAGAACATTCAGACTATTGTCACAGATTATCCTTTCGGCGGTGAAACAATAGAACGCGTTATTGAAAGAGTTTCCGGCTGTGCATATATCATGATTGTTGACACCCCTTCCGGACTTGATATCCTTCCCCGAGAGCTGGACTCTTTTCTGCAATATGCTCATGAAAAAGAGGGAAGCCTTTATTACTGCGACTATTATTTCAAGGATAGAACCCCCTCCTCTGTGAGACAGACAATAGATTATCAGGTGGGCAGCATAAGGGATGATTTTTCATTCGGCCCCATCCAGCTTTTTTCAACGGAAAAAATAAAGAATTCGTTCAGCCGTTTTGGTGGTTTGAAACCTTCGAAATGGGCGGGTCTTTATGAACTCAGGCTCAGAGTCTCTCTTGAAGCGAAGGTTGTAAGAATCCCGTTTCCGCTATGCTGCCATGAAAGGTATGAAAAAAAATCACTCTTTGGCTATGTTGACAGGAAAAACCTTCAATATCAGAAAGAGATGGAAATAGCGGCATCAGATCATCTTAAAAAAATCATAGCATACTGCAACCATGACTATCTCGATACTCCGTCTGAGGATAGAAAATACCCAGTTGAAGCAAGTGTTGTAATACCGGTTAAAAACAGGGAAAAGACAATATCGGATGCAGTAATGAGCGCCTTAAATCAGAAGACAGATTTTGATTTTAATGTTATAGTTGTTCAAAACCACTCTAATGACAAAACAGGCGATATTGTTGATAATGTTTCAAAGAAAAATCCGAAAGTAATCCACCTTGTCCCTAATCATCTGGATTTAAAAATCGGAGGGTGCTGGAATGAGGCGGTAATGTCTCCCCATTGCGGACGATATGTCTGTCAGCTTGACTCTGATGATCTTTATAGTTCCGATAAAACACTTCAGAGAGTTATAAATCTTTTCAGAGAGGGAATCTATGGTATTGTGGTCGGATCATACAGAACAGTAAATTTTGAGCTTCAGAATATTCCTCCCGGAATTGTTGATCACAGGGAATGGACAGATGACAATGGAAGAAACAACCTGCTCAGGGTTCATGGAATAGGTGCTCCAAGGGCTTTTCCTTCAAACCTTTTAAGGATGTTCCCTTTTCCAGATGAAAGCTATGGAGAGGATTATGCCGTGTGTCTCAGAATATCAAGGGATTACAGGGTTGGCAGAATATATGACCCCATATATCTATGCCGTCGCTGGGAGGACAATACAGATTCTGACATTTCTTTTGAACAGAGCAACAGAAATGATTTTTTCAAGGACCTGCTTCGTTCTAAGGAAATATATGAAAGAAAGAACAGAAATTCGGCTAATAGAGCATAGCCAAAGATAAAAAGAGATTCAGGATTAAAGTTGTATGCTGCTACCCGTTTTTTTAATAATTATTCTATTCTGTTTTTTATCATGGTTTTAATTTATTAATTAGTCGCGAGAGGGGGTATGTTATGAAAAAGTTGCTTTTCATTATCAAAAACCAGGTGGTTCTTCTTACTTGCTTGCTGGTAGTTGCATGTAACAACAACCTTGAAACCTGTCCGGGATTTATTGTTATTACTTCTCCAACCGGAAATGAGGCTTTCTCCACACAAAGCGATTCTATAGATATATCAGGTTTTTGTATGAATCATGAGCCTTTTTCAAATATCTCCTGGTTGACCAGCAACGGAACAGGCGGTACTATCAGTGCATCACAGAAATGGACAATTGCGGATATACCCCTTGAACCGGGTGATACAGTAATAACGGTTGAAATGGTTTCTGTTGACGGATCAGAGTTTCAGGATGTTGTGACTGTTAGTCACAATCCTTTCGTATCATTTGCCGGTTCACCCCGTGCTGAGCCGGATACTTTTTTTACAGAGGAAGAGACCCAGATTGAATTTACTGTCGCTCTGAATAATACTGACAATCTCACGGTTGAATCCGTGGAGGTTGTTCAGGTTAATAATGAATCAGAGGGTGCAGCCTCTGTGGTGGAACTCAAAGATGACGGCAGCGATGATGGAGTGTACTCCGGTATTGCCCTGTTTTCAGAAACTGAAGAACAAAAGATAAAACTCCGGGTTGTTGTGACTACCATAGACCAGGGGCAACAACGAACATCCTATAGTGAAGTTTTTATTCTTTCAGTTATAGAACCATTTACCGATGATGAGATAGATTTTGCACTTTTATTTCCAGCTCAGGTAAAGCATAAATATGATGAAAATAAAGCCCTGTATGACGAAAAAACAGCCAGGGAAAACACAGTTGCCTGGCTTGTCGCGCAAAGCGAAGTTGTTGACGCCGGTTTTCAGGATCCTGACAGTGGTATATGGTATGAAATGAGTTCGGGATTTGTCCAGGGGTTGCTGCTGAGTCCGCGTTCCACTACAGGTACACAACACACATCTCTTAAGCGGTTTGATATCAAACAAACTGAACCTGAAAAGGTTATTTCTGCTGACTATTCATCTGCGGATGCAGACGAAAGGATTGGCAACAATAAAGCACTGGTGCTTTCCTCTTTTCATACAGAATTTGGAAACTATTCAACTCTACCCGCTCTTAAAGATATTTTTGCAGAAGCGCCCTGTCCCGGTATGAAGGTAACAACCTTCACAGACAACAACTCAGATGTTTCAGCTTTTAAAACTATGGGGTCATATGGCGCTGTTGTTCTTGACTCACACGGTGACCTGGTCAAAGGCATGGAAATTATCATGACTGGTGAAGTCGCTACCAAAGAAAACGTCCGTTCCTATACTGCAGATATAAAAGCCGCAGATAAAAGGCTGATCGGTCACTACCACAATAATACCCTGTACTATGCAATTACCCCGGCATTTGTCCGCTATTACTGTAAAAATATGCCTGACAGCATTGTAGATGCGGCATGTTGCTACTCCCTGAATAATGGGATGCTTGCAAATGCATTTCTGTCAAGCGGAGCGAAGGTTTACAGTGGTTATACCCATGACGTTTCTCTGGGGTTTGCCAAAGATGTTGTGGAATTATACTGGTTTGAGCTGGTGTGCCAGACTAATGCCCAGCAGGCATACAGCTCGGCAACCTCTATAGTTAGCATCTGTGACTCAAGTGCGTGTTTCCTATGGGGCGGAGATGGAGACCGCAGGCTGCCTCCTAAGGGGCCATGCACAACAGAGGGTTACACGCGTGTTACTCTTTCAGGAACTATAGGGAATGCAGAATACAATTCATACGATGTTATCATGTATGACCCTGTTGAGGGGCAGTACCGTATAACAGAGAGGCAGGCAACCTGCTCTGTACAGTATGTTTTTTCTTTGGGTGAAGACATGGAGTATTCAACAACATGCAGCGGTTTGCTTAATGAAACCTATGAAGAGGGAGAAGAACCCTACAAATTTTCTTTTAGTGACGATGGCACTGATGTATATTTTGATCCTAACCCCGATGCAGAGGATTATCACTGGATAACCTGTATTACCTCGTTTGGAGAAGAAAGACAGAGTAACGAATGCTGGGATGCCTCCTGGCCTAAAATATGGCTTGAAGAGGAAGAAATTACCGACAGTGGAATAAGTGGCACAAGAACCGTGGTGAGTGAACTGGGGACACACAGCTCTACACTTGTTTTTGATTACCTTTTTCCCGAGAAGCAGTAATATTTAACGGGTGACTCTGTTATGAAAACCCGTTCCTGGAATCCATATATTTTGCTGCTCCTGAAAGGTTTAATTAATCTTTATGGGTGCAATTAAATAGAAATGTAAAAAGACGGCAGCATTTTTTTTAATTTTTACGCACTCTAACTTACCAAGTATTTTTTTTAAAAGAAGCTGTGGGGATTATACCTCGGGGGAGATTTATGTTCCGGGCAGTATCATAACCTGCAGTGTTTCTATTACTTCAGAATAAAAATCCTTTTGCCTTCTTCAAGTTTTCTCATGTTATCCCAGGCTTTTTCAGTGTACTCAGTACTGCCTGAAGACTGGAGAGCCAGGCGGTAAACAAACAGTGCCTTTTCTCTATATTTTTCAGCTTCCTGACGATTTCTTATGCTTAGTTGAGGGGAGAAATAATACAGTTCGTACAGATAATGGCACCGCCACGCCATTTTGTAAAGTATTTCAGATCTGAGAGAGGTTGCGGGGTAGTTCTGAAGCACCTCTTCCATGTTTTTGAGTTCCCTTAAAGCTGCTTCAGGCTCTCCTTCAAAATCGTTTTCAAAAGGTATCATTCTGAAGGCGGCTTCATCTGCGATAGGGCTATCAGGGTACTCTTCGAGTATTATTTTATAATGAACCATGTTATATTTAAGTCCATCGGAAGTCTCTATCCAGCAGTCATAATGACCGTACTTTTCCAGAAAATTCTCTGCTGTGATGTCAGAAGGATGCCCGCTAACTATTTTTTTTGTATATTCCATTTCAAGAAGCCCTTCCATGGATTCCCCGATTCTTTGAAGAGCCCACGTATAACCTTCTGATTTAGGGTATTCTTCAAGAAAAGACTCAAATAATTTTATTGCCTCGACATAGGCTTTAGCATCAAAGGCTTCCTGAGCCTCGGAATAAAGAAGTTTGTCACCTTTGAGTTTCTTCTCTTTTGGCATGCCCATAAGGCAGCCTGATAAAAAAATAAGGGATATAATAAAAAGCTTGATCAAAGAACTTTTGCAAACATGCATAAAATTTGTTTTCCTTTTCAGTATGTATTCTTTACTGCACTCATTTCTTTCACTGTTTCCATAAGACTGTCAAACTCCTCGAGGATTAATGACTGAGGACCGTCGCAAAGCGCATGGACAGGGTCGTTGTGAACTTCAACCATCAATCCGTCAGCTCCTACAGCCAACGCTCCTCTTGAAAGAGGAATAACCTGCTCCCTTCTTCCTGCAGCATGGCTTGGATCAACAATTATTGGAAGGTGACTCAGTGATTTTACGGCAGGTATGGCGCTCAAATCAAGGGTATTTCTTGTGTGATCCGCAAAAGTCCTGACACCTCTCTCACACAGTATTATCTGTTTGTTGCCGTGATACATAATATATTCTGCAGCCATCAGAAGCTCTTCAATCGTGGCGGACATACCCCGCTTAAGAAGAATTGGTTTATTGCTTCTACCTGCTCTTTTCAGAAGGGTGAAATGCTGCATATTTCTGGCGCCTATCTGAATAATATCGGCATACTCTTCAACCATCTGAATGGTTTCGTGATCAACAGCCTCTGTAACGATAAGAAGCCCGGTCTCCTGCCGGACCTTTGCAAGTATTTTAAGCCCTTCTTCCCCGAGCCCCTGAAAACTGTAGGGGGAGGTTCTGGGTTTGAATGCACCTCCCCTGAATATTTTAATACCGGCCTTGGCAAGATGCTGCGCAACAGCCATGCACTGTTCTATGCTCTCGACAGCACAGGGTCCTGCAATAAGAGTGAAATTCCCTCCCCCAACAGATACATTATTGATGGTTACAACCGTGTCTTCATCCCGGAATTCTCTGCTTACAAGTTTATATGGTTTTGAAACAGGTATTGCCTCCTTTACTCCTTCAAGGCAGGTAAACTTTACAGCCTCCAAGGGTTGCTGGTTGCCTGTAATACCTATGGCTGTGCGCTGTGCGCCTGTAACAGGAACAGGAACAAAACCCATATCCCGGATCCTTTGCATAACAACTTTAATCTGCTGTTCAGTAGCATGTTTATCCATTACAATAAGCATAAAAAATCTCCTTAAGTTAACTTTCAGATGAAATGTAGCAAAAAAACATAAAAGCAAATCAAAAAAAATAATGGTACGAGGTAAACTTTTAACCCGCTCACTCATTTCACGGTTAACGATTATTATTGTGCTTGCTGCATAATGCACAATTGAGTTTTATGAATTCTCAAGACACTCCTGCATTACTGAAAATACCATATCTATTTGAAAAGGTTTGTAAAGGAGCCTGTAAAAACCGCTCTTTTTAAGGTTAGCTTCATCTGATGCAACCTGCCATCCGGTTACAAGAACAACGGGAACCTTGCTGTCGAGCTTTGCTATTTCTTCTGCAATCTGATATCCGGATAAGTCCGGCATACCAAGGTCCGTGAATACAACATCAAACTTTCTTTCCCTGAATATTTTCAGGCCTTCTTCCCCGCTTGCTGCTTTCATAACAGTGTAACCGGTTTCTGAAAGTATGTCAGACAGGGTATCCCGCACATCCTCTTCATCATCAATTACAAGCACTTCCACCTCTCTTTCAGGGGAAGTTCTCTTTGCAGATGATTTTTTTTGTACAAAAGGTGATTTCGTTAATGCGGGCAGTTCTATTTTAAAAGTTGTTCCTTTTCCTTCAGAACTCTCAAAACCAATAGTTCCCTTGTGTCTGCTTATAATACCATAGGACATGCTCATACCAAGTCCTGAGGATTGGGGACCTTTTGTTGTGTAGAAAGGATCAAAAACCTTTTGCCTGAATGTTTCAGGGATACCGCTGCCGGTATCTGTTATGGTTACATAAACATTGCCATCATGTGTAAATGTCTTAATTGTTATATAACCTCCTTCGGGTAGCGCCTCGACCGCATTTTTTATGCAGTTTGTAAAGACCTCACGCAATTCAGAGGCAGAACCCTCCACAGGGGGCAGAAGCGCAAGCTCTTGAGAAACGTTTATTGTAATGTTCTTTGCCTCGGCATGATCCTTCCATAGGGGGCGTGTGAATTCAAGGGAGTCTTTAACAAGTTCGTTTAAGTCAAGAACCATAAATGTGCTTTCATCCTTGCCTCTCCTGGAAAATTCCTGAATTCTTCTTACTGTCTCAGAACCGTCAACAGAGGCTTTTTCAATTAATTTCAGGCCTTTTAAAAGCTGCTTACTAAATGAAGTTTCCCTGTTTTTTTCAAGAAGCCTTTTTAAAAGCTGAGCCCTGCCAAGAATCGCTGCAAGATTGTTGTTGAAGTCATGAGCAATTCCCGCTGCAAGCTCTCCAAGTGATTTAAGTTTTTCAGACTGAATTATCTGCTCTTCCATCTTTTTTCTTTCTGTAACATCACGTATTATAGAAACCCCTCCTGTGTATCTACCTGTCTCGTCTTTAATCATTGAAGATACGCACTCGATCTCAATACGTCTTCTGTCTTTTGTCTCCCATATGGCATTGTAGAATGAGTAACCTTTTGAAAAAAGTTCTTCGGTCCTGTTTTTAATCTGTTCCCTTATTCCTTTATCGTCAATTACAAGTGAAGATGTATGTTTTCCTATAAAATTTTCTCTCTTGAAACCCGTGGTTTTTTCAAAAGCACTGTTTAAAGAAAGAATTATACCATAAGAGTCTGTTATTAATATTATGTCCTGACTGCTTTCAATAACGCTTGAAAGAAATTCTTTGGTGTCTTTCAGGTTTTTCTCGGCAATCTTTCTATCGGTTATCTCTCTGACAAGAGATACCGTATTTGATATTTCCCCATGTTCGTCAAAAAGGACCAGACCGCTGATATCAACAGGGACAAGCCTTTTGTCTTTTGCTCTCAAATAGGTTTCCCAGTTTGAAATCCTGCCGTTTTCAAATAACTTTTCGTGGTTCTGACGGGTTACGTTTAGATAGTTATCATCAATTTTTATGAATTCACCTGTTTTAGAAAGAAAGGTACCCGAGCCGTAACTTCCAAGGGAAAACTCTGCCAAGTGTTTTTCAAGAACCTCTTCCTTTGTATCTGCGACAAGATCTGCAAATGCCCTGTTAGTCCTTATTATATAGCCTTCTTCATCAGTGATAATAATGCCGTCAGTAGAGTTGTCAATAATACTTTCAAGGAATTCTTTTGTGTCTTTGAGTTCATGCAGCGCCTTCCTTTTTTCTGTAACATCTCTGCCAACACAGAGAATTGTTTCATCCTCCCTGATATATGTCAAAATTGTCTCAAAAATCTTTCTGTCTCCGTTAACAGCTGTAATATCATATTCAGAGTCAAGACTTCCTGAACCCTTAGAGACCATCTCAACGTCCCTGCAGAGGTTTTTCAGGCTTTCAGGAGTAAACATATATAAATCTTCAACGTGTTTGCCTGTGAATTCATCTGACGGGAAACCTGTCAGTTTTTCTGAAGATGGAGACATGCTGATAATTTTCAAACCGGTGTCAATAACAAAAATGAGGTCTGAGATGTTTTCAAAGTGCAGTCGGTAGGTTCTCTCTGAGTTTGAAAGGTTACATATTGTTGAACTGAGCTTTTCAGCCATTTCATTGAAGGCTTTAGCAAGGGTTCCTGTCTCGTCTGTGGAAGATATTATAGCTCTATGGTTCAAATTCCCGTTAGTAATGGCATCAGCAGTTTCTGTAAGATTTTGTATCGGTTTTGAAATAATATCTGCGATAAGTACCGATAGAAGCACTATTAGAAATGTTAATACAAGTGTTATAAGTATTGCAGCTTCAAAGTTTGAGGCTGCTTTCATGTCCAGATTTTTAAGTGAAAAACCTATTGAGATCGATCCCAGCAGGTCTTTCCCTGAATAAATCGGCACACCTGTTATGACACGGTTATTAAAGGTTTCACAATACTGGTCAAAAATCGCTCTCCCATCATAAAAGGATGCTGATTCCAAATATTTTCCGACCGGAAGAGATACAAATTCCTCACCCCTGCTGTTGTTGACAACGGCAAAGGAGAAATCCTCTAAAGAGGTCAGTACGCCCAGGATTGTCATGGCTGTCTCAGTGTCCCCAAACTCAATGGCGGTCCTTATATTATCTGCCGTCATATGGGTAAGTGCGGTTGAATGTTCCTTGAACTGGTTTATGATAAATCTCTTCTGCTGAAAAGGGAAAATCCCAAAGATTAAAATCCCTACAAGAAAAGCAAGGCATATACCCATAAATATCAGCTTGTTGCGTATGCTTAGGTTGTTGAAGAAAGCTTTCATGGTTCTGTCCGCCTTTCCTGCTGCCCCACAATGTCTGCCACTCTTAAGAACCTGGATTCAAAGTCAGCGCCCTCAGCGGTGGCTGAGTTAAGGTTTAAATAAATTCTTGGTCTTTTGTCTTTTTCTCCGACAGCCATTGACAGTGCGTATTTGCGGGCATAATCCACATTTCCGGTAATGGTCAAAATCTTTGTTCTGCAGGTAAAAGCTTTTATCTCTTTGATAAAACTCTTTTTAGTGGTAGTGATATAGACACAGTCTGCATTCATGAGAGTTGACTTTTCTTTGAAATCAGCTATTGTTTCATAGCCATGCAGGAATGTTTTAAGCTTCAGACCCTTGACAAGTTTATCCTGATATGCGGAAAGACCGCTGAAAAATCTCTCTGCTTCCTTTTTAGCTTCAGAACTGTTTTTTAAGTAGAAAACAACTATTACAAGTTCATGTTTCCCGTTTCTGCCAAGGTTCTTATCATAGGTGAGGGCAGTAAGAATAAGCTTTGCTTCAAACTCTGAAGGAATTTTGACATGTTGGTCAGCATCTAAATTGGATATGGCAAACAGTAAAACAACAGTAGTATAAATAAGGTTTCTGATGGTTGAATACATAAAAATATTCTCTATAATGGAAATCTGAATGTTATCTGTCCGTAAATAAGGCGTTCTATCCGGTATGAACCTACTATATCACTTGTTTCTCTGTGAAGTTTATCAGTTAAGTTCTGCCCGGTCACAGACAGTTCAACACGGTCATGAAAAAGCGATTTTGCAATCCTTGCATCCAGCCTGAAATAACTGCTGATTTTTTTTCTAGTTCCAAGAGGGGTCATCCATTTTGTATCGTCAACAAAATGACCATTGGAAGAAAAGGTAAAGCCAAAAGGCAGTTCAAGGCTTGTCATAATATTAAGCTTATGTTTTGGTGTTCCGGGCATTGTCTCATTTTTTCTTCTTTTTTTTACTTCCTCAAATGTATAGTTTGCAGAAAAAATCCACCAGTTCGTAAGAGGTATATCAAGAGAGAGTTCAATGCCCTTTGAAACAGCAGTACCCTCGTTTTTAAACCTTACTCTAAAAGGGATATCCTTTTTGTAAGCAAAAAAGTCAATAAAATCATCAACTTCATAATAGTATAGCTCTGTATTCAGAAAAACTTTTTTAAAAAGTGTTGTGCTGTATCCAAGTTCCAGGCCATTGAGTTTTTCATCCCTCAGGTTTTTGTTGCCGGAAACCTTTATCAAAGGCCAAGAAAATGGCGGGAGTTTAAAAGATCTTGTCTGTTCATAAATTTTTTCTGCAAAAGAGGGTGTTCTTATCGCCCTTGATGCTGACAGCCTGATGACATGGTTTTCAGCAGGGGTATATATAAAACAGCTACGTGCAGATATATTATTTCCTGTCAAAGAGTTTCGTTCAAATCTGCTACCGAAAACAAAACTTAGACTGTTCAGAAGTTCTATCTCATCCTGGAAGTACATACTAAACAGATTACTGTGTGTCCGTCTTTTTGAAAACAGCCCTGTTTTAACATCATTTCGTCTGTATCCCAGACCCCAGGAAAAAATATGTCTGTTAAAACCCCTGAAGGTATGCTGCAGGTCAAGATCATAGATGTATTCATTCAGATCGGATTCCCTGTCTCTTGTTTCTGATTCAAATGAACTCCTGTATGCCTGAATCTGCAAACTGGATGTTTCAGAGAAACTGTGTTCAAAACGCAGCATCTGGTAGTTTGAATCAATATCTGTATCGGTCTTATTGCTGTATCTTGTTCGCTCTATACCAATCCTGGAGTAGTTTAATCCCCAGAAAAAATTCAGAACAGAGTCAGGGGATAGTTGATATTTAATTCTGCTTGTTGCTTTAGGGACTCTCCTGTGATCGTGTGTTCCTCTTGAACCGTCATCATCCCGGTAGCCTGCGGTAAGGCTTACTGAAAGAGTGTCACTCAACTTATCTGAATATCTCAGAACAGACTCAATATATTTTTTTGTGCCATACCGCTGTGTTACAAGAAAACCTTCTGTATGCTCAGGGTCTTTTGTAATTATGTTTATAGCTCCTGTCACAGCATTTGCTCCCCATACAGTAGCACCGGGTCCCCTGATAATCTCAATCCTTTCAATATCTTCCAGAAAGATCTGCTCGTTTTCCCACCAGACCCCTGCTGAAAGAGAGGAATAGATGGTTCTTCCGTCTATCATAACAAGCATCCTCTGAGCAAACCTGTCATTAAAACCCCTTGCTGCAACTCCGTAAGCATTGCCGTATAGGTTAATAACATCTATTCCGGGAACCATTCTGAACAGATCAGGAAGGTCAACTGCTCCTGAAAGCTCTATCTGTCTATTCGTGATAACATATACTGCATTTGCAGATTCAATAAGCTTCTGAGGTCTTTTGGCTGCGCTTATAATCTCAGTTTTGAGAAGCGCTTCGATATCAAGCTCTTCAAAATCTTTGAAATCACCTGACGCCCTTGAGGATAAACAGGTAAAAATCAGAAACATAAAAAAACAGGCAATGCGGTGTTTAAAAGGCATTGAAAACCACCTCTGAGCATGCTTGTACCCATGTTTTTTTTTGCAGTCTTTTACAGTGGATGAAAAGAAAAGGTATTTCATTTAACCTCTTTTTTTCAAAATGCAGTTGTTTCAATCGAACGGTAAACCACATCAAGGAGCAGTTGGAGTTCCTTTTCTTTAATTGAAAGCGGAGGCATAAGAATAAGAACATCTCCAAGGGGCCTTATTATAACCCCCTGTTTTCTAGCTTCAAGTATTACCCTGTGGGCAACCTGTTTTTCAATCGGAAAAGGTTTTTTGGTCTGTTTGTCCGCCACAAGCTCAATACCTGTCATGAAACCGAACTGCCTTACATCTCCAACGCATTCAAGCCTTGAAAACTCTGCAAGACGATTCCGGAGATATTGTATCTTCGGTTTTAAATGAGCAAGAACTTCTTCAGTATAGAACAGATTAATGCTTGCCAGGGCAGCAGCACATGCTAAAGGGTTTCCTGTGTATGTATGACCATGATAAAAGGTTTTGAAATCGCTTATTTCTCCAAGAAAAGCGTTGTAGATTTCATCTGTTACAAGTGTTGCTGCCAAAGGCAGGGTTCCGCCTGTAATTCCTTTGGCAAGCGCCATAATATCTGGCTTTACCTTTTCATGTTCACATGCGAACATTTTACCTGTCCTTCCAAACCCGACAGCAACCTCATCTGCAACAAAAAGCACTTCATATTTTGAACATAGTTGCCGTGCTGCTTTTAAATAACCTTTAGGAAAGACTATCATTCCTGCAGCTCCCTGAACCATTGGCTCTATGATGAAAGCTGCAAGGTTTTTGTGGTTTTTCTTGAGCACATCCTCGAGGCTGTTGAGACATTCAAAACCGCATGATGGAAAATTTTTTTTGTAAACACAGCGGTAGCAGTAGGGTGATTGCGCTTTGATGCTTTTAAAAAGAAGGGGACTGTAGATTTTATGAAAAAGATCAATTCCTCCAACGCTGACGGAACCAACCGTGTCACCGTGATATGCATTTGTCAAGCAGGCAAACCCGGTTTTTTTCTTTGATTTTACTTTTTTCTGCTGCTGGTATTGAAAAGCAATTTTAAGGGCTATTTCAACTGCGGTTGAACCACTGTCTGAATAAAAAACCTTGTTAAGTCCTGCAGGGGTAATTGTTACAAGTTTTTCCGCCAACTCAATTGCAGGGACATTTGACAAACCAAGCAGAGTGCTGTGAGCAACCTTCTTAACCTGATTGATAATTGCCATGTCAATCTCTTTTTTGCGGTGTCCATGCACGTTTACCCACAGAGATGATATTCCATCAAGGTAGCTTTTGCCTTCTGTGTCAAAAAGCCAGCTCCCCCTTGACTTTTCAATAACCAGAGGCGTTTCCTCGCAATATTTCTTCATCTGAGTGAATGGATGCCACAAAAAATCCTTGTCTTTTTTCACGATACTTGACGTTTTATTCCTGTTCTGTTTCATAATCTTCAGTTTTCCATATTTGTCTTGTTATATGTTAAAAGGATTGTTATAATAATTACTTTAAATTATATATCAAATACAGTCAAGAATCATTTACAATGGATATAAAGGAACCAAAAACCACTGAATTCAATCCTAAACGTTTTATTGACAGCTTGTTAGAAGTTTCTCAACAGGTTGTAACCAGTCCGAGATATTTCTTTCACAATCTTCCAAGAAGCAGTGATATTGTTAATCCGTTTATTTTTCTTCTTCTCTGTGCTTTTCTTGCTGCACTGTTCATAGCAACTGTAAAAAACGGAAACCTTCAAATTTTCTTCCTTCTGTTTTTTTCAAACATAATTTCAGCTTTTGCAGGAAGTCTTATCTTCCATTTAATAGCCTTAAAAATCTTTAAATCAAATATGCCCTTTGGAGCTACATTCAGGATACTTGCCTATGCAAGTATTATGGACATTCTTTCCTGGATTCCGATACTTGGTATAGCAGCTTATTTTTATGGATTGTATATAGTCTTTATAGGGCTTCAGGAAATTCACCACCTGAATTCAAAAAATGCAGGAATTGCAATTTTTGGTGTTATAGTGGTTATTACAGTTCTATTGGCTTTAATTTTATCTGCTGTGCCTGAAGGTCTGGAGGAAAGCATAAAAATAATTGGAAATGGCTCATGAGGTGGTAAACTTAAAAAGGGAAAAATTAAGCTAATTTTTAAATACAAAGAACCGGGGGTATCCATAAGGAGTTTATGAGTGTAATAAATCCTTAAGAACAATTCTAAAAGTTGATTAATACATTTACAGGTTATTAGTATATATTTTTTTATAAGGAGAAATTAAAAATGGCAAGGATACATAATTTTTCAGCAGGACCTTCTACGCTGCCTTTGGAAGCACTGAAAGAGGCTTCCGAAAAACTGGTTGAGTTTGATAACAAAGGTATGTCACTGATTGAGATGAGTCACAGAGGCAAGATTTATGAATCTGTTCATAATGAAACAATAGCCCTTGCAAGGGAAATATTGAATATCCCGGATGATTTTCATATCCTTTTTATTCAGGGAGGGGCGACATTGCAGTTTGGCATGATACCCATTGCTTTTTTGCAGAGTGGTATGACAGCGGAGTATGTATTAACGGGATCGTGGTCAAAAAAAGCCCATGAAGACGGAAAGACAGTCGGGCAGACCAATATTGCATGGGATGGAAAAGAGGAGAAATATTCACGAATTCCTGCTCAGGAAGAGCTGAAAATAACACCTGATGCATCATACATCCATATCTGTTCAAATGAGACCATAGGGGGTATTCAGTGGAAGTCTTTTCCGGAAACAGCTCCTCAGGTGTCTCTTATTGCAGATATGTCATCTGAGATAATGTCTCGCCCGCTTCCATGGGACAGAATTGATATGGCTTACGCAGGAACTCAGAAAAACCTCGCCCCTGCAGGGATGGCTCTTGTGATCATAAAAAACAGCCTTGCTGAAAAAGCAAGAAAAGATGTTCCTGCATACCTTAGATATGACAACCATATAAATAACAACTCTCTTTTCAACACACCTCCTTCATTTGTTGTCTGGATGACAGGGCTTACTCTTAAATGGATAAAATCAATAGGGGGAATGAGAGAGGTAGAAAGAAGAAGGGATGAAAAAGCAGGGATGCTATATGAAATGATTGACTCAAGCAGCGGATACTATAACTGCCCTGTTGACATTAACAGTCGCTCTCCAATGAACGTGGTCTGGAGACTCAAAACCGAAGAACTGGAAGCGCGGTTTATAAAAGAAGCAGAGACAAAAGGGCTAAGCGGACTGAAAGGTCACCGCTCAGTAGGGGGTTGCAGGGCATCTATCTACAATGCAATGCCTGTAGAAGGCGTAAAAGCCCTTGTTGATTTTATGAAGGATTTTATGAGAATAAACGGATAAAACAAAAACAGGAAGGTTCCCCGTAAAAGGCAGGAGCCTCCTTTTTTTATTCTCTATGTCCAAAGATATCCAGGCTTGGGATAATTTACCAAAGCAGGTATGGGTAGCCGTCGTTGATTTTTTCAGAAATTGCCCAGGTGTTTTTAAAATCCCAGAGAGAATCAAATGTACTTTGGTTTTTCATGTTTACTGTTGTCTGGGCTGTTGCTCCTGTTCCAGTGTTTTGCCCTGAGGCGTCACTGTCAAAGAAATTAGACTCATAAATGGGGATTCCGCCTTCCTCTTCCCCCCCTACAAAACCTTTGTCCTCCAGGCTCCAGTCAACCCCTGTTGATTGAAATACCCTGCCGGTGCTGTAGGAATATTCTATTATGCCGCCATAATTGTTTCCGCAGAATCCTCCAAAACTTGTATTATCATGCCCCCAAATTCTTGTTGCACTGCCTTTGCTATAGCAGTTGCTGATAAGACCTGTGTTATATCCTGCGAATCCGCCAAAATAGTTCCATTGCCTTACGTTGCCGATGCTGTAGCAGGCTTTGATCAGACCATTATCTCCATTCCATCCCACAAAACCTCCATTCCCCGTAACACTATTTTCACTGTAAGAGTTTTTAATTTCGCCTTCATTTCTCCCTGCGAAGCCCCCTACGGCATCACCATATTCAACAGTGCCTTTGCTGTAACAGTTGTCAATTTTGCCATCATTCCAACCAACAAATCCACCTATCCACCAACGATAACCTATGTTATTATAATGATATTCTTCAGTGCCGGATATAACATCCGCATTGGAGTAAGACATTGCAACAGTTCCACCCCGGTTGTATCCAACCGTGCCACCCACAAATGACATACCATTAACTGATCCCTCAAAGTATGATTGAGTCAAAGTGCCTGAATTGGTTTCCACATTAGCTCCCACAAGCCCGCCAACGGCATTTTCACCCTCAACAATTGCATCAGAGTGTGACTGCTCAATTAGACCAGCATTACCTCCTGCCAATCCTCCGATAAACCATAAACCTGTTACAGAGTCAGTAGTGTATGACATGGTAATTGTGCTGTTCCAGTTAATGCCTACCAAACCTCCAACAAATTCATTGCCAGTTACTGAACCGGTGGAGTGTGAATCAGTAATTGTTCCATTCCATTTATATCCGATCAAGCCCCCAGCAACAGTATTATTACCCACTACATCACCGGTTGAATATGACTCTGCAACCGTGCCCCCGTCACCGCCAATAAGTCCCCCGACATGATCATTTCCTGTTGCAGAACTTTCTGTGTATGATTGAGAAACCATACCGGAACTAGTACCGATTAACCCACCAACATACGCATTGCCAGTTGCAGATCCGGAAGAGTGTGACTTGGTCACTGTACCGTTATGACTCCCCATAAGTCCTCCGACATGATCATTTCCTGTTGCAGAAACATTTGTGTGCGATTGGAAAACAATACCGATGTTAAAACCTATCAAACCGCCTACATGATCATTGCCGGTTACAGAGCCGGATGTATATGAGTCAGTAATTGTTCCATTCCATTTATATCCGATCAAGCCCCCAGCAACAGTATTATTGCCTGTTACATCACCGGTTGAATATGACTCTGCAACCGTACCCCCGTCACCGCCAATAAGTCCTCCGACAAAATCATTGCCTGTTACTGAAATATCCGTGTATGATTTGGTAACTGTTCCAATATCAACATTAATTCCAATCAAGCCCCCAACATAATCATTACCAGCTACAGCACCAGTGGAGTATGACTGAATAACCTCTCCTACATTTCCACCGGCTATTGCTCCAACATATTTACCTCCTGCAACTAAACCTTCAGGGTCAATCTCAATACCAAGCTTTTCCACCTTGCCATTTTCACCCAACACACCAAAAAAACCGACAAATTCATCTTCAGAACGATTGATCTTAAGATTTGTTATCTTTTTGTTGTTGCCGTTGAAAGTTCCTGTGAATTGGTAATAAATATTGCCAATAGGGGACCAGCCCGCACTGCTCTGAGCAAGAAAATCTTTCAAATCTATGTCATTCATTAATATGAAATGCTTGTCAAAATGATTGCGAACATTGTCAAGCTGTACCACTGTTGTTATATGATATGGATCTGACACTTCTCCGCTTCCCCCTGAAAACTGTGCCACAGCAGCGCCCGGAATAAAAAACAGTGAAAATATAATAACTGAATATAAGAATAAGCAGGCTTTTAATTTAGTGAGGTCTTTCTGTTTATTTATCATTGTTATCCCCTCTCAATTTAACATATTGATTAATGTTAATATTTATATATTGGTTTTTTTACCAAAAGTCAAGCAAAAATAAAGTATTAGACTATTGAAAAAAATATACGGCTTAGGATAATCTCCTAAAGCGGCTATTGGGTATTATTTGCTTTGTAAATTCAGGAACAAAGTGTGCAGATATGGTGAAGAAATTCTATCGTTCAAATGAGTGTATATGTAAAAAGATACAACCGATAAAATTAAGGAATGGTTAGATAAAAAAAAAGAGGCTCAAATTGCATTTTGAGCCTCTTTCCAGGGTTTAACTTATTTTCGTTTTTTCTTATCCTGTTTTTTCCCTGCTTTATTGTTTTTCAAAGCAGCCTGAGCTGCTGCAAGCCTTGCAATTGGTACCCTGAATGGTGAACAGCTGACATAGTTGAGTCCCGCTCTACAGCAAAACTCAACAGATGCAGGCTCACCTCCCTGCTCTCCGCATATACCTATTTTCAAATCTTTTCGTGTTGAACGTCCTCGTTTGACAGATATTTCAATAAGCTGCCCGACACCATCCTGGTCAATGGTTTGAAACGGATCGGCTGGAATAAGTTTCTTGCTTATGTATTCGGGCAAAAACCCTCCTATATCATCTCTGCTGAAGCCAAAGGTCATCTGAGTCAGGTCATTTGTTCCAAAGGAAAAAAAGTCGGCTTCAGCGGCTATTCTGTCTGAAAGAAGCGCAGCGCGTGGTATTTCTATCATTGTTCCTGCAAGGTATGTAATCTGACGAACCCCCTTTTTTTTGCATACCTCGTCATAGACACGCGAGATGATTTCCTTCTGATGTTTTATCTCGCTTGCGTCACATGTAACGGGGATCATAATCTCGGGCTTGCATCTCTTCTTTGCCTTGTTTAGTTCTGCAGCCGCCTCAAATATAGCACGAGCCTGCATTTCTGTGATTTCCGGAAAGGTAATTCCCAGACGCACTCCTCTGTGTCCCATCATGGGGTTTGACTCATGCAGCGAATTACCGCGTTTACGAGCCTCAGAGAGGCTTATCCCAAGGGCTTTTGCGACCTCCTCCTGCTTGTCTTTGCTTTGTGGAACAAATTCATGTAATGGAGGATCAAGCAGTCTGATAGTGACAGGACGACCGGCCATTGCCTCCATCGTATTCTTTATATCTTTTTTTACAAACGGGAACAGTTCATTTATGGCGCTTTGGCGCTCCTTCTTATTTGAGCTCAGTATCATCTTCCGGAGCAGGAAAAGCGGTTTATCAGATCCTGTGCCGTAAAACATATGTTCTGTTCTGAAAAGGCCAATACCTTCAGCTCCGAAAGCAAGAGCCATTTTTGCATCTTCAGGAGTATCAGCATTCGTGCGAACACCGATTGTTCTGAATTTGTCAACCATCTTCATGAATTTCTGGAAACGGGGATTTTCAGATGCATCAATCATCTCAAGCTTTCCTTCATAAACGATGCCCTTTGTTCCGTTGAGGGTAATCCAGCTTCCTTCACTGTATGTTTTACCGTCAACGCTCATCTTTTTTGCACTTCCCTGAACCTGTATTTCTCCTGCTCCCACAATGCAGCATTTGCCCCATCCTCGTGCAACAAGTGCTGCATGAGAAGTCATTCCGCCTCTTGCTGTAAGTACAGCCTCAGCCTCTCTCATTCCCTCCACATCTTCAGGGTTTGTCTCTTCTCTTACAAGTATTACTTTTTTGCCCTGAGAAGTCTGTTTAACAGCTTCTTCAGCAGTAAATACTATCTGCCCAGCAGCGCCTCCCGGGCCTGCGGGAAGCCCTTTAGCTATAACTTTTGCCTTCTTTTCAGAAGAAGGATCAACAAACGGATGCAGCAACTGGTCAAGGTGTGCGGGTTCTACTCTTGTAACAGCAGTCTTTTGATCTATTAATCTTTCAGAGAGCATATCCATAGCCATATTAAGAGCTGCAGTGCCCGTTCTTTTTCCGTTTCGGCACTGGAGCATGAAGAGAGTTCCTTCCTGGATTGTGAATTCAATATCCTGCATATCACAATAGTTTTTTTCAAGCTTTTTTCTGATATCAAGAAGCTGTTTGTATATTTTTGGCATTATCTTCTGAAGTGAGGGAAGATGCCTGTTCTGTTCATTGCCTGTATCTTCATTTAACGGGTTCGGGGTGCGTGTGCCGGCAACAACATCCTCACCTTGAGCGTTTACAAGCCATTCGCCGTAAAACTTGTTCTCACCTGTTGCAGGATTGCGGGTGAATGCCACGCCTGTGGCTGAAGTGTCGCCCATATTGCCAAATACCATAGACTGAACATTAACCGCTGTACCCCAATTGTCCGGTATTCCTTCAATCCGGCGATATGAAACAGCACGCTTACCGTTCCAGCTCTTGAAAACTGCTCCGATTCCGCCCCAGAGCTGTTTCCATGGATCGTCAGGAAAATCTGTTTTTAAAACCTTTTTAACCTGTTTTTTAAAATCATCAACCAGTTTCTTTAAATCATCTGCTGTAAGTTCTGTATCATTTTTGTATTTTTTCTTTTTCTTGTAACCTTCCAGGATATCATCAAGCTGTTTTCTAATACCCATATCCTCCTGAGGTTCTATCCCTTCTGCCTTTTCCATTACAACATCGGAATACATCATAATGAGTCTTCTATATGCATCGTAGACAAACCTTTCATTGCCTGTCTTTTTAATCATTCCCGGAATGGTTTTTGTCGAAAGACCGATGTTGAGAACGGTCTCCATCATGCCCGGCATTGATTTTACAGCTCCTGAACGGCATGAAAGAAGAAGGGGTTTTTTAGGGTTGCCGAACTCCAGTCCCATATTTTTTTCTACTCTTTTCAGGGCGGATATCACCTCTTTTTCAGCGCTTTTAGGGTATTTTCCGCCTGAGGCAAGAAAGTCAACACAACACTCTGTTGTGATTGTGAAACCTGCAGGAACGGGAAGTCCGATTAAACACATTTCCGCAAGATTGGCGCCTTTGCCTCCAAGAAGCTCTTTCATTTTTGCATTGCCTTCGGCTTTGTCCTTGCCAAAAAAATATACATATTTCTTTGCCATAAACCTCATCCTCCTTCTGCTGTAATGGTTATTTTTTTTCGGTTGTTATTTTTGAGAAATCCGCAAAATCAGTAAAAAGTTTTGCTATCTCATATAGCAGAGACAATCTGTTCTGCCGCAGTTGTTCGTCTTCTGCCATTACAAGAACATTGTCAAAAAATAAGTCAACTTCCGTTTTTATCGTGGATATAAGTTTTAAGGCAGCATCATATTTTTTGTTTGTCATTAAATCTAATACATTATCATGTATCTTAAGATATTTGTCGTAAAGAAGTTTTTCATTCTCATCTAAAAAAAGGGTTTTGTCAACAGTACCAAAAGTCTTGCCTTCAAGGATATTGACGACCCTTTTAAATGAGATCGAAAGTGCCTCAAAATCAGGGTCTTTTTTCATCCTGTTCAGTGATTCAATGCGATCATTAGCATCTGTTATATCATCAAGCCCTCTTGAAAGAACTGCTTCAACCGCGTCATAGGCGATTCCGTTCAGGGTAAGCATATTTGAAAGCCTTCCGATAAAAAAGCCTATAATATCGCTTAAAATATCGGTCTTTGTTCTGGTGATTTTTTCAGAAAGAAGGGATATTGCTTTGTCTGTACACTCTTTTAAGGAGAGGGTATATCTTCTGCTTATTATTATGTTTATTATCCCGAGCGCCTGTCTTCTGAGAGCATAAGGGTCAGCTGTTCCTGTCGGGGCAAGTCCAATTCCAAAACACCCAGTTATTGTGTCAAGCTTGTCGGCAATGCTCACAACAGCGCCTGTATCGGTTTCGGGCAGTTTGTCTCCTGAAAACCTCGGGAGATAGTGTTCAAATACTGCATCATAAACATCTTTTTCTTCTCCTGCAATCTTAGCATATTCTCTTCCCATAACACCCTGAAGTTCAGGAAATTCGCCAACCATTCCTGACACAAGATCTGCCTTACACAAATATGCAGCCCTGTCAATCTTTTGAGATATTGATTCCAAACCAAGTGTTTGTGCTGTAAAAAGCGCAAGGTTTTTGAAACGCATGACCTTTTCATAAGAGGTACCGAGTTTTGCCTGAAAAACAACCTGTTTAAGCGACTCAGTCATGCTGTCAAGAGATTTTTTCTGGTCTTCTGTGAAAAAAAAGGCTGCATCTGAGAGTCTTGCACGCAGAACCCTTTCATGTCCGTTAATAACAACCTGAGCGTTTGCAACATCTGTGTTGTTTACAGCAATAAAATGCTGAAGAGGGCGGCTATCTTTTGAAAAAACCGGAAAATATCTCTGGTGTTTTTTCATTGTTAAAACAAGAAGTTCTTTGGGCAGATTTAAAAATTCCTTGTCAAATCTGCACAGAACAGCATAAGGATACTCAATAAGCCATACAACCTCTTGAATCAGATCTTCATCATCATCTGTTATTCCACCGGCTCTTTCGGAACGATCCTTTATCTGTTCTTCCAGCATGTTTTTTCTTGCAAGCGGATCAACAATAACCGATGATTTTTCCATCGCAGTAAAATAGGAAGATATGCAGTCAACTTCCAATTCGTCTGGCGACATGAATCTGTGTCCTCTGGTCTTATTGCCGGAGGTAATTCCACCAAGAGAAAAAGATACTGTTTTACCGTTAAAGATTGCTACAATCCAGTGAACAGGTCTTGCATAACGAATGTCATATGTATGCCAGCGCATGGATTTTGGATATGTAAGACCTGCAATAACAGATGGGATGATTTCAGGCAGAAGGGTTTCTGTGGGTTTGCCCTGTTCTTTTCTTTCCGCGCTTATATATTCGCCTTTTTCTGTTTTAATGAATTTAATCTGAGATATATCTATGCCCTGTCCTTTTGCAAATCCTATAGCTGCTTTTGTAGGATTTCCATTGCTGTCAAAAGCAGCCGATCTGGCAGGACCGGTCTTTTGAATGACAATATCTTTCTGCATCGGGGCTATTCCGTTTGCTGCAAGGACAAGCCTTCTTGGAGTTCCATAAGTTTTTATCTCTCTAAAATCGATTCTTCTTTTCTGCAGTTCACGCTCCATTAAATCCTTAAACGAGGCAACAGCCGGGGGCATAAACCTGGCAGGTATTTCTTCGGTTCCTATTTCGACAAGCAGTTCTCCGGTCATCTAATTAATTCCTTGTAAAATTAGCTTTTAAGCAAAAGCATGAATCGCTGTTACTTTCCGTAATACCTTTTGCAAATTTTAAGTTTTTTTGTTTTGCTCAATAGCCAACAGCTTAACAGCTAAATTGTTTTTTTCATAAGAGGGAACCCCATCTCTTCTCTCTGTTTGAGATAAGCCTCTGCCGCCAAACGGGCAAGGTTTCTTACCCGTGCAATGTAGCCTGTTCTTTCTGTGACGCTTATTGCTCCTCTTGCGTCAAGCAGATTAAAAGCATGTGAACATTTGAGACAGTAATCATAAGCAGGCAGAATAAGCCCTTTTTTTAAAACCGAAATTGATTCGTTTTCATACATATCAAAAAGCTTAAAAAGCATATCCTTGTTAGAAACCTCAAAATTATATGTTGAAAACTCCACCTCACCCCTGTGATGAACATCACCATAGGTTATTCCATGAGCCCATTCAAGGTCAAAAACATTGTCTTTCTGCTGAAGATACATTGCAATGCGCTCTATTCCGTAGGTTATCTCAACCGAAATAGGTTTAAGGTCTATTCCGCCCGCCTGCTGGAAGTAGGTAAACTGCGTTATTTCCATGCCGTCAAGCCATACCTCCCAACCAAGTCCCCATGCTCCAAGTGTTGGGGATTCCCAGTCATCCTCCACAAATCTTATGTCATGTTCAAGTGGGTTGACATTAAAACTTTTGAGGCTTTCAAGATACATTTCCTGAATATCAAGAGGGGAGGGCTTCATTATTACCTGAAACTGATAATAGTGCTGGAGCCTGTTCGGGTTTTCGCCGTAACGACCGTCAGTAGGGCGTCTTGAAGGCTCGATATAAGCAACATTCCAAGGCTCAGGACCAAGTGCCCTTAGAAAAGTTGCAGGGTTAAAAGTTCCTGCACCTACTTCAATGTCATAGGGCTGCTGAATAATACACCCCTTTTTTGACCAGAATTCCTGAAGCCTGAGAAAAAGTTCCTGAAAAGTCAATTTTTTTCTCCGTTAAAATGAAGGTGAGACCGCTTTGTTTATTTGTTGAATAATCTCCATGGATCTAGGTCTCCTGCCCATGTGAAACTCTATGAACCTGCTGAATATAGCCCTGCTTTCATCATGTTCTGACCTGGTAAAAAAGATTCTATCCAGTTTAGAAATTCCAAAATCCTTTGCTTTCTGGAACAACCTTATCGTTCCGTTTGAGAGGGGAATAAGACCGTGCCCGGAACTCCGACAATTGCTGCACACTATACCGCCCCTGTTTACTGAAAACATATAGTTTCTTTCAAGGCTGAAACTCTCGCCGCACCCAACGCACTGAAGGAACTGAGGCATATAACCGGTAAGCATAAAAAATCTGTGCTCAAAAAGCCTTAGCATGCTTTCTCTGAGGTTCCCTCCTGAAAGAAGTTTGATAAAATAATTTAGGAGATAAAATATCCGGGGATTTTTTTGTCTTTCCGGAGTAAACATGTTTACAAGTTCAAGCAGATAACTTCCATAGGCGACCATTTTTAAATCAGAAGCAATTTCGGGGTAGGTATTTATGATACGGCAGTTTTCAAGTCTTGCAAGTCCGCTGTTTTCATTATCTGCAAAATAAATCTCAATGTGTGTGAAGGGTTCAAGCCCGCTTCCAAACCTTTTAAGACTTCGTTTTGCTCCTTTGGCAACAGCTTTTATTCTGCCAAAATCTTTTGTGTAAACAGAGACAAGCCGGTCGGTTTCTCCCATGTCGCTTGCTGAGAGCATTACAGCTTCTGAGTGTATGTTTCGCATATTTTTTTAAAGTTAGAATTAAGATATTAACTTTTTATTTATATTCTGAACTGCAAAAAAAATCAATAAAAAATTAAAGAGGCAATAATTAAAAGCAACAACTCTCTTGTCTGATAAGAACTGTTAAGAGAAAACATATAAACATTTAACCTTTTACGAATTGCAGCCACTTTAAAATATGATACAATCTCGGGAGAAACAGATGCTTAAACAAAAATAGCCTTAAAGAAAATTATTGCAAGAATAAAATATACATTTATTGCCACAACATCGTTTGTGGTTGATAACAAAGCGCCCGAAGCTACAGCCGGATCAACTTTCAGTTTTCTGAAAAGAAGCGGAAGGAGAAGTCCCATTATTGCAGCGTAGGTTATAGTTAAAAACATTGAAACAAAGATTACCAAACCAAGTATTGAATCTCCGCGCCAGAGCAATCCGAAAACACCGCCTATAAGACCGCAACATACTCCTAGTATTGTACCCACAGTAAATTCTCTAAAAAGGGTTTTTCGCAATCTGTGAATATCTATTTTTCCTATGGCAAGCCCCCTGATAATAATGGTTGAGGACTGAACGCTCACGTTTCCGCTCATAGCACAGACAACAGGAACAAAACTTACAAGGGCAAGAATTTCACTAAACATTGGTTCATAAATCCATAGAAAAAAAGCACTCAGAAAGGTACCGCCCAAGTTGATTAAGAGCCAAGGCAACCTTGTTCTGCAAATTCCCGAGATATTGTCGCTGTAAACAATGCTCTCCTCCTGGGATATACCTGCCATCATAAGCATATCCTCAGAGCCTTCTTCCTGCATAACATCCAGAATGTCATCAACGAGAATACGACCGATTATCCTCTTATCATGATCAACAACAGGCATGGAGACAATATCATATTTTCTAAATATTGTAGCAACCTCTTCCTGGTCGATTTCTGGATGTACATAATGAACAGAGGTATTCATTATATCCCTAAGCGGAGTGAGCTCTTTTGCAAGCAGCAGTTTTTTTAAGGGCAGGGACCCAACAAGGCGGGACCCTTCATCTGTTACAAAAACATTATGAAAGTTTTCAAGTATCTCGGCTTTCTGCCTTATGAATTCGGTGGCTTCCTTTACTGTGCAGTTTTGATCAAGGGATATCAACTCTGTCTGCATTATGCCGCCGGCTGTATCTTCAGGGTAGGAAAGCAGTTTTTGGAGTTGTTTAGATTTTTCTCCGTCAATGCTTCCAAGAACCTGAAGTGCCTGCTCTGTTGAAAGGTCTCCGATAAGGTCTGCAGCATCGTCTGAGGGCATATCCTCAACCAGTTCGGTCAGCCTCTCTTTTGATATATCCTCAAGTATAAGCTCTCTTGATATATCATTTAAAGCCATGATAACATCCGAGGCAGTATCAATATCAAGAAGTCTGAAGAGTTTTGATCTTTTTTCCTCCTCCAGGCCGTCTATGAGTTCGGCTATATCGTCAGGATGGACTTTTGCAATAAGGGTCAGTATCTTGAGTTCCTGTCCTTCATCAATAAGTTCCTCAAGCTGTCTGAGATATTTCTGTTTGAAGGTTTCCATAGATTTTTAAAAATAGTTCTTTATTTTTTAGAGTGTTATGTTATGCTTAAAGATAGTGGTTAAACAAAAGCAAAACCTGAAAAATTATAGCAATCAGGAAAAACAGCCCTGCGCTGAAAAATAAAAATTCTGTGATTGGTTAATCTCTAAAAACTATCATTAACGGTCAACAAAAGCAAGAAGTGTTGTTTAAAAAACAGGGTTATTTTTTTACAGGCAACGATCTGTTCCTTTTTTTTAACAATGACAGCAAGAAATTTAAATCCTGAAAAACTTATATATATTTTTACCCGGAGGAAAACATGACAACCAAAAAAAAAGTACTACCGATTGAACCTGCTCTTGATTATAAGATTGCAGACTTAAGTCTTGCTGAATGGGGAATAAAAGAGATGCAGTTATCAGAAAGGGAAATGCCCGGACTTATGGCTGTAAAAGAAAAATACGGACATCAGAAACCTCTAAAGGGGTTGAAGGTGACAGGAAGTCTTCACATGACTATTCAAACTGCAATGCTTATAGATACTTTATATGAGCTTGGGGCTGATATCAGATGGGCTTCATGTAACATATTTTCTACTCAGGACCACGCCGCTGCTGCGGTTGTTAAAAAAGGGCTTGCAAAAGTTTTTGCATGGAAGGGTGAAACACTGGATGAATACTGGTGGTGTACCGAGCAGGCTCTAACCTGGCCTGATGGTTCAGGTCCTGATTTAATAGTTGATGACGGGGGTGATGCAACCCTGTTTGTTCATGAGGGAGTTAAGTTTGAAAAAGATCCTTCTCTTGCAGAGAAGCAATATGAAAACAATGAAATGCAAATAATCGCGGAGCGGCTTGCCGAAGGACTAACAAGAGACCCTGCTCACTGGACGACAATCTCCAGTACCATCAAAGGTGTTTCCGAAGAAACAACAACAGGTGTTAACAGACTATATAAAATGATGTACACAGGCGAGCTCCTTTTCCCTGCTGTTAATGTAAATGATTCTGTCACAAAATCCAAGTTTGACAACCTTTACGGTTGCAGGGAATCTCTTGCTGACGGGATAAAACGTGCTACAGACATAATGCTTGCAGGCAAACTCTGTGTTGTGCTGGGCTATGGAGATGTAGGCAAAGGCTGTGCCTCCTCTATGCGAAGCTATGGGGCGAGGGTAACTGTAACCGAAATTGATCCCATATGTGCTCTTCAGGCTTCTATGGGGGGATATGATGTTAAAAAACTTGATGAAGTAGTTTCAGATGCGGATATTTTTATTACAGCAACAGGGAATTATCATGTGATAACAGGTGAACATATGGAAAAGATGAAAGATGAAGCGATAATATGCAACATCGGTCATTTTGACAATGAGATAGAGATGAGCTATCTTGAAAAAAGTCCTGAATGTAAAAAAGAAAATATAAAGCCTCAGGTTGATAAATGGAGTTTAAAATCAGGAAAGACGATTATAGTGCTTGCAGAAGGAAGGCTTGTAAACTTGGGTTGTGCTACAGGACATCCCAGTTTTGTAATGAGCACAAGTTTTACCAATCAGTGCCTGGCGCAGATTGAGCTTGCTGTAAAAAATCATGAGAAAAAGGTTTATACATTGCCTAAAAAACTTGATGAAGAGGTTGCAAGGCTGCATTTGGAAAGATTAGGCGCAAGGATTTCAACACTGACCAAGGAGCAGGCAGATTATATAGGCGTTCCAATTGAAGGACCGTTTAAGTCGGATCATTACAGGTATTAATAGAGCTGTAAGGTTGTTGGCTGATAGGCCGTTAAGCAGAAATCAATACCGATTAATAGGTGGGCGCAGGAGAATTAACGGGTTTTACCTATTAACCCATCTATAAGAGTTTGAGCTTTGTGGCTTCATTTATGTTTCCGAGAGTTTTTTATGGCTTTGATTGAGCTTTTTTTCATTGCGGCAGCCTACCTTGTTGGAAGTATTCCGACAGGGGTTATTGTCGGACGTTTTTTTTCTGAAAAAGATATCCGGAAATCAGGTAGCGGTAATATAGGGGCTACTAATGCAGGTAGAGTTCTTGGAATCAAGTTTGGAATAATTACATTTTTAGGGGATGTGCTTAAGGGGTTTATCCCTGTTTTTACTGCCGCCCTTTTTCTGGATGAAGTCCTGTTTTTATCTCTTACAGGTTTCAGTGCTTTTGCAGGCCACCTGTTTCCTGTTTATCTGCGTTTCAGAGGTGGAAAAGGTGTTGCCACAGCTTTAGGTGTTTTCATCTTTCTATCCCCATATCCTGCGTTTATTTCAATAATTTTCTTTTCGGTTACAGTGGCTCTGTGGCGTTTTGTATCTCTTGGTTCGATAATCGGAGTTTTTGTCCTCCCCATTTCCGCGTATTTACTTTCCTGTCCATTGGAAATAACTGTAACTGCTTCAGCAGTTACAGCTCTTGTGATCATAAAACACATAGCAAATATTAAAAGGCTTCTTGATGGAACGGAAAACAGGATAGGCAGGAGAAGCAATAATCAGTTGTGAACCATGAAATTTGAATTTTAAATTCACAAGTATTTTGTCAATTACAAGCCTGTGACGAACATATCGATAACAAGAACGAAATGTGCTTTTCCTGATTCCTGACAGTTTTGTTTTTCCCTGCCTCCCACAGAATTGTTTTTAAGACAGGAATAGTAAAAAATGAACAGTTTTAATAAACATATAAAAAGCTCAGAGTGTTTTGCTCAGCTGATAGAGCTATTTCCTGATGCTGTGGTTATATGCATAGATTCAGGGGAGATTGTAATGCATAACAGGGTATTTGCAAATCTGCTGGGTTTGGGTTCTTATGATATGCGTGGGAAAATGCTCCATGACTTGACGGTCAGGGAACAGGGTGTCTATAAATGTTCAACAGGCGATAATGTTGAATGTGATGCCGAATATATAAACAGATTTAAAAAATCATTCACAACCTTTCCTGTCAAGGGTGACAATGTAAACCTGGAAGGCTATATCCTTAATAAGGACAATACAGCAGTTCCTGTTATTTTTTCAGTTTCATACTATTTGGATGAAGAAGCCTATGCCGGAAAATACATTGTGACTATAAAGGATGCAACACTTCTTAAAAGAGCCGAGCTTGATCAGAGAAAAGCAAGACAGACTGCAGAAGATGCCAACAGAGCCAAAAGTGAATTCCTTGCAAATATGAGCCATGAAATAAGAACCCCCATGAACGGTGTTCTTGGTATGCTTGCCCTGCTTAAAAAATCCGACCTTACCTCTAAACAACAGCGCTGGGCAGAGGTTGCCGGTATAGCCGCTGAATCTCTGCTTTTAATAATAAATGATATTCTTGACTTTTCAAAGATAGAATCAGGAAAGTTCAAACTCGATGAAAAACCCTTTGACCTCTGGCTGACAATAAAGGACATAGCGGATTTATACAAAGTAAAAGCTGCTGAAAAGAATCTTTCCTTTTCATACAGAATAGATGATGCCGTTCCGGAAATGCTTATAGGTGATCCGGCGAGGCTGAGACAGATAATAATAAACCTTATTGGAAACGCTATAAAGTTTACAGATTCAGGTTCTGTTTCGATATATGTTAAAAGAGATGAAGATCTGGGGGCTGTGATAAAACTTAAAATTTCGGTGACCGATACAGGCAGTGGAATTCCTGAAAATCTGCATAGCCTTCTTTTTAAAAGGTTTTCAACTTTTGAAGATTGTTCCACAGCAAAAGCCAAAGGTGCTGGACTCGGGCTTGTTATCTCAAAACAGCTCTGTGAACTTATGGGAGGGGATATCGGATTCAAGAGCATACCGAAAAGAGGTTCAACTTTCTGGTTTACCTGTATCATGAAAAAACAGAAAAAACAGTTACTAAAAGAGTCTTCATCTCAAAATATATTGAAAGATAAAAAAATACTTTTAGTTGAAAACATAGAAGAACCCGAATGTGTAATGTTTCAGCTTCAGAAACACGGATGCATTTGTGAGTTTGCACCTGATGGTAATACCGCTTTGTCACTGCTTAACAAGGGCGTAGCAAAGGGAAAACCTTTTCTTGCAGTTATCCTTGACAGGCAGATGCATGATATGGAAAGCTTGCATTTTGTAAAGATTATAAAAGGAAATACCCTGCTTAAAGACACTCATATAGTAATGGCCGCCTCTTCAGGTATAAGAGGAGATGCAGCTCATCTTCAAAAAAGCGGGTTTTCAGGATACCTTACAACTACGTTAAACGAGAAAAGCCTTATCAGCTTTTTCACTGCACTTTTTGAAGAGGGCAGTTTTGTCACACGTCACACTGCCGCTGAAAAAGCAAAACAGAGCAGACTTGTTCTAATTGTAGAGGATAATGATATCAATATGGAAGTTGTATCAGGTATTCTTGAGTCGCTTGGCTACAGGTTTGAAACATCCTCAAACGGCATAAAAGCAGTTGAAGCTTTTAAGAAAAAGACCTATGATATTATTTTAATGGATGTAAGGATGCCGGAGCTTGATGGCTATGGAGCCACAAGACGGATAAGAAGTTTTGAAACAGAAAAAGGCATGCCTCGAGTTCCTATTATTGCCATGTCGGCGGATGTAACAGAAGAGGCTATGCAGGCTTGCTTTGATGCCGGTATGGACGGGTTTATTGCCAAACCGATCAGTTCGCAGGGCATATCTGAAATTTTAGAAAAATATATTTTCAATTCTGCGGCAGATAACAAAAATGTTTTTTTAGCAGATAACCAAAAAGATAATTATGGGGCATGTTTGTTTGATCTGAAAGAGGTTCTTGAAAGATTTAACAACAATGAAGGTCTTTTAAGAAAAATAATAAAAGGATTTATTGAAAATTTTCCTGTGGAATTTGAACGTTTACAGAGCATAGTTCAGGAAAGAAACAATGAGGTTTTGAAGATGCATGCCCATTCCCTGAAAGGCTCTTTTGGGAATATTGGGGCAGGTTCTCTGCGCAGCATAGCACTGGAGTTGGAGAAAGCAGGAAAAGAGATGTCTTTTGAGAAAGCAGAAGAACTACTGCCTGAACTTCAAAGGGAATTTGAAAGGTTTAAAGTTTTTTCATTAAAAGAGATTTTATAAACAGATAATATGGGGGAGTTATGGAACTAAGCAGAGAGGAAGCAGTAAAATTTTTTAACAACCTGGATGAGCTGATAAATAATCTAAAAAAAGATATTGAAAAAACAGATGATTTGTCTGTTGAAGCATTTCCTACAAACAATCTTTTCAGGGCATTTCATTCAATAAAAGTTAATGCAAACATTCTTGGATATGAACAGCTATCCAATGTTTGCCAGCTGGCGGGAGATGTTATTTTAAAGATACGTATAGGAAGTCTTAAATTTGATGACAATGTGCGAGAAATTCTGATTAAAACAACAGAGCTTCTTTCTACTGTTTCAGAAAACCTGAAAAATGACGGCTGTGAACAAATACTTGAACAGAGCAGCATTCCAGCTTTAATAAGGGATCTTACCCAACAGGTCCCATCTTCGTCTGGTATTGCAGCTTCAGACCAGTCAAGAACAGGTATCCATGTTGTTTATAAGGATGACAGAAAAAAGCCCGAAAAACTCAAAAGCCTTGTTGTTGAAGATGAATTTGTTTCAAGGAACATGCTTCTTGATTTTCTCTCGGATTATGGCCAGTGTGATGTGGCGATTAATGGTTCTGAAGCAGTTGCTGCTTTTAAGGAAGCGCTTAAAAAGAGGGAAAACTCATATAACCTTATTTGTATGGACATAATGATGCCTGAAACAGACGGGATGGAAGCTGCAAGGATGATAAGACAGCTTGAGGCTGAGAACGGTGTTCCTGCATATGCTGAGGTAAATATTATTATGATTACAGCTCTTGGAGATCCCAAAACAGTAATAAATTCATACTATAACTGCGGAGCCACATCGTATCTTGTTAAACCAATAAATTTGAAAAGATTAAAAGTGGAACTGGAAAAGCTGGGGATAATATAGTTGTTGAGCTGTCAGGTAAGGACTGTAAAGGGGATGAAAAAAACAATCTTTCACATCGAGTTCAGTTTGTTCTCAATCCCTACAGCTGCAAAACTTAACTGCTTACTCTGTGTTCCCCGTCCCGGGTTTTAGTTTTGTCCTGTAAATTGTTTTCTGCCGCTTATAACCCATTAGCGCTTTATCCATCATGTCTGTCGACAAGATTTTTCTGCCATCTGAAGAAAACCTCACCTGTGTGTGTTAAAAAATACAGTTTGCAGCCGCTGTTTCCTCCATAGTTATGGGCGACAAGATGAAGCTTCTCTGACTCAATGGTTTTTAATGCAATATCAATATTCATCATCCCTATTTTTTTTTTGGCATTTATTGCTGAAAACATATCAGCACCTCCAAAAAGCTTAACATCAATATCTTTGCTTTTTACGTTCTTTTTATCAAATTCTTCAATCATTGCAAGAATAGATGTATCAACATATTTGTATGCCTCGGTTCTGTTTAAGCTTTGCACTACCTCTGCAGGTGCTTTTGGAAGAGCGGCATGGTTCATTGCCGCCAGACCTTTTTTCATGCAGAACATTGTAACAGAGATACATGAACCAAGGACAGTGCTTAGTATCATTGGTTGATTCGTGAAAAAGATTTCGCCGGATTTTAAAAAATGAACCGGCAGATTTTTTAATGACTGTTTCATTTTTTGATATTGATCTGTAAAAAATTTTAAAATACTGTAAACTTACCTTTGCAGCCCTGAATTGTATTAACAGATTGTATATCTGTTTTTTTTTAACTCTTGAATTAAATAAATAATGCAGCAGAACTAAAAAAGCAAGCAAGAAATTGTCATAAAAAGTATTATTGACATTTACAGAACGCTGTTCTATATTAAAACAATGTTTCTTCTTTAGAGATTAATCCTGCAGTGAGAGGAATTTTTATGACAGATTTAAAGGAAGCTATTGAAGCAAGAAACAGGGCAGAGAAAGAAGAAAGGATAAAAAAAATTCTCAGCTCCGGCAAAAAACTATTTCTTAAAAAAGGATATGCAAACACAACAATGAGGGATATCTGCAGGGAGGCTGTTCTGTCAACAGGGGCTGTATATTTCTACTTTAAAAGTAAGGAAGAGATATATGCACGTGTTTGTGAAGAATCTTTCCTCTTTCTCCTTGAAATGTTTGAGAAATCAGTTGACAGAGAAGATTCAGCAATAAGAAGGCTTCAGAATGCAAGGAATGCTTATCTTGATTTCTATAAAAAGCATAATGATCAGTGGATTATGCTTAGCAACGGTTTCAGAAATGCCATTACATCCCCTGAACTTCTTAACAAACTTGAAAACATAGATTCCAGGATTCTCTCCTTTTTTCAGGAGATGGTTTCACAATTTCTAAAAGAACACGGTCTTGAAGAAGAATATGACCACACTGAGGTTACTTTTGCTCTCTGGGCGGGGGTTGAGGGCCTGCTTATTATACACAACCATAAATACCTTGAAATTAAAGGTCTGAATCTTGAAAGAATGGTCGATAAACAGTTTAGAATCTTTTTAAAAGGTCTTCTGGGAAAAGAGGTTTGAATATGGCAGGAAAAGAGTTTAAATCGGATTTTTTGCTTTTAAGGGTTTTTATTATTTTATGTTTATTGCCCGCAGCTGCTTTTTCGTGTGCTTCCAACACCGAGGAAGAATCTGCAATTAGGCAGGAGAAAAGGCTTGTTAAGCTTATTGAAGTTTCCGGATTTTCTCCAACAAAGACAAGAGCATTTCCGGCAATTGCCAAGGCAACAAGAGAGGTTCAACTTGCTTTTCGTGTAAGGGGTCCTCTGGTGAACTTTCCGGTCAATGTTGGCGACTATGTTGAAAAGGGACAGCTTATAGCTCAGATAGACAGAAGGGATTACAAAGTCAGGTTAAAATCAGCAAAAGCAGCGCTTGAGACCTGTCGGGCGGAAATGGAGGTTGCAAGACTTCAATACGATAGACACAAAAATCTGCTAAAAACAGAGGCTGTTGCAAAAGCACGGTATGACAGGGTAAAAGCTGATTTCGAGATGATAACAGCCAAAGCAGATGCTGCACTACAGGAGTTCAGGGCGGCGCAGGATGCATTAAGGGACACACGGCTTGAGGCCCCGTTTTCAGGGTTTGTGAATACTAAATTTGTTGAAAATCACGATAATGTTCAGGCAATGCAGCCAATTGTATTATTTCTTGACTGTTCTGCAATTGAGGTTGTCGCAGGTCTTCCTGAGGAGATGCTTGTAAAAAGTGTTAAATTGAAGGGTTTTGAATGCGGATTTGAAACATACCCAGGCATCAGGTTCAAAGCGGACTTGAAGGAGCTTGGTACAAAACCTCTGATTTCAAATCAGAGCTATCCATTAACGGTTATATTGAGCATGGAAGATTCGGCTAAAGTCAAACCCGGAATGGCAGCGACTGTTTTTGTAACGTTTTTTTCAGAGAATGACCATCCGTTTTACGTTCCTGTAGAGGCTGTTGTGTCTGATATTGAAGAAAAAAGCTATCTCTGGATATATAACCCTGAAAGCAGCACAGTAAACAGAAGATATGTTGAAACAGGAAGTATTACTTCTTCAGGCATTGAGGTCAAAAACAATCTCAAGAAAGGCGAGTGGGTTGTAAGGGCTGGAGCTCACTTCCTTAAAGAGGATGAACAGGTAAAACCAGTGTTCCCGGGACAAGAGATGTTTTAGCCCGTTTTATCAAAAAACCTCTAAAACATTGTCGTGTTTAGTCCGGACTGTAGGATATTGAATCTATTGGAAATGCTTCAGACAATGGAATGGATGTTATAGGAAAAATCCGGTAAAAAGCGTTATATCTCCAAATTATAAAAGAAAAAAACGAATATTTATTGAAAAAGATTATTAAATGAACTTTCCTGAATACGCAGTTAAATATACCCCGCTTGTGCTTTTTGCTCTTGTTCTTTTAGTTTTAAGTGGCCTTTACTCATACAACAGGCTGGGCAAACTTGAAGACCCTGAGTTTACAATCAAGATAGCCACAGTTGTAACATACTACCCCGGAGCCTCAGCTGTTGAGGTTGAACAGCAGGTAACAGATGAGATAGAAAAGGCTGTTCAGAGACTGGAAGGCATTGATAAAATACGCTCTGTCTCAAAAGCAGGTGTATCAATTGTATATGTTTATATTCTTGAATCATTTCGTCCCAAACAAATTCCGCAAAAATGGGATATCCTCAGACGCAAGGTGATTGAAGCAGAAAAAGAGCTTCCGCCTGGAGCTTATAAACCAATGGTTTTTGATGACTATGGAGACGTGTTCGGTGTTTTTTTAGCTCTTACCGGTGATGGATACTCCTATGCCGAGATGAAAAAATATGCCCTTTTTATTCAAAGAGAGCTTCTTCTGGTTGAAGATGTGAACAGGGTTGAAATATGGGGCACACGTACTGAATGCATATATGTTGAGATATCAAGGTCCCGTCTTTCTGAAATTGGCATACACCCACAGCAGATTATAGATACGCTTCAAAAACAGAATTTAATTGTTGATTCAGGCAGGGTTGATGCAGGTACAGAAAGGATACGTCTCGAACCATCAGGCACTTTCTCAAGTGTTGAAGAGGTTGAAGGGCTTGTCATAAGAGGTGCGGAAAAACAGGAACTTGTGCTGATGAAGGATGTGGCAAATATAAAAAAGAGCTATGTTGATCCTCCGCAAAACATGATGCAGTTCAATGGAAAACCGGCTATAGGGATAGCCATTTCAACAGTATCACGTGGAAATGTTGTAAACATGGGACAGGCTGTAAAGAAAAGGCTTGAAGAGCTTATGCATCAACTTCCCGCAGGTATTGAAGGCGGTGTGGTTTCGTATCAGGCGGAAGATGTTCTGGAGGCTATAAACAGTTTTATTTTAAATCTTATCATGGCTGTGGCAATTGTTACAGCCATACTGCTTGTTACCATGGGTATCAGAAGCGGACTTCTGATAAGCAGTGCCCTTATATTTACCATACTCGGAACTTTTGTTGTCATGCTTCCTTTGGGCATTGATCTGCAAAGGGCGTCTCTTGGTGCACTTATAATAGCCCTCGGGATGCTTGTTGACAATGCAATAGTGGTAACAGAAGGCTCGCTTGTAAGCCTTCAGAAGGGGGATAACAGACTTGCCGCAATGACTCAGCCAGCAAAAAAAACTGCATGGCCCCTTTTAGGTGCAACAATTATTGCGATTGCAGGTTTTCTGCCAATTGCCCTTGCACGCAACAACACTGGCGAATACTGTTTAAGCCTGTTCCAGGTTGTGGCTATTTCGCTTGCCATAAGCTGGATTATTGCAATGACTGTAACACCGGTGCTCAGCAGCCTGTTTCTTCGCATTTCTGCAAATAAACAGGGAACAGACCCTTATGCAAGCCCGTTTTACAGAAACTACAAATTCGTTCTTAAAAAGGCGCTTATTTACAGAAAAGCAACGATTCTGATGATGTTCTTCCTTCTTGTAACGGGTTTATATGCGTTTTCTTATGTCCAGCAAATCTTCTTTCCTGATTCCGACAAAAAAATGTTCATAATAGAATACTGGCTTCCGGAAGGGTCAAATATATATAATGTTTCTGAAGATGTTGCGGAAATTGAGCAGCATCTTATAGACAAATATCCTGAAATAGTTTCAGTTGCATCATGTATAGGGGAAGGAGCCCCACGATTTAATTTAAGCTTTGAACCCGAAATCCCAAATTCAAGCTTTGGACAGCTTATAGTAAATGTTAAAAAGCTTGATGACATTGAAGCCTTGCTTCCTGATATTCAGGATTATCTCAAAAATAATTTTCCGCAGGCAGAACCAAGGCTCAGAAGATTTCCGCTTGGTCCTTTCACCCCGTTTAAAATTGAAGCCCGCATAAGCGGACCTGATCCAGCTGTTCTTAGGCGGCTCTCCAAACAGGCTCAGGATATAATGAGTTCAGACAGGCTTAGCAAGGATACACGTGATAACTGGAGACAGAAGACAAAGTTATGTGCTCCCGATTTTTCACAGCCAAAGGCAAGAAGAGCAAATGTATCACGCCAGGATTTGGCAACATCGCTTTCAATATTCACCGACGGACTTCCTGTGGCAATTTACAGGGAGGCAGATGAACTGCTTCCCATAATTGTCAGGGCGCCTGATGAAGAAAGGCGGGATGTTGACAACCTTGAGAACCTTCCTGTATGGGGATCCTCGTTTAAGAGCGTTCCTCTTAAACAGATTGTTAATGATATAAAAACAGTATGGGAAGACCCGATTATTCAACGCTATAACAGAAGGAGAACCATAACCGCTCAGTGCGATCCGATAGAGGGAATAACATCAAATGAGCTGCTTCAAAGAATTAAACCTGCCGTAGAGGCAATTGAGCTGCCTCGCGGATATTATCTGGAATGGGGGGGAGAGTTTGAAGAGGATGAAAAAGCGGGCGAAGCTGTCTATTCTCAGCTGCCGATTGCTTTTTTAGTAATGGCGTTTGCAATTGTTGCCCTTTTTAACGGATTCAGACAGCCTCTTATTATTGTTCTGATTCTGCCCCTTTCATTGATTGGTGTCTCAGCGGGACTGCTTACAACAGGACAGCCGTTTGGTTTCATGGCTCTGCTTGGTGTTTTGAGCCTATTCGGTATGCTCATTAAAAATGCTGTTGTGCTTCTGAAACAGATTGATTCAACAATCGGCGAAGGAACAAATCCATATCATGCTGTAGTAGACTCCTCAATAAGCCGTATGAGACCTGTTATGATGGCATCTTTTACCACGGTTCTTGGCATGATTCCTCTTTTAACAGACAGGCTTTATGCATCAATGGCGGTTGCAATAATGTTTGGTCTGACATTTGCTACTGTTCTGACCCTTATTGTGGTGCCTGTTTTATATACAATGTTTTTCAGGATATCTTCTGAGCCCCTGTAACTTTTTATATTGACAAACCATGTAAAATAATTAAAAAGTATAATGAAGGTATAAAATATTAATATTATCAGAAAAAGGGGGGCTTTTATGATAGTCGAATGTCCGAAATGCGGAAGTCCGGTAAGTGATCAGGTTTGTGAGAGTTTCTTTTATGGTGAAAACACAAATCCATTTTGTGAATACTGCAAATGCAGCCTGAAAGAACATCTCATTTCCATGAAAGATGAGCAGAAATGGGAGGAACGTTTCAGCGGGCTTAATCATTCCGAGGAGAAGTTTACTAAAAAAGTTAAAGATGGAATTGGAAAAAAAGTTGACGAGACCAAAGAATTTTTCTGGGGATAGTATTGATAAAACAGCAAATCAGTCGCGAAAACTGGTTAATTTTTTTAATTTGATCGCTCCCAGATATGACATGATGAATACCCTGCTCAGTTTCGGGCTCCATTTTTTATGGAGAAGAGAAACGATAAAACAGGCTGAAATAAAAAAAGAGAGTATGGTTCTTGACCTTTGTGGAGGAACAGGGGATTTGAGCATCCTTGCAGCAGAAAGTTATTCAGAAAACAGTCTGCTTATTTATGATTTCAGTCCCGGAATGATAGCAAGAGGAATGGAGAAGATAAAAAAAAGGGGGCTTTCAGATAAAATTAATTTTATCTGCGGAGATGTTGAAGACATTGCCGCACAGGATAAAACTTTTGATATTGTCATTACAGGGTTTGGGCTGCGCAATATTGTTGACAGAGAAAAAGTCCTGGCAGAATCTTTCAGAGTCTTAAAACAGGGAGGAAGTTTTATCTGTCTTGAATTCTCAACCCCGATGTTTCCCCCGTTTGTTTTCCTTTATAATTTATACTCCAGATATGCAATACCATTTTTGGGAAGCGTTGTGGCCGGTTCAAGAAAATCCTACCGTTATCTTGTTGACTCCATAAATGCTTTTCCACCCCCTGAGGAGATTGTATCTCTTTTTGAAGAGGCAGGTTTTGAGCAGGTAAGCTTCAAGAGACTGTGTCTGGGAGTAGCAGCGATACATAAGGGGTTTAAGCCGGAGAAATAGGGCAGGGGAATTCTAATGTTGCAGAACAGAAAATAACTTCTGATGAAACAACTCCTTTTTATAAATCAGAGGCAGCACTGCCTGACTTATGTCTTATTATTTCACCTGTTACAGTATAGATAACCTGTTTTGCCATATTTTTGATATTATCTCCCATACGTTCAATAATAAAGCAGAGAGAATATATATGCAGCAGTGATTCCATCTGCCAGGGATCTTGCGGAAGACTGTTCTCAATCTTTTCATTAATCATTTTTATTATTGTTTTTTTAAGTTCGTTTATCTCTCTGTCCGCCCCCCATACCTGTCTTGCAAGTTCCTCATCAAGATTCAATACACAGTCAACGGACATTTGAAGCATTTTTTTTGCCTTTTGAGCCATTATCCGAAGTTCATCAACTAAACAAACAGAGCTTATCGCAGACAGTTCAATAGCCCTTTCGGCAATGTGCACTGCTTTATCGCCCACCCTTTCAAGCTCATGGTTGATTTTCAAAAGAGTATATATATGCCTTAAATCCTTTCCAACAGGCTGCTGAAGAGCAAGAACCTTTAGCACATCATCCTCTATTTCCACTTCAAGTTCATCAATTATTCTATCATCCTGAATAACCCTTTGGGCTTTTTCAATATCACTGTCAAAAAGGGCATTGATGCTGTTTTCGAACTCCTGATCAACAAGCAGAAAGAGCCTCTTGAGCTTTTCTTTAATCTTTTTCAAATCTCTTTCAAAGTGTAAAAGAGCCATTATTTAATCCTCTGAATAAATGCTGATATATTGATAAATGACTTATCTCTATATATAGCACTTATTTAATCAATTTTCAAAACAATATAACTTTCGAATTGACTCAAAATAAATATTACGAAAAGGCTCTGCTGAAAAGTTGGAGTTAACAGTTAATTAACGTAAAACTAACAAAAGCCGCATCAGTAAAAACGCAACCATTTGACAAAACTTGCGGTTTAATAAAAACACCTGCTACCGATTCACAAAAATACAATTAACAGTATCTTAACTGTAGCTTTATTGAGTATTAACACCACGTAGTTAAATTTAAATTCAGAAACTGATAATCAACCAAAGAGGAAAATAAATGCTTAAAGCAAAACAGTTGTGTCTGCCCTTGTTTATCTCAATTTTTTTTTCATTGCCTGTTAGTGCATATCAGAAAGAAGAGGTGGAGGATACCATCGAAAAAAGCATAGAGATAAGAGAGCAGACCCAGAATAAAAGCGCACAGTGGCAAAGCAGAAAAGAGAAACTCAAAAGCAGATACTATCAGCTTAAGGATTCCTTTGATGCAATTGACGTTGAAGTTAGCCACATGCAGGAAATTGTTGACAGACAAAACGTCTATATAGCCCGTATGGAGAATAGAATTATTGAGATGGAGAAAATACGTCAGCACCTGGTTCCTTTTCTTGAAGAGATACTGGACAGTATGCAGGAGACTGTGGATAACGATCTGCCGTTTCTTGTTCAGGAACGTGCCACACGGATTAGCGCCCTCAGACAGGTCATACATGATCCGGAGCTGAGCATGGGTGAAAAACTCAGACGGGTATTCGAAAGTCTCAGGGTTGAGATGGATTACGGAAAATCTGTTGAAACGACAAAAGAGGAGATCAGTTTCGATGGCGAAGAAATTATTGTAAAGGTATTAAGGCTTGGACGTACAGCTCTGTTGATGCTGACACTTGATGATAGCAAAGCTGGAATTTTCTCTCAGGGCCGGTGGATTAGCCTTCCCGGCAAATACCGGGGGGAAATAAAAAAAGCCATCGAGATAACTGAAAGAAGAAGACCTATTGAATTTGTTAATCTTCCCGTTACAGGAGTGACTAAGTGAAAAAAGTTTTTTTTAGCGGCCTTGCCCTATTTCTACTATTAAGTCAACCTTTTCTAATTTCTGCTGAAGATGTTCAACAGGATTTAAAATCAACATTAATAGAAAAAGCAAAAAGAAAAGCCTCGGAGGATGAGTCAAAGGCACGCAGAGAGGCAATAAAGCGGGAGGCTGAGATTCTTTTTGAGAGCGGAGAGCTTGAGAAAAGACTCTCGGAAATTGAGCAGGCATCAAAGAAAAAACAGAAAATGCTGTCATCTCTCAACAAACGCTATATGGAGAATGACAAAGAGATAGAGAGGCTTCAGAAAAAGATCGAGGATCAGGAAGGTGCAATGAATGAGATATCCGGCTCTGTACGGGGCATAGCACAGGATACTGCTGTATCCCTGAGAAACTCCATTGTTTCGGGTGAAATCCCTAACAGGAATGATCTTATAGAACCCCTGCTTTCTGAGATTGAATTTCCATCACTTGAAAATATTACTAAAATGGTTGAAGTAATATTCGGCGAAATTCAACAGAACGGCAGGATATCAACAAAGCCTCTGAAATATATCGGAGCTGATGGAAGAGAGACAGAAGGTCTGGTTATGAGAATCGGGGCTTTTAATGCGCTTTATTATAAAGATGGCAAGGCAGGTTATCTTGAATATATTCCTGTAAAACAGGCATTCCATCAACTGACCGTTGAACCACCAAAAGAGATGATAAAAGAAGCGACCCGGTTCTTTGAAGAAAAATCTTCTTCATTTTATCTTGATCTTTCCTCAGGAAGCGCATTCCGCCAGCTCACAGACATGCCGACCTGGTATGAAGGATTAAAAGCCGGAGGTGTTCTTATATATCCATTAATATTTATAGGTGCTATTGCCCTGATACTTATATTCGAGCGGATGATAGTGCTTGTAAAAGAGGGTGGAGAAGCGGAGAGATTGTCGACAGAAATAAATCCAATGCTCAAGAACAGAGAATGGAATAAAGCAGTTGAGAGATGTCAGAAGAGAAAAAGCAGCCTTTCAAAGGTGGTGGAGGAAGGTATTACTCACCGCAGCGAACGGGTTGAGGTGCTTGAATCGGTGATGCAGGAAGCAATACAGGGAACACTTCCAAGACTTGAGAGAAATATGTCTGCGCTGCAGATACTTGGTATGGTAGCGCCGCTTATAGGTCTGCTTGGAACTGTAACAGGTATGATATCAACCTTTCAGATGATAACCCTTTACGGCACCGGAGATCCAAAGATTATGTCAGGAGGTATATCAGAGGCGCTTGTAACAACAGAATATGGGCTGATAGTGGCTATTCCGATAATTCTGATGCACGGTTACCTTAACAGCAGAATAGACAGGATCGTGGGAATACTTGAGGAAAGGGCGATAACAATAGTAAATTCAGTTAAAAAAAGCGGATAGTCAAAAATGATCTGGGACATAACAGTATATGAGTATATAAAGATGGGGGGCTGGGTCATGATGCCTCTTATCGGTCTTGCTTTTGTACTGGGGTGGCTGATCATTGAAAGGTTTCTCTATTTCAAGCAATTACAGAAAGATGATATTACAACCGACGAAATAATTCTGTCGGTGCAGGAAAATAAAATAGGTGCTGTAGAGAAAAACGGCATTCACAGAGAGATAATGCAAGGTCTGATTGATAAAAAAAGGTGTTACGGCTATCTGGATGCTCTTGTTGTGGAAGAGGTTGAAAAAAAAGTAGTACCCGAGCTTAGCCGAAATATGCGGAGCATTTCAGCCCTGACTGCTGCAGCCCCGCTCCTTGGGCTTCTCGGAACAGTTTCGGGCATGATAACAACTTTTAATGTAATGAATGTGTTTGGCACCGGAAACGCAAAAGCAATGTCGGGCGGAATATCCCAGGCGCTTGTAACGACACAGTTCGGCCTGGTTGTAGCAATTATCGGTCTTTATATGGCAATGATACTGAACCAGCATGTAAAAAAGTATGAAACCATAGCCAGAGAAGCAACAGTGCATATCATAAGGAAATTTAACCTATGATTCAAATAAAGAGAAGACGCGCTGCAGGCGCAATCGAGCTGAATATGGGACCTCTGATGGATCTTGTCTTTCTGCTTCTCATATTCTTTATTGTTACAACAACGTTTGTAAAAGAAACAGGGCTTGAGGTGCACCGGCCTTCGGCTAAGACAGCAGCAAAGCAGGACAAGGCTACTGTGCTGATCGGGGTAAGTAAAGAAGGCACAGTCTATATGGAAAACAGAGTTATTGATATCAGGGCAGTGAGGGCAAATGTTGAAAAAGCGCTGGTTGAAAACCCGGAAGCAGGTGTAATTGTTGTTGCGGATAAAGAGAGCTCAACCGGGGTTGTGGTAAATGTTATTGATCAGTGCAGGCTTGCCGGTGCAAGGGGCGTGTCCATAGCCGCAAAAAGTGAAGAATGACTAAGAATAAGCCACGATATGCTTCGTCTTTTCTGCTGGCAATATTAGTTACAATTTTTCTGATATGCCTGATGCCGCTGCTTCTTCAGTTGGCAAATCCGCCTCAGAAGGATGAGAACAGGGATGCCATAGCACTGATTGGCGCTATCAAGCTGAAGGAACCGCCACCAAAAAAGAAAGTTAAAAGAAAAGAGCCAAAACCGCCACCAAAGGTCAACCCGAAGTTAAAAGAGATCATGCCCAAGTTTGACTCTGCGTCTCTTCTTGATGTCCCTTTTCAGTTTGATATGGGGCTGTCCTCTGATATAGGTGATGAAGATATGTCTCTTGGGTTTAAAATATGGAATGAGCAGGATGTGGATGTAAAGCCGGTTGCCCTTTTCAGGGCAAAACCTGTATATCCGGCACAGGCAATGGCAAAAAATATTACAGGGAAGGTAACCTTTAAACTTCTGGTTGACAAAGATGGAACTGTGAAAGAAGTCAAAATAATTGAGGCAAATCCTCCCGGGGTCTTTGAGGAAGCAACAGTTAAGTCTGTCCATCAATGGAGGTTTCAGCCTGCAAAAGTAAAGGGAGAACCGGTCTCGGCATGGTGTCAATCTGCAATCAGTTATGAGCTGGATTATGAATGAATATAACGGTAGGCAGAAGGGGGAAGGATGAAAAGAGTCACAAGTATCAAACTGAAAGATGCAAGAAGCGGTAGGGGGCAAGTGGTATCACCAGAACAGCGAAAGAAAAGAAACCCATTCATCAAACAAAGGAGAGTGCTTATGAAACTATATATTTTATTGCTTTTAATTCTTGTTCTTCCCCCCGGTGTACACTCAGCAGAGGAGATTGACTGGACAAACATACACGATCATACAAAAAAAACACTGTTTTCAGCCCAGCAGGCAATGAATGAAAACAGGTTTCAGGACGTCATTGAAGACTTATTGGCATTTCAAAGCAAAAAACCAAAATTTAATCATTTTCTGATTGAATTTAATATCGGAACAGCTTATGGTTTGTCCGGCAATACGAATAAGGCTATAGAGCATCTGGAAAATGCTGTTGTTCTGGAAGATGTTTATCCGCCCCTTTGGCTAAATCTCGGTAAACTCTATTACCAGAACAAAGATTTTGATAAAGCCGGTCAGGCTCTGGAAAAAGGATTTACAATAAGCAGTGCCAAAAGTCCTGATATTCTCTTCATGGCAATGGCGGCATACTATCAGGCGGAAAATTTTAAAAAGTCAATTGAACTAGGAAATTCTCTTGTATTTACATTCGGTAAAGAATCTTTTGAGATAGTCAGTCTGCTTGCAAATTCCTACATTGTTTCGGAAAGTTATGAGGATGCGGTTGATACTCTCAACAGACTCCTTATAAAAAATCCGTCGGATCCTCAGGTCTGGAAACTTCTTACCCAGTCATATTTTAAAAATCAGCAGTTAAAGGAAGCAGCAATTGCCTATGAAATATACGGGTATATGGACAGTCTTGACAGAGAAGAGCTTATTATAATGGGAGACCTGTTCACAATGATTGGTGTTCCGGCAAGAGCTGCTCAATACTATGAAGAAGCTATGAAGGACGAAGCTGCAGCAGATGAGCTTGATAAGTTGTCTGTTGCCTATTATTCTGCCTACCGGTTTGATGATGCGATTGTAGCCGTTAACAAAGCTCTTAATAAGGGAACAACATCCGATAGACTGCTGCTTAAGGCTCAGCTCTATTATCTTCAGGACAGATTTAAAGAAGCGGAAGAAACCTACATTGCCGCTGCAGAACATTCCACAAAGGATGGGCATGAATGGCTGATGGCTGGGTATTGTGCAATGAGAAACGGCGAAATAAAAAAAGCAAGGGAACTTCTGACAAAAGCGTCGCAGCACCCGGAACAACGCAACGATGCGATTGCAATGATTAAGATGCTTGCCCCTGTAGAAGAACTCAGAGAACTGATGGCTTCAATGAAGGAAGTGGAAAGCTACCTGAACGATGAAAAACAGTATTCATGGGAACAGGTTTTATAAAGAGCTGTTAATCTGATAGCTTATAAGCAAAAAAACAGGTGTTGGCTGTTAGGCATCAACTGCTTATCCTGTTTAATGCGAAACAACCGGAGGTTATTTAAAAACTTTCATTATAGTAGTCATTACAGTATTTATATTCTTGAATAGAGTTGGAAAAGAACGTAATTGTGAATTTTAAATTGTTAGCCATGAATGTTATTCGGGTCAAACTGACCTGCTTATTGATACTTATTTCAGTGGGCATATCACCCAGCCTGGCGCAATCAGAAGAGGAAAAAGCGACCATAACCGGCTGGGTTCTGGATAAGGAAACCGGAAAACCCCTGTCAGAGGCAGGTGTGGAGGCATTAAGTAATGTCGGTGATGGCAGCAGTCATTTTGCTCTGACCAATAAGGAGGGATTTTTTATCCTGGAGATTGTACCGGGGTCGTGGCTGCTCAAGATCACCTATCCCAATTATGAAACAGCCGTGGTTAAAGATATCAAAACAGCAGGTGGTGAAAAGACAGAGCATAAAATATACCTCACGGCAGGTATGGTTCAGATTGATGAACTGAAGGTTGTTGGAAAACCCAAAGGAGATGTTGAGTTTGTTCAGATTATGAAACGAAAAATTGCTTCAAACATTGTGGACAACATTTCTGCTCAGGCAATGTCAAGGATTCCGGAGTCTGATGTAGCAGGGATTCTCACACGTATGCCGGGGGTGGTGATGGATGAGGGTAAATACATGCAGGCTCGCGGGATGCCCAAACGTTATAACAGAAGCACCCTTAACGGCACTAATACACCTACGACAAGACCAAATGAGAAGGTAACCCCGCTTGACCTTTTTCCTGCAGGCGTTGTTGAGTCTATAAGTGTTGTAAAGACTTTTACGCCAGACCTGCCAGGAAACTTCTCAGGTGGGCTCTGTCAGATCACTACAAAATCCATACCTGATAAGTTAATGCTGAGCTTCTCAACAAGCACAAAATTCAATGATGCGACCACAAACCAGAAATACCTGACCTACAGAGGCGGGGCACGGGACTGGCTGGGCTATGATGACGGCACAAGGGGGCTACCGGGGATAATACCGGATGAGAAGCTCGTACGGTGGAGTAAACTCTCAAAGACAGGCTTTGACCCTTATGATATGGAACGGTTTGGGGAGTCATTTAATAATATCTGGAATATAAAAAGGAAAAAAGCCGCTCCTCAGAACGATTTCAGCTTCTATATCGGTGAGCGGTTCAATAAATTAGGTGCTGTTCTAAGTCTATATCACAAGAGCAATATCCAGAACAAAAAGGATGAAAAGCAGATAGCCTATACCATGTCAACTGGCAGTGAAAAGGAGCTGATCCCGCTCAACAGTTACCATTTCACCAGCTCAAAACAGAGCCGAGATCTCGGCGGGCTTTTGAGTTTCGGGCTTGAACTTGATACTGACCATAAGATAGGTATCAGTAATTTTTATAACAGAACCGCCAATGACGAAGCAAGAATCTATCAGGGATACAACGATGATCAAAGCACGAACATCAGGGTTACAAGATTGAGATATCAGACCGAGGAACTGCTGTCAAGCACGTTGAGCGGTGATCATAAAATAGAAAGTCTGCTGGACAGCAGTATTAAATGGCGGTTTAATTATTCCTTTGCAAACCTGGATGATCCGGATATGCGCCAGAGCATTTACATCCAGAATCCCATTACAAGGCAGTTTACCCTTTCAGATGACACGGAAGCATTGCTGAGAATGTTTACAAAACAGGAGGAAGACAGCAAAGATATGGCATTAGACTGGGGATTGACCCTTCCTGAAACAACATGGCTGACCCCCAAGCTTAAAATCGGAACAGCTTATACCTACAGAGACAGGGATTTCCGTTCAAGAAGATTTGCTTTTGTGCCAAGGGACAAAAGCAGGATAAACATGTCGGCTGATGTTGAAAGTATATTACAGCCCTACAATATCAACCCGTATGAGATTGAGATCAAGGAGACGACAAGATCAACCGATGCCTATTCCGCTCAGGAATCTTTGCTGGCTTACTACGGGATGCTTGAGCTGAATCTGTTTGAACGGTTTCAATTGATTGGCGGCGCACGGTTTGAGCGGGATCATACACGGGTAAACACATTTGATCTGTTCGAACCCTCAGATAAGGTAATAACCAAGCTGTATGAAGACAAATGGCTTCCTTCAATACAATTGAAATACAGCCTGCTTGACAATATGAATGTAAGGCTCGGCTACAGTGAAACCGTGTCACGACCCGAATTTCATGAACTTGCTCCGTTTGAATTTACCGATGTTATCGGGGGGCATGCAATCAGGGGAAATCCGGATCTAAAAGTTGCAAGCATCAAAAACTATGATTTCCGGTGGGAGTGGTTCTTGAGTGATGAGGATGTGATTGCAGTCAGCTATTTTTACAAGGATATTAAAAATGCGATTGAACCCACGGTTCAGCTTACCACCCAGCTAAGGTCTTCATACACAAATGCTGAAAAAGCCTATCTCCAGGGAGTAGAGTTTGAGCTGAGAAAAAACCTCGAATTTATCAGCCCCTGGCTCAGGTATGTCAATTTTTCAACCAACTATATATTTTCAGACTCTGAAACAGAGATACTGCCAAGCACACTTTTTGTGCCGACCACGCTTAAACGACCTCTGGTGGGACAGCCCGAACATGTTGTCAATGCCGCCATAGAATATGACAACAGAAACATAGGGCTTGTTGTCCGATTTATGTATAAATTTACCGATGAACGAGTATATGAAATCGGGGGTGCAGGGCTTCCTGATATTATGATCGATTCGGATCAGTCCTTTGATTTTGTTCTGATTAAAAATTTCTGGAAAAACTTTCAATTCAAATTCAGAGCGCAGAATCTCTCAGACGAGAGCACGGTCTATTCGCAACTTGGAAAGGTTCAGCATGCCTATAAAGAGGGAAGAACATTTAAAATTGATCTGTCATATAAATGGTAGGAGACACATTAATTAACCAAATCAGAAAGGAGGTGCGACAGGCTAAGAAGACATAGAAGTAATTTTCGATGTATGTGTTACAAAAGTCATTAATAAAACTAAACGAAAGGAAAAAAAGATGAGAAAGATTTTATTATCTGTATTAATGCTGATAGCCTTTGTATCCGTACAGCCGGCGTATGCGCTCAAGGCGGTAAAAGGCGATATCACAACAGACACCACCTGGGATGATGATATCATTTTGACCGGGGCTGTCTTTGTCAGGGCGCCGGCAACCCTGACTATTCAGCCGGGTGTTACGGTGTGGGGAACGGAAGGGATACTGGCATGTGTTGTTATTGAAAGAGGCGCAAAAATAAATGCGGCTGGAACAGAGGATAAACCTATCGTGTTTACAAGTGCCGCGGATAATCCGGACAGAGGCGACTGGGGTGGACTCATTCTGAACGGTTATGCTACGATTAATGTAACCGGTGGCATTAAAGAGGGTGAGGGTGAAACAGGGGTTTTTGGCTGTGAGGGACCTGACTGTAATGATGCCGACAACTCCGGAACACTGAAATATGTTCGTGTGGAATACGCAGGTGACCAGATCACCCCGGATGATGAGTTTAACGGTATTGCGTTCCAGGGCGTCGGTTCAGGAACCACTGTTGAATATCTGCAATCCCATAGTGCTCAGGATGATGCTATAGAGTTTTTTGGCGGAACGGTAAATGCTAAATATGTAATTGCAACCAATGCTGATGATGATTACTGTGATTGGACTGACGGCTGGAGAGGAAAAATCCAGTATATGGTTATTCAGTGCGGGGAAACCGGTGGTGATAACGGCATTGAAGCCGACAACTGGGGAACCGATCACAATGCACAGCCCCGTTCAAACCCGACTATTTATAACATGACAATGGTAGGACCCGGGTATCTTCCTGATGGAAAGGGAAACAACGGCATCAAGGTCAGACGCGGAACGGCAGCAAATATCAGAAATGCAATAATAATGAACTGGGGCGGAAGAGGAATCCTTATTAACGATCTGGCAACCTTTGATCAGGCTCAGGATGGCAACCTTATTATTGACAACAGTATAATATACAATAACTTAATTGAGAATTATGATACATCACCAGGCTCAGGGGATGTTACATATCCATACACCGCAGAATATTTCATGACCAGTGTGATGCAGAACAATACAGTTGCTGATCCGAAGCTTGGCAGTCCGACAAACAGAACTGATCCTGACTTCAGACCAGCTTCCGGTTCACCCGCGGTTGACGGTACAGTTGCTGTTGCCACCCCCCCATCAGACGGGTTTTTTGAAAGTGTTGATTATATCGGAGCCGTTGATCCGAATAATGACTGGACAAGAAAGACATGGACAACATTTGGTGCTCGCAATATTCCTGATCCACCGGATCCACCCGATCCACCGGACCCACCTGAACCCCCCACACCTACACCGCCCTGTCCGGCAACAGCGCTTTTGGGTGCAGGACACCCCGGTCTTGATATGATGAGAGACTACAGGGATAACAGCCTTAACAAAAATATCTCCGGAATTATCATGACATGGCTATACTATCATTACGGCGCTGAAACTACCTCAATACTGATGTCTGATCCTGTTCTTCAGGAAGATGCAATAGATGTTTTAATTGCAAATCTCCAGAAACTTGAGACAACCCAACCTGTGCTCACCACACGTGAAGCTGTACAGATCATTGATATACTTGAAAGAATTGAACAGAAAGCCAGTCTGGGACTTAGAATTGCGATAAAAATTGCAGCAAATGCAACCATTGAGAAGGTCGGCAATGAGTAATATATTAACCCCATTAATAACAAACCTCAAAGGGAGTCTCTGCCTTCGGGCAGGGACATCCCTGCTTTTAATATTATCGGCTCTGGCATTCTGTTTTCTGATAGGTTCATTTTCTGAAGCAGAAGAAAAGGAAGGAATCGCATTATCATTTTCCTCATCATCATCAGAGAAACTTGCAAAACGAGTGCTGAAGGCTGTTTATGAAAAAGACCGGAAGACACTTGATGAGATAAAAATAAGCAGAGATGAGTTTAAAAACATCCTGTGGCCCGAACTGCCTATCGGGAAGATTGAAGACTGGCAGGAGCATTTTGACTATGTGTGGGGACAGCACAAGACAAAGAGTGATTACAGTCTTCTGTCAACACTGGAAAGATTTGGAGGCAAAAAATACAGCCTTAAAGCAATCAGGTTCCGAAAACCTCTTAAGGAATATGAGACCTGCAGGATTCATGTTGATGCCAGGCTTCTGGTTGCTGACTCGAAAGGCAAAGAATCGGAGCTGAATCTTTTCGGCTCAATTGTTGAGCTTAACGGTGGTTATAAAATCTTAAGCTATAATATTCACTGAGATAAGTAAAAAACGGAGGAAATAGAGTTTTATGGTTGAAAACCTGAAAATAATGATAAGATTGGCAGGAATGTTTTTATTTCTAACCATGCTGTTTGTGTTGTCTTCAAAACCATGCCGGGCAGATGAAACCCTGTATAATCTTGAACAGATAGATATTAACACCAGCATGGTTGAAGCACAGGAATGGTTTCAAATCCCGTTTATCGGCAGCATAGGGTTTGAGTTTATCACAGAAGGGACAAACAACTATCCTCTTCAGAGAAAACTCAGGAGTTTTATCCCCTTTGATTTTGATATTACATTTCTCTGGTGTCTCGGTTTTACGGGCAATAAAGTATATATAAAGTTTACAGATGATGGCGATATGGGAGACAGAATTTTTGCCATAGCACTTGCATATTATAACGACTATTCAGTTCCGTTCTGGGGCACGCTTTACAGCACAACTTCACATAGTTCCTTTGAGCTGAGCATCCCGTCATTCAGTCCCGGAGTATTTATTGCTGTTTTGTCGGGTTTTTTTGCTCCGACACCGGATCAGACTGAGCCTTATTCATATACAATAAGTGTATCATTCCCGCAGTAACTGCAAGCTTTCGGGTGAAGGGATGTTTTGTGAAAAAAATTGATATAGAAGATATAATTCTTTCAAAAAACCCGAATTTTTTAAACTCGGTGCCATCTTTTTTAAAAAGGAGTATCTTTGCTTTTATTGCAAAGATACTCTATCTTCGGGATATAAATAGATTTCTTTAACAGTACAATACCAAGGAGGGTATCGACTTTATTGACGAGCTCTTTGAAATGCTCGATTATTCGTATCTGATAACTTCAAAGGATCGTGAGAAGATTCCAAGCGAAGGCAAGCTTGTTATTGTTGCTAATCATCCTTTAGGCGGGCTTGACGGGCTTATACTCATTAAGCTGATTAGTGAAATCAGAAGTGATGTAAAAGTTGTTGTGAATGATCTTCTTTTAAATATTGATAACCTGAAAGAGTTTTTCTTTCCCCTCAACATCCTGAGCAAATCCTTTCAAAAAGAAACCGGCATATCAGATATCTTTTCGGGGCGGTGAGTCTGAGCAGTTCCTATTGCGAAGAGGCAAGAAATATGATTGTCTGTTTTTACCGGAAATGGTTTGGAACAGAAGAGGCTTTTTCAAAAGCAAAAAACCGTTACAGTCTGTCGGATAAAAATGAGCTTGAGATGCAGATACTTTTTGATAACAGCGATTACGCAGCGGATATGAAGGTTTTGAAAAGCAGGCTTAAACTTCTCGGTTTTTCGGTTCCAACTCTTTATAAACAGTATGGTGAACTGTGTGAACCGGGGGGAACAGTTTTTATTGATTTCGGGATTGACAAGAGTTTTCAGAACTGTATCGATGCGTTGATACTCGTGGATTTAACAAAACTCAAGGCTTCGAAAAGACATCGCTATCTCGGCGATGTCCACAGCCCTGGAAAAGATATAAAACTTCTGCGCATAGCTTAAGCAACCCTTTTAGGTTTTTTCGCCTTAATTGGATCAATTCTGGAAATTCTATCAATATGCTTGAAAATATTACTGAACTCTTCCATCTGAGCAAATATCTGCCTGCTCACGGATACTGACTCCTCGGTACTTGTTGCGCTCAACTGTGTAATCCTGTCCATTTCATTAATTGCTTCATTGATATCAAATATGCTTTTTGTCTGCTGTTTACACGATGCTGAGACCTTATCAATTATTGATGCGGAACTGCTTATACTTTCTGTAATTGTGTTAAGAGTATAATTGAATTGTGCTGAAACCCTGTAACCTGCATCAGCACTTAATCGGGATTGTTCAAGGAGTTCAGATGTCTGTTTTGCAGCTTCAGCAGATTTCTGTGCCAACCGTCTTACCTCCTGAGCAACAACCGCAAAGCCTTTTCCTGCTTCCCCTGCCCTTGCTGCCTCCACCGCAGCATTTAAAGAGAGCAGGTTGGTTTGAAAAGCAATTTCATCAATTGTTTTAACTATCATAGCTGTTTGTCTTGACGAATCTTTGATTTTCTCCATTGCCTCTATCATTTCTGTTACAGCCTCCACACCTTTAACAGCCGAAGAGACTGCCTCTTGTGCAAGCATATTGGACTTATTAGCATTTTCATCATTCTGTTCAATCTGTGATGTAAGATCTTCTATTGCCATTGATATTGCTTCCAGCCTTATAACCTGTTCGGAGTTTGAGTAAGAGAGGTTCTGGCTTGAATTTGAAAGCTGTTCAGAAACCGATTGAAACTGCTCTGAGCCTTCTTTTACGCTTTTGATAACCTTTTTTAAAGCCTTGTCAAGATCAGATGCAGCAAATAAAGAAAAAGCTACTCCGGAGACAAACGCAGCCAATGTGATAATTATCAGATTGATTCTTCCCCTGTTTGACGATATTGAAGCTAATGTTTCTGAAATATCCCGATCAAGCATTTCAAACGCTCTGAAAAAAAGCTTTTCAAGACCGTCTTCTCCATAAATATCCGTTTTTTCAACAACTGCATTCGATTTAGATGAAGCATTCGCAATGATTAAGCAGAACCGGCTGATTTCGTCGAGAATTGCGTTCAGATCCTCTGCAATCTGACCATTTTCTGTTTGTAACAGCGCATTCATATCCCTTAAAACAGTATAAATCTCCGAGACATCATTTTCAACCATACCATTAGTTATGTGTCTGTCAGAAAAAAAATCCCTTAAGAAAAACAAATCATAAAGGGCTGTGAGCTGATCCTTTAACGGCAGCTCAACAGAGACGACTTTACCTGACAGCCCGGTGATTCTGTTTATGGATAATATTCCTGAAAAACAGATAATAACGAAAAGAACTAACATAACCCCGTACCCAATATATACCCTTTTTTTCAAAGAGATATGTTTAAGCATAAGAAACTCCTCATAATCGGTCTTACAAAAAAATGTAGTTGTGAAAATGACTTAATCCAAAACCTCCATGGTAATATCCGTTGTATGCAACCTGCCTTCTTCAAGTATTGGCAGATAGAGGTAGAATTCACAGCCTTCCCCCTGTTTTGAATTAACCGACAGGGCTGCTCCTATCTGTTCGGCTTCCTGTTTCACAGCGTTCAGACCCACACCTCTGCCTGAAATAAAGCTTGAACCGTTTTTGGTGGAGAATCTGTCCAGGAATATCAGATCTGCAATATCGGTATCATCAAACAGCTCAACTTCGCTGCTTGTATAAATTCCTGTTTCAACGGCTTTGTCTTTAATCCGCTTGTAATCAAGCCCTCTGCCGTCATCCTTTATTGTAATTGAAAACCATTTTTTGCGATCGGTCCGAACCTGGCATTCAACTGTCCCGCTTTCGGGTTTGCCTTTTTCAATCCGTTCTTCAACAGTTTCAACTCCATGATCTACGGCGTTTCTGAAGATATGCACCAATGATTTGATAATCGGCTGGTAAACTTCGGCATCAAACCAAACATCATCGCCCGATACCGTAAACCTGATCTGCTTGTCCATTTTTTCGGAAAGATTATTGAGATAGTCATCATAATGCATCAGGATATCCTTTATGTTTTCGTATCTCAAAGCTCTTACCATCGGCAGAAGTGAATCCCTTAAACCGCGATCAGGTTCCTCGTATATTCTGTCTTCAATCTCCAGTATTCGCTCTTTTGCAACTGAAAATGTTCTACCACGATAAAAAAAGCTTTCTCCGAGCATTTTCCTGATGGTATTCATATCTTTTTCTATGAGGTCAAGATAGTTGATGGCGCTGATAAACTCAAATATCAGCTCCTCTGATATCTCTTTCTCTCGCTCAAAAATATCTGATATTTGATTTTCAAGCTTATGAAGATTTGCTGCCGTGTGATGCATATTTAACTGACCGAAGTCCCCTTTGAAGGTATGGACAGCCCTGAAGATGGATTTAAGGGCATTTTCATTTTTTCTTTTTTCTGTCAGTAATTCATATATTTCATGTTTAAAAAAGTATTTGTATCTTTCAACGCCGGCAATCAGCTCATTATGCTTTGTCATGGCAGTAAGTATAAGTCTTGTGTTCTGCTGTTCTTCAACCATTTTCAGTTCAAGTTCTTTTTTATCAGTGACGTCGGTGAGGATCAACATGATGGTAACAGTCAGATTTTTTGTCACAGCCTTGTACTCAACATTAATTGTCTTGCCTTCTATGACTATCTCATCGGGCAGAAGAGAAAGATAAACTTTCTGTTTCAAGCGGTTGTCAAACTCAAAAACCTTTTCCAAAACAGACTTGATATGTGAAAGCGTATCATCGGCAATATACTGCCCAAGCAGATCTGTAATGTTTATCCCGGATATCTCCCGTTTGAATATTGTTTTGCATTCTTTGCTTGTGCCTTCCAGAACAAGAAGATCCCTGCCGAAGGAGAGAAACCCCTGTCCGGCATTGTCAAGCAGGGTCTGGATGGTCTCTTTTTGAGTATGGAGTTCAATGTTTTTCTGTTCAATGACGATACGGTGGCGGGTTTCCGCTTCATTTGCTTCTGTCAGGATTCTCTGCTGCTTTTTTAAAAGCTCAATTTCCCTTTCACGACGGTTATAGAGTTCCATCAGAAATAGACTGATGCTGACCGCACCGGCATACCTGCTGTTGTCTGTTGCAAGAACAAAATCATACCTGAACTCCTGACTGCGTGAAACAGCCATAAGCCCGACATCTGCAATGTCGACAGAGCTATCCACAACAAGGATGTCACGGTTCATCATCAGCTCAACCGTCCGTCCCAGATAGACCTCCCTGCCGTAAAGTCTGCCTATCATCTGATAAAACATGTTTCGCATCAACAGCCCGACCGGTTTTTCCTGATCAAGCACCACCACCCCCTCGACCGACTGATCCTGCTCAAAGATTCTGAACACTTTATTGCCGTGATCCAGGAGATTGCAGGTTGGCACATTTTCTATCAATGAACCGATATTTTCTCCCATTTTATAATAGTCTCCTTCTGTTGTTTCCCGAGTATTGGTGAACCAGGACGATATTAATTATCCATTAATACCTCATCAACAGCGCATAAAACTTTCTTTGGTTCAAAAGGTTTGGTCACGTAATTCTTTGCCCCGGCGTTTAGTGCCTCCATTATCTTGGATGCCTGCCCCAAAGCACTGATCATGACCACGTTAGCCTTAGGGCTGTGCTGAACAATCTTCTGCAAGGACTGAATCCCGTCCATTTTGGGCATGGTGATATCCATTGTGACGATATCCGGTCTGAGTTTCATAAACTGTTCATATCCCTGCTGCCCGTCCATAGCTTCCCCTATAATCTGATGCCTTCCGTCTTCTGAAAAGATCTGTTTTAGTGTTTTTCTGGACATCAATGAATCGTCAACAATCAAAATTCGCGCCATATCAGTTACTCCCTCTAAAATAGCATATATTAATGTTTTTAAAGATTAAGAAAAATCACAGACCAACCCTTTGTGTTCTCTAACAAACCCGGGAAGGTCTCATAGGCTGCTTAATTGACCAGCTCTATACATTTGTCAGAAATGACAAAGCGGTTTTGTGACCCCTTTACTGAGCCATCATTACTTATCTATCATATTTTTACTGTCAGCAATAATGAAATCATACGCACCGAAAGGCAGATAAAATGGTATCCTGTACATCCCCCCTGAACTATAGATAACCCCGTTTTTTGATACCTTCTGGGGGCTGAGGGTTAAATCCAGTCCGTCATTCGAAATGTTTGAGATCAGCAATCCGTTGTAATAGTTCATAAACTCTCCGACAGAATCTATAGCCAGCTCATTCATCCCGCTTATTCTTTCCTGGGCAAAACGGGCGGCAAACCGGAGCATGGACTCTTCTCCACCTGCAAATCCTGTCAGGATGCGATGTCTGCCTGTTATTATTTGAGAAGCAAACCATTCAAATTTGAATTCATTACTTTCACGTGCGGATTCAAATCGAATTCCTCCATCAACAAATCGAATTACATTTTTAACAAAAAGAATAAACGCATCTCTTTTCAACCTGTTGACAGCAGTTCCGTCAATGTTGATGAAAAACTCTACGATAGCCTCTACATCTTCATTTTTGAACGACTCAAACTCAGGATCAGACATGCCGCTTGAATATTTATAATCATCCAGGGCTTTTTCAAGTTCGGAAAATGTCATAAGGTTCAAATCCACAAGTGCCTGACTTAACAGAAGATGTCCCTTCTTCTGCCTGGACAGAAGTCTTTCGACCTGATGTTCGGTTAAATAACCCTGAAGCACAGCAAGTTCACCGAACCTCATGTCGATTTTTGCCTGTCTGTTATGAAGTATTTCCACTTCTTCTGCTGTCATATACTTTGCATCAATGGCAAGAACACCGAGTCTGATGTGGGCGTTTTGGTGATAGTTAAGAACATCCTTTAGTTGATCCGGCTTTATATATCCCCGGTGCAGGAGAAAATATCCGAAGAATTGGCTGAACATGTTATACTCCTTAAAAAAAACAGAATCTTGTTACCTGTTGATTTAAGCATATAACATGTATGTTAGAGATTTATTACAGGTGCGTTAAATAAGTGTTAAACAAGAAACAGGGAAAGAATCAGCTGCAGGGGTTTTGTACAGGTCAGGCATCCTGCTGATCCAGCCATTGTTTTATTCGCAGTTCAATCTGATCTCGGACTTCTCTGAACTTCATCAGGATTTCTTGCTCATCTCCTGTTGCTTCGGCAGGGTCTTCAAAAACCCAGTTCAAAATTTTGCCTGCCCCTGGAAAAACAGTCGGACATTTTTCCTCTGCCCGCTCACAAACCGGTATTACATAGCTGAAGTGCTGCCTGCCTAAAAAAGGGACAATGTCTTTTGATGTCTGACCTTGCAAATCAATACCCTTTTCCTGCATGACGCGGACGGTGTAAGGGTTTATCCCCTTAGGTTCAAATCCCGCACTGTAGGCTTCAAACCTGTCTCCGCCGCAATGACGCAGAAAAGCCTCCGCCATCTGACTGCGTGCAGAATTGCCTGTGCATAAAAACAGAACTCTTTGTCTATCCATTTTAACCTCTCTGTATTTATTTATTAAAGACTTAAAGTTGATGGATCCGTAAAAAGTCCAAAAAACTCCCTCTCCCTGATAAGAGCTAATAAGCTCTTAAGCTGATAAGCAAAGGCAAAAAAAAGGGGGATGGAAAGTTGGACAATTGTTTTAATTCTGCCTTTTGTATTTATGGTTTTGCTTAACAGCTAATACTTGGGTGATGGTGATATAATAGTAATTACAGCATGTTATAAAGAGCATTCTTGGATCCGCTTTCACCAATTCAAAAAAAAAGACTTTTTACCAGTTCATCAAAGTTGATAAATTAACAGTAGTGCCATACCAATATTGAACTATATTATATAAATATTAATGTGGTGTTAAGAAAAAAATTTGTTTTAGCTACTCTGAAGAACTTTTCAATTTGTAAATAACAAAATCTTTATGAATATCCATTTTCTCTGTAAAGCAACAAATTCTTAACATAAAATTAACACTAAATTAACTTGAACTTAGCTAAAAATTATTATAATAAAAAAATATCGAGTCTTGATAAGCAAACCTTTATACCTGCACTTTAAAAAAATCTTTGTATTAGTAATATTAGGAGAATAAATGAGAAGATTGGGCATTGCGGCAAAGTGCCTGGTTCTTGTCGGTGCTGTGGTTCTGGTGATGTGGCTGGGATTGAGTGCATTCTACATTATGGAGCAGCGGGTTCAGCAGGAGTTGATTGCTGAAACAGAGAACCAAAAGGATATCATCCAAGCAACTATAGATAACGCATTTTTTAACACTTCTCAGTATTCACAGGATATTCTCAAAATCGTCATTGACATTGGAAACCTTCAAACGGTTTTTCAGGAGCAGGTTCAAAACTGGAAAAATATTCTTATTCGCGGAGCTTTTCAGGATAAAAAAGAAGAATATTTAAAAGCATTTGCGGAAAATAAAAAAAGTTTTATTGAGCAGGCTGAATCACTGAACGAACAATTATCCTCTTATCCGGATGCCTTATCTCTGCTTGAAACAACCATTGCCGAACATTCAGGGTTGTGTGAAAAATACGATTTAGCATTGTCGTTGCTCAATTTTGCTGACACACATATAGACGGGGCACGTGCAGCTGATCAGTATATTGCAGGCAGGGACCACAATACAACGCGGGCATTGAGTGACCTTTCTCTGCTGATCGCAGAACTGGCGCAATCTGAAATGCAGACAAATATACAAAATCAAATTTCAACTGTATCCGGTGTTTTCAAGAAAAGCCGATCAGCAATGGAAGCTCTTCAATCCAACGCATTCAAAAAAACAGCTGTTTTACTGGGTGTTATTATAATTATTTCATTTATTCTTGTGTTATTGGTATTTTTATTTCTTCGTATGAATGTTATTAAACCGATTGAAAATATTGTTACACATGTCGGTACCGGTGCAAATAGCGTTTTTGATGCTGCCTTAAGGGTTTCCGATGAGAGCAAATCCCTGGCATCCGGTGCAGGGCAGCAGGCGGCAAGCATAGAAGAGTCCTCATCTGCTTTGGAAGAGCTGACCGCCATGACACACCGAAACGAAGAAGACACAGTCAAGGTCAAGGAGATAATGTATGGGGCTAAAAAGGCGGTTGACTCGTCTCTTCAGACCCTTGAACGTATGCAGCAGGCTGTCTCCCAGATTCATGAATCTGCTCAGCAGACCACTAACATCATTAAGACGATTGATGAGATAGCATTTCAGACAAATCTGCTGGCACTCAATGCCGCGGTTGAAGCTGCAAGGGCGGGAGAGTATGGCAAAGGGTTTGCGGTAGTCTCAGAGGAGGTTAGGAGTCTTGCGGGAAGGAGTTCTACAGCGGCAAGAAACACATCGGAACTTGTTGAAACGGTTCAGACAAATGCTGAATCAACCATTAAGGTTTTAACAGAAATGGCATCCGTTCTCGAAAATGTACATAAAAACACCCTGAAGGCCTCCACCCTGATTGATGATATAACCTCTGCCTATAGAGAACAGACACAGGGTTTTGATCAGGTAAGCGTTGCGGTATTTGAAATAGACAAGGTGGTACAGCAGTCTGTTTCAAGCGCGGAAACATCAGCTGATGCAGCTCAAATTATGTCAACAGAGTCAAAATCTCTCAATGATCTGATAGTAAAACTGACAGTTCTTATCAGCGGAGGACGACAAGACAGAAAAGTAAAAACAGGGAAAGCATGAACTTTTTCCATTTAGCCGCAAAAATTTTCCATGGTCAACCGCCTTCATTAATAATGGCGACAGCGATCATTTTTTTGCTGAAAACTTACATCTGATAGCTGATAGTTGGAACCCGTTTTTTGCTTAACAGCCAGCGTTTCTAATAGCTTTTACGGTTATTGATGATGCTGTCGGCAGTTTGGATGTTCCTTTTACAAATAATTTAATGCGTTATGGCAGGGCAAAAGCATAAGATTTATCAGAGTAAGGAAATAAAAGGGTGCTATAAAAACTGTCAAAAAAATGATAATTGATATCAGTTCAATTAATTCAAGACACTTTTTGACCCCTTTCTTTTTAATACCGTTTTGCTCTGCTACTAAAATTTGTTCCACCTGATTGCTCCTTTCTATTATGCGGGTTGAAATAAACAGCAGTTGCCATTCAAGTAACAGTTTAGGTATTTATTGTTTTTATTCTGCTTCTTTTTCTGTTAATTTCGATTAAATATCAAGGTTATAAAAAAATATCGCCTGATTTATTTTCTTCTCAATCTGCCCCTATTATGAGTTTGCGAGATTAAGAAAAATTCTCTTCTTAACAGAAAATTAACACTTTTTTAACTTTTTAAAAATAGTCGTATGGTTAAATTCAATCATAAACTTTTTTAATCATCCATCTGTGTTTAAATTATACTGAGGGGTGTTTAAGATATATAAAAACAGTGTTTAATTGGTGTAGGTTTTAAACTAAAAGGAGGTAAGAAACAATGAAGAGCAGAACATTATTAATTTGTTTAACCATTTTTTCAGCAGTACTGTTTTTTGGCGCTCAGGCTACTGCACAGGTAAAGGTTGACCCGAACCTGCCTGACTATAAACCCGTTGAGGGTATTTCAGGCTCTATAAAGAGCATAGGCTCAGACACCCTGAATAATCTTATGACTCTCTGGTCTGAAGGATTCCGTAAAATTTACCCGAGTGTAACCGTGGAAATCGAAGGCAAAGGCTCCTCAACCGCCCCTCCCGCACTCATTGCCGGAACAGCAAACTTTGGTCCAATGAGCCGTGAGATGAAGGGTAAAGAGATTGATGCCTTTGAAAAAAAGTTCGGATACAAACCCACTGCCTTAAAAACAAGCATCGATATGGTTGCAGTATTTGTCCACAAGGATAATCCCATCAAAGGACTGACCATGCCACAGGTTGATGCCATATTTTCCAAAGACAGAAAACTCGGCTATAAAAGTAACATAACAAACTGGAAACAGGTGGGTCTTTCAGGTGCCTGGGCACTTCCTATAAGCATATACGGACGTAATGCTGCTTCAGGAACCTATGGGTTTTTCAAGGAAATTTGTCTTGGAAACGGTGACTATAAGGATACGGTTAAGGAACAGCCGGGAAGCTCAGCTGTAATACAGGGAATCGCTTCGGATAAAGCAGGAATAGGTTATAGCGGGATAGGTTATAAGACTGCTGATGTGAATACAGTTCCACTTGCAATGGATGATAATTCAAAAATGATACCTGCTTCTCCTGAATACGCATACACCGGAGAGTATCCTCTTTCAAGGTTTCTGCTGGTTTATGTGAACTATAAACCGGGAAGCCAGCTTGATCCTCTGAGAAGAGAGTTTATTAAATATATTATGAGCAAACAGGGACAGGAAGATGTTATAAAGGACGGCTATTTCCCTGTAACAGCAGCAATTGCAAATGAGACTCTTGAATCTTTCGGGATTAGATAAGTAAAGCAGTATAATACAGAAAAAAATAATATTATACAGGGAACGGAATATTTTTCTGTTCCCTGTATAGCTCTTAAAATGATAAAAATAATCACTTTATTGAAAAAAATTTAAAAAAAGTCTTTCATGGAAAAAAAGTCAAACAACAAATCCGGCAATCAAACATTCTCCGGCTATAAAAGAGCAAAGAAGACAACACTTCGCATAAAACTTGGTGATATTCTTTCTAAAGCTATAATCTCTGTCGGAGGTATTGGTACAATTGTGGCAGTTTTAACTGTATGTCTTTTTCTGCTATGGGTTGTACTCCCTCTTTTTTCAGGAGCTGAACTTACCCCTGCAAACAAGTATGTTCTGCCTGATTATAACAAAAAAACGCTTAGAATTGCTGTTGATGACTACAGCTCAATGGCATGGATACTCTATGAAGACGGTTTTTTAAGGGTTTTTCGAATTGACAATGGAAAAGTACTTTCCGAGCAGAGGTTGTTTGAGGACAAGAATATAGGGGCAGTATCTTTTGCGGTTGATAACAGCAATGCTGCATTTGGTTTTATGGAAGGCTCTTTTTCCGTAGGAACAATGGGGTTTAAAACAGATTTCTTCGATTACGATCAAATACCCGATACTTATCATGTTATGAAAACAGGAGAAAGGCTGGAATACCTTGAGGGAATGTTGGAGCGTATATCAGAAAATCAGTACAGACTCCAGAGGTTTTATACAGAGTTTGAAGATCCGGTGGAAATAGAAAATCCTTCCCCTATTGTTCTCATTGACCATATAGCAACTGATTCTGTTTCAAATGTTGTTCTGCTGACAGAGGACGAAAGACTGCTTTATGAAAGACTCACAAGAAGAAAAAACCTTTTGACAGGAACAACCACATATCAGAAGCAGGAGTCATCCCTTCCCTACAGTAAAGAAAAAACCACTCCGTTATTTCTTTCAGTTGACAAACTTGGAACCAGTGTTGTTCTGGCATGGCAGGACGGAAGTCTCATCAGGTATGATACGAGAAAAATTACAGAGCCTTTTATTATAGAGAAAATAAATGTTTTAAAAAAAAGGGACAGGAGACTCACTGCTTTTACATATCTTGTCGGCAAATCAACCCTTCTGTTTGGTGATTCATCAGGTGATGTGAACGCCTGGTTTCCGGCAAGAATGTCAGACAAACAAGAAACCCAGTCAAAACTTGTTGATGCCCATAATTTTTCAGACCTGGAAAACTCTATTATTTCAATTGCTTCCTCATCCAGGATGAGAATGATTGCAACAGGATGTATTGACGGCAGAATAAAGCTATATTATGTAACCAGCCGAAAAAGGCTTGCAGCAACTGAGCTGGGCTTTAAAAACCCTGTTCTTCAGATAGCCTTCTATCCAAGGGATAACGGCATTATTGCACAAACCCCGCAGGGTATATACAACTGGGAGTTGGACCCGGGACATCCTGAGGCGACATTTTCATCTCTTTTCAAACGTGTCTGGTATGAGAACTCAGGCAAACCCTCTCATTCCTGGCAGTCATCTGCTGCAACAGACTATTTTGAACCAAAACTCGGACTTATACCCCTTATATTCGGCACAATCAAAGCAACCCTGTTCTCGATGTTATTCGGTGTTCCTATTGCTCTTCTTGCAGCAATATATACAAGTGAATTTTTAAATCCGAAAACAAAGAAGACAATAAAACCAGCGGTAGAGATGATGGCAAGCCTTCCAAGTGTTGTACTCGGTTTTCTGGCGGCTCTTGTATTTGCACCCATAGTAGAAAAAATAGTTCCTGCAATACTTGTAATGTTCTGCTGCGTGCCTGTATCTTTTCTTGCAGGAGCATATATATGGCAGTTTCTACCAAAAAGAATAAGACTTAAATTTGCAGACTGGAGATTTGTTTTCACCTGTTGCTGTATGTTTTCCGGAATATACGCATCACTTTTTCTGGGTCCAATCGCAGAAAAAATATTTTTTGCCGGCAACATAATGATGTGGCTGGATGGAGCCACGGGCAGCGCATTTGGAGGCTGGTTCTTTATTCTTATACCAGTTTCAGCCTGCATAACAGCACTGTTCTTTTCACGTTTCTGTGATTCATGGCTTAGAGAAAAATCATCCCGCTGGTCATGGAACAGATGCGCAGCAGCAGATGTTATTAAATTTGCATCAGGTGCATTAATAACCATAACCATGTCTGCAGGAGCAGCTTTTGCCTTGACCCTTATTGGTTTTGACCCGAGAGGAGTACTTGTTGGAACCTATGATCAGAGAAATGCCCTTGTAGTAGGGTTTGTAATGGGATTTGCTGTAATACCGATTATATATACCATAGCCGATGATGCGCTCTCCTCGGTTCCCGAACACCTGCGCTCAGGTTCCCTTGCTGCAGGTGCAACCCCATGGCAGACGGCGACCCGCATAATTGTTCCGACCGCAATGAGTGGAATTTTTTCAGCAATCATGATCGGGTTGGGAAGAGCCGTGGGAGAGACAATGATCGTACTGATGGCTGCAGGAAATACCCCTGTACTTGACTGGAATATATTTAACGGGTTCAGGACGCTGTCTGCAAATATTGCTGTTGAGCTTCCTGAAGCTGTAAGAAACAGCACCCATTACAGAACACTTTTTCTTGCGGCTTTAACACTTTTTGTAATGACCTTTATTGTAAACACTGTGGCTGAAATTGTCAGACTCCGTTTCAGAAAGAAGGCTATTGAATTATGAAGAACCAAATACCAAAGGCAACACAGCAACCTGGAAGAAAAAGAAGCAAGGTATCACTTTTTGCTCAAGGCGAACCCCTTGTCTGGCTGAACGGAGGCGGACTTGCAATTGCTTTGCTAATGATTGCGGGCCTGCTTGTGCTGGTATTTGCAAACGGAGTGTCTACAATGTGGCCAAGCAGTGTGCCCAGAATAGAAACAGCAGATGGCAGATTGCAGATGGGAGAGATTACCCGAACAGAGACATATAATCCAGACAGACTTCTTGTAGATAGATTGCCTGAAAATATTCGTTCAAAAGCCATGACAAAACTGAATGATAATGACGGAATTGCGCAACGCAGATTAATGAGGATTGGAAATTTTGAATTCACGGGTGAACATTTCCGGTGGATAAACAGCCTGGAGATAACTCAAGAAGATTTTCCCGAATGGGCGCTCACAGTTGAAAGACTTGAATGGGGCAGGTTTTATGGTTTCCCTGTAAGATTTATAACTGATGGACAAGTGGTTGCTGATACCCCGGAACAGGTATGGAAACATTATTTAAATCACCATGATGATGTCAGAAAAATATGGCGTCAGAGAAGAAGCCTTGAAAAAGATGATATCGGAAAAATAAATCATGGCCTTGAAAAAGCACGGCTTGATCTAAAAAAAGCTGAGATCAAATTTGGCAAAGACTCTCCCCAATGGAAAGCCCAGAAACAACAATCTCAGAATACTGAAAAAAGCGTTATGCGCCAGTATGAAAAGATTCAACAAGAGATACGGAAACTAAATGATCTGAACAGCAGGTATAAGATTGTTATGCAGACCGTTGACGGAAAAGAAAAAGAGTTGCGGTTAAGCGAAATAGTAAGGGCATATCCTGCAAACAGACTTTCTTTTTTTGAAAAAACAGGGGTTTATCTTTCCCGATGGAAAGAATTTTTAACAGATGAACCCAGGGAAGCAAACAGTGAAGGCGGGGTGTTCCCTGCAATTTTCGGAACCATAGTAATGACCCTGATCATGTGTATTGCAGTTGTTCCATTTGGGGTGATAGCAGCGCTTTATCTGCGCGAATATGCCAAAGCAGGGGCTGTTGTAAGCACCGTTCGTATAGCTATAAACAATCTTGCAGGGGTGCCCAGCATCGTATTTGGAGTTTTCGGGCTTGGATTTTTCTGTTATATAGTTGGAGCATCAATTGACAGTCTGTTTTTTATTGAGAAACTGCCAAATCCAACATACGGTCAGGGAGGTATTCTTTGGGCATCTCTTACCCTTGCCCTTCTGACTCTTCCTGTTGTGATAGTTGCTACCGAAGAGGCACTTGCAGCAGTTCCGAATTCAATGAGAGAAGGATCATATGCGTGTGGCGGAAGTAAATGGCAGACGATAAAACGTATAGTTCTGCCAAGAGCAATGCCGGGCATTATGACAGGAATGATTCTGGCAATGGCAAGAGGAGCTGGAGAGGTGGCGCCTCTTATGCTTGTGGGAGCAGTTAAGCTGGCACCTGAACTTCCTATTGACGGAATTTTTCCATATATTCATCCTGAGCGAAGTTTTATGCATCTTGGTTTTCATATATATGATATTGGTTTCCAGAGCCAGAACAGTGAAGCTGCAAAACCAATGGTTTTTACAACAACTCTTCTTCTGATAAGCTTTGTCTTTATTTTAAATATTACAGCTACCCGTCTCAGAACAATGATGAAAAAGAAATTTGAAGGAAGCGTTTTTTAATTGAAAGGATATTTTATATTATGGAATCTGAAAACACGGCAAAATCTGAGAACCATGAACAGAACAGAGCCACCGAAAAACAGAACAGGATTGCTGCAATTGCCGCAGGACACAGTTTTCCCACAGAGACCCATAAGGCAATTGAAAAAGAGGATATTGTTCTTGAAGTAATTGATTTTTGCCTTTACTATTCAGAGGTGCAGGCTCTTTTTAATATCAATATGAAAATTCCAAAGGGAAAGGTAACCGCGCTTATAGGACCATCGGGCTGCGGAAAATCAACCCTGCTCCGTTCTGTTAACAGAATAAACGATCTGCTAAGCACTGTGCGTATAACAGGAGACATGACACTAAATAATGATTCGATCTATTCGCAAGGGGTTGATGTAATAGAGCTTCGCAAGCGAATGGGCATGGTTTTTCAGAAACCCAACCCCTTTCCAATGTCTATATATGAAAATGTGGTCTATCCATTGAGAATAGACGGGGAGAGGAATAAAAACCTGCTTGATGAGATATGTGAAAAGAGCTTAAGAGGGGCAGCCCTGTGGGATGAGGCAAAAGACCGGCTCCATGAAAGCGCACTTGGCCTTTCCGGCGGACAGCAGCAGAGACTCTGCATTGCAAGAGCTATTGCAGCAGAACCTGAAGTTCTGCTTATGGATGAACCGTGCTCGGCTCTTGATCCAATCGCCACAAACAAAATCGAGGATTTGATTTTTCAGTTGAGAGGTGATTACTCTATACTCATTGTCACCCACAACATGCAGCAGGCAGCAAGGGCAAGCGACTATACTGCTTTCATGTATCTTGGAAGGCTTGTCGAATATGGTCCCACTGTGGATATCTTCCGTAAACCGCATCTGAGTGAAACAGAGGACTATATTACAGGAAGGTTCGGATAAAACTGACAGCTCTTAGTAAAAATAGATACCAGCTACAAGCAATAGCAGTGAGTGATGGGCAATCCTAATCGAGATTGAAGAAAGCCGGAATAAATGCAGGTTATGAAAAGTGATGAATCGGTTAAAAGTCCACAAAACTCCCTCTCCCTGAAAAGAGCTGATAAGCTAATAAGCTGTTTGCTGATAAGAGGGAAAAAGATTTTGCTTAATAGCTCAATAGCCCTGTTAAATAACCTTCGGTTTGCTCCGCATTTCACAGGGCAGGCCAACAGCTTAACAGCTAAAACCGGGTTGGGGTGAGGGTGATATAAAAGCAATTACAATATGTTGCAAATATCATTCCCGCAACCCCTTTTTGCAATTTAAGAAAAAATTGACTTTTTTACGGGTCCATCAAAAGTGATGAATATGAAAGTTCTGCTACTGTATGACTCAGCATTTTATAAACAAGGTATTATTTTAATTAATCAAGTTAATGGAAAGAAAAAACCATGGCAATTCTTCATTTTGAACGTGATATGAGAAAACTCAAGGAAAAGCTCGTTATGCTTTTTGAACTTGTTAACAAGGGGTTTGAAAACAGCATCAGTGCGCTTTTTGATAATGATATCGAAAAAGCCAGGAATGTAATTCAAACCGACCAAACAATTGATGAACTGGAGGTTGATATTGAGGATGACGGGCTTAAAATCCTTGCTCTTCAACAGCCAGTGGGAAGAGACCTAAGACATGTTTATGCCATACTTAAGGTTAATCATGAGCTTGAAAGGGTCGGTGATAAATCAGTTCATATCGCCGAAAGGGCTATTGAAATGGCTGACATTAAATCTCCATGTCTTGTAGAAGAACTCAGAATAATGGCTCATAAGGCATCTATGATGCTGAAAATGTCTGTTGACTGTGTTATAAATCTTGATGAGGGTCTTGGAATGGATGTTTGGAAAGCTGACAGAGAGGTAAACGAACTTAAAAGAGCAATAATAAAGAAGATTAATGAAAAAATTGATGGAAAGCTTATAAAAGACCCCCTTCAGATGGAAGCTCTTATAAACATATATTCACTGTCTTTCCTGATTGAAAGGATAGCAGATAATACAAAAAATGTTGCAAAACAGGTTATCTATACGGTAACAGGGGAAATAATAAGACACAGGGCAAGGGAAAAAATATTGCCATGACTGATACTGTCGATTCATTTAATAAAATTGTTGAATTGATACTAACCAGTACAAAGCAGAAATTGTCCTGCTGCCTGATGCTTAAATTCGGTGATGTTTTTATTGCTATCAGGTCAAACTCCTCAGCCCTTATTGATACACTCTCAATCTATTATGAAGGATTCATTTGGTCTGAACCGGCAAACCCGGATATTTATGTTTCAGTTCTTGACCAGCCCCCCCCTGATCTTGAATGTAGCTTTATCCAAAAACAACCGGATCCCGGCAAGACAAAAATTAAGGAAGAATATATTGATTTTCCTGAAGGCAGAATCGTACGCAAGTGTCTGACCGGAATGCTCTTTGCTTTTGGTGGGAACATTAACATAGCCACAGGAAATTGTCTTGAAAATGCAAATCAGGTTATAAATTTTGCAAACAACCGTTACATCCAGTTGATGCTCAACCGCGGGTATCTTCTCGGGCATGCTGCTGCCGTGAGTGTGAACGGAACCGGTATAGCCATGGCAGGTTTTGCAGGCGCAGGCAAATCAACACTCTGTCTGCACCTGATGAAAAAAGGTGCGTTATTGATTTCAAATGATCGTCTACTCGTAAAAAAAGAAAGTTGCAACCTGAGAATTTCAGGTGTTGCCAAACTGCCCCGGGTCAATCCCGGCACTGTGCTAAATAATCCCTGTCTTAACACTGTCATGCCAGCAGAACAACGGCTTGTTTTCGAAAAAATGTCTCAAGATGATATATGGCATCTTGAGCACAAATACGATGTCTTTATTAATTCAGTCTTTGGCAAAGGAAAGTTCTGCCTTTTGGGCACTTTGGATATTCTTGTTATTCTCAACTGGAAACGAAACAACGGTCTCTTTGAATTAAAGGAGGTTGATATTGCAAAGCGTATAGACCTTCTTAAAGCCTTTATCAAATCTCCTGGCCTTTTTTATGAACCTCACTGCAGCATTGATACTGAAAAAGTTTTTTCATCGGCATCCTATATTGACCATTTGAAACACTGTCGTGTCTTCGAAATTTCAGGAGGTGTTGATTTTGATAGAGCAGCCGGAGTCTGCATGCAGTTGGCAGAAACGGGTAAAAAGCAATGAGTAGTCAGTAATAGGTTTGGTAGTCGTTTAAAAAGTTGTAATCGATATCTCAATAAAAACAGTAAATAACCTGCAAGGTCATAATGGTAGAAATCAAGGTTACCCGTAGATTGACAGTTCCTGATAAAATGCGTATTTCCCGATACCTGAGGGTTCCTGAGTTAGGGGCAAGAATACTTTTCTTTAGCGGCGGTTCATCTCTTAAAAAGCTAAGCCGCAGCATTACTGATTATACACATAATTCAATTCATCTTATAACCCCATTTGATTCAGGAGGCAGTTCTGCAACAATACGGCGGGCATTTAATATGCTTGCTGTTGGAGATCTGCGCAACAGGCTTAATGCTTTGGCTGATCAGTCGATTCAGGGTAACCCGGAAGTATATAAACTGTTTGCATACCGTTTTCCGAAAGAAGCAGAAAATACCGGCCTTTTTGCAAGTCTTCAAAATTTTGCCGCAGGAGAGGATAAATTGATAGCAAAAGTACCAAATCCCATGCAGCGTATTATACGAAACCATCTGCATTCATTTATAGAAAAAATACCGAAAGCTTTTGATCTCAGGGGGGCAAATATTGGCAATATTATTCTTGCCAGTGGTTATCTGAACAACCGGCGTCATATTGAACCTGTCATTTATATGTTTTCAAAAATGGTTGAAGCAAGAGGCATTGTTCGCCCTGTTACAGGCCTTTCATATCATCTTGCAGCGTTTATGGATGACGGAACATGTATTGCGGGGCAACACCGGATTACAAATTTGAACGTAAATACTCCTTTAAATAAAATCCGCAAGATCAAAAAACTCTATCTAACCAAAGACCTTGATACATCAAATCCCGTAGATGTTACAATTAAGCCAAGAATTAAGGATTTGATTAAAAGTGCAGAACTGATCTGTTATCCATTCGGCAGTTTTTACACAAGTCTTATTGCTAATTTCCTGCCAAAGGGAGTTGGGCAGGCTATCAGTGATAACAACTCTCCCAAGGTTTTTATACCAAACCCGGTTCAGGACCCTGAACAAGCAGGGATGGGCATGGATGAGATTATTAATACCCTTATTGAATATCTGCAAAATTCATCAGATAAAAAGCTCTGTGTGGAGTCTCTCCTTAATATCGTTATCATAGACAGAAAGAACGCAATATACAGTAAAGCTTTAAATCTGAAGAAAATCATTGGCAGAGGTATTCAGGTTATCGATACTGAGTTGATATCTGAAAAGAGCAGGCCATACATTGATGATAAAATATTGACGGAGATTTTATTGTCACTTGTGTGATGAGAAAACCGGTGATTTGAGGAGTTGCAACTTTCAAAATTCAAGATACAAGAAAAAAATGAAAGCAGGGTGCTGACAATTGATCAACTGCATTTTCGAAACCGATTACAATAACGATCACAAAAATGATAACAGAAATCTGCTTTTTAAGTTTAACAGTTTATTATCCGGCTTTCAGCCGTATCAGAATAATAATTAATAAATAGAAGGAGAAAAAAATGGAAACAAAAGAGATCGGAATTAAAAAGGCAATGCAAATCAGTCAGGCAGCCGGTTACCTAAAAGACCTTGCAGCCGGTATCGAAAAGGGGGAATTGTACATCCAGCAGGGAAAAGAATACCTTGCCATGAAACCCAAGTCAGAGGTTTTTGTTGAGGTTAAAGCAAAAAGAAAAAAAGATAAAGAGAGGTTTACAGTTTCACTTAGGTGGTATAATGATGAGCTTATATCTGAAGGCGGGGATATTAAGATAACACCTGAGAAACCCGAGGGGGACTTAGTGGAGATTGAGAATTCTGAGGATGATGAATAGTTTCTGCTGATAAGTTTAAAACCAATTTTGTCATCTTATTAAAACAAAAAGCGCAAGAAAAACAGTTTTTCTTGCGCTTTTTGTTGTCTGAAGTTGGTTTGGTATTTGTTTTTGAATATACATAAATTACCGGCGAAGGATTAGCAAATTTAACATACAGTTAAACAAAAATTAACATCACCGGGTTAGAATCAAGCATGTTTTGATCTACTAAACCCAAATCAAGCGAAGATTAGTGCGAACACTGTTTTTGCGAGTCGCAA
>CAZMHH010000004.1:0-40770 GCA_964566035.1 uncultured Thermodesulfobacteriota bacterium
TGACAAAAATCCATAAAACAGATAAACTTAACCCGTTAAACTAAGTTTGATTGATATTGCAACTTTGCAAAAAGACCATCTGCATCAGTATTATTGAGGGATACAGCAAGTGCTACACATTGCTTCGTGTTTGCAAACCTTTCATATGGAGTTTATTTAATATTTTTCTACCGATAAATAAATGATTAATGAGGTATGTGATGCAAACTATTAATATCCATGAAGCTAAAACACATCTTTCACGCCTGGTTGAAGAGGCTTCGAAAGGCAATGTTTTTATAATTGCAAAAGGCGGAAAGCCTATGGTCAAGGTTTTACCCCTCTCTGATAGCGAACTTGAAAAAACCGAAAAAATAGGGTTTATGTCTGGAGAGATCACAGTGCCTGATGATTTTGATTCCATTGAGTCAGAGACCATTATAGGGCTTTTTGAAGGAAAACCGTTATGAAACTGCTGCTTGATACACATATCATTCTATGGGCTGCAGGACAGCCGGAGAAAATTTCTCCGTCAACAAAAAAACTTCTCACAGATCCTGACAACAGCCTTTATTTCAGCGCAGCAAGTATATGGGAAATTGTCATCAAGCTTAATCTTGGACGGGATGATTTCAGGGTTGATCCGTACCGTCTGAGAAAAATGCTCATTGTGCACGGATACAACGAACTTGCTGTAACCTCTGAGCATGCTTTGAGAGTCGAAACCCTACCCTCGCTTCATAAAGATCCTTTTGATCGACTGCTGATTGCCCAAGCCCGCGCAGAAGGAATGCTGTTGCTTACTGTTGATACCTGTGTTTCAAGATATCAGGATTCCGTATTGCTTCTGACATGAGCATCAGTGAGGTTTGGGGACGTTGAGTTGTTGAATAAGTTGAATTATTGCAACTATTCAACTTATTATTCAGAGACTTAAACAATTGAGATGGTCTTTGTCATCATCGACAATTTTGCGCTTTTCTATTCCCCGTATGATGACATGATGAACCGAAGGAAGCGGGGGCAGGAGGAAAAGGGGACAGGCTACTTTTTTGTCTTCAGAGAACGAAGCGGGGGCATTCCTCATATGTTAGATTGTAGTCTCTCGGAATCGAGGGGCAAATCTTTATCGGGCACTTACTGGACGTTGTTGAATTAGTTGAATAGAGGTTTGAAGGTCAGTTGATGGCAGTAGCAAAGGCTGAAAAGGCTGGTTCTTGAAAATCTTAAGATGGTGAATCCGTTGACAAACCCGGGTATAGGGCTGGTATTAACAATATTTCAGAATGAGGTGAAAGTAAACTAACATTTTTCTTGTTTTACTTTTGACAGATTAAGTAAATTATAATAAGGGGGCAAGACACATGAAAAGATTTTTATTAATACTGCCTGCATTAGTTTATAGTTTTTTCCTGTTTTCCTGTGATAATACAAACGATGAAAATGGAAATGATGATAACAATTCAGAAAACGATAACCAGATAGAAACAGGTTTAATTAGCCCGAATGATTTTGAATACATAGGTGCCTTCAGAATGCCCGACGGAACTTCAACAGTTCAAAGCTGGGAATGGGGAGGCTATGCCATGACCTATTATCCAAAAGGTGATCCGAGTGGCGCAGATGATGGATATCCTGGTTCTTTATATGTAGCGGGGCATGCATGGGAACATCAGTTGTCTGAGATAAGCATTCCTGTTCCCGTAAATTCTGCAGGAAAAAACCTGGACGATCTTAATACTGCTGTTCAACTCCAGCCTTTTTACGACATCTTTGATGTCAGAGATCTGGAAATTCCACGTTCCGGGATTGCTTATCTGCCTGGGCAGGGTTCACAAAACACAGATAAACTCCATTTCTGCTGGGGTTACCACATGCAGGAGACACCGGCTGATCTAACTCATGGATGGTGTGAACTTAACTTATCAGATCCTAAGATAAAGCGTGGATGGTATTTGAAAGCACATCCGGTCTATATCCAGAACATGAGCACAAACGATTATATGTTTGACATACCAAAAGCCTGGGCAGATGAATATGTGCAGGAAATGTACTTAGCTACAGGACGGTATCGAGACGGAGGCTGGTCAGGTCAGGGCCCGTCTCTGTTTGCTATTGCGCCGTGGAAGCATGGCAATCCTCCGCAATCGGGTACAGGGATAGACAACATAACACTTATTCTATATACATCCACAAATGAGTCTGCAGGGGGCTATACTATGGACAACTATCATCATTCTGATGAATGGTCCGGAGGAGCATGGCTCACAGCAGGAGATAAAGCAGCGGTTGTCTTCGTCGGCACAAAAGGTGTGGGTGAGTGTTGGTATGGCGATCCGAATGGTCCCTGCATTGATTGTGAGGAGAGAGGCTGGTGGTCCTCCAAATTCAAAGGACAGTTTGTTTTTTATTCCCCTTCAGATCTGGCAGCAGTGGCCGAAGGGAGCATGCAAACCTATGAACCTCAACCATATGCCACTATGGATATCGATCAATATCTCTACACAATAAAATCTGACCAGCAGAAACATCATCTTGGTGCAGCAGCATACGACAATATCAATTTCCTGTTTTACGTAGTAGAGTTCAGAGGGGATGGAGATAAACCCCTCATTCATGTTTGGAATATCAATCAATAAAAAGAACCTGTTGTGAGCGAGCGGTATTTTAGTCTCTATGAACTTCATTCTATTATTCTTCTTTCTTGAGGTGTTTAGCATAGCTAAATTAGTTATTCAGCAAGAAAGGTTTGAATCCGTCGAATAAGCAAGAAATGCTTTCAGAGTGCCTGGGTGATCATAGGTGGAATATATTAAAGTTTTCGTGTCAGGGTCTTTACACTTTTTCTCATCATCTCAGGATATGCTGACTTCAGATATACTGATATTAAAAACAACAGAAGAATATTGCAGTATAAAGCAATTTTCTCATATTTAAACACGCTATATACTATGTTTTAGTTTTTATGCAAGAGGGCAAACATTCTTTATTTTAATAAATACTGGGGTATTTAAATTATGGAAAGGCAGTTTGAGAAAAAATGGGGGCCGTTTGCAATAAGTGCAGCAATATTAAGCATTACCAGTATATTTATAAACGATTTTTTTGCTATTATAGTTGCTTTTATAGCTGTTATTGTCGGGTTTTATGCACTGAAAAAAAGAGGGGAGCATCTTGCCTCTGTTGGTCTTTATATAGGTGCACTTGTGCTTATTATAATAAACCTTTACAACATGGGAATTATTCCCTCCCAGACAAAAAAGGATGTTGCATATCTTATACGTTCAGTTGAAAAAACGATAGTAGTCTTCAATGGGCTTAAAAAGGATGGTTCTGAAAATAATGATCAGCAGATTGGCAACGTCAGGGATACATTAAAATCTGCAGAGGCTGTAAATATCCAAAGAATCGACAAACACCTGGCTGGTTTTGCTGATCATTTTAAGGATGAATTTATTTCAGGGTTAGAGTTTCTTGAACAGGGTTATTCGGATAATGATACCGCTTTATTGCTTAGAGGAGCCATACTGCTTGACAGATGGGCATTGTGGTACAATCAACAGTATGATGAATTGAGGAGAATTAGGAATATAACCCCTTCTCCTTTCAATATCTTGAGACAAGCATTTTGAAACCGCTTAAAAAAACACGGAGACAGTCACAGATATGCCTCCTGATAGTTCAACATTTGTCGTCTGAAACACCCTGGCTCACCAAGTCATAAAAAGGTGACAGAGACATGGGAAGACTGAAAATAAAATAAACAAGACAGAAACAGTCTATATAGAAGAAAAACCTCCATGCAACTTGTTACGGTATTGCACAAAGCCCAGGCAGAACAGGGAATTATAATGACCGTCATGATAATCCGCTCATAGTAACACATCGTAATTTACATCAACATACCATTAATTCTGCTTAGCGAAAAAGAGGGTGGAGAAGAGCTGTATTGTTGGCTTATTTTCGTATACCAATCCATGTACAGGCAACCATACCCTCTCCTGCTTCATCTTGGAAGAGAAAAGACAGTCCTGCCTCATGGCGGCACCGGAAAGCTTCCCGCAGGACAGAATACTCAGCTTTTTCGAAGTAGCGCAATTTCCAGGATACCATACGTAGTTGGAAGCTCTCTGATATTGCAGCAACAAGGCGCGGGTGAGGCAGTGAATGCATAAAGAACGCAAGCCTGGAACCTCTGTGTGTCAAAGCAAGTATGTCCACCAGAGCACGCTCCCAGACATCTACACCTTCTTTGCCTCCGGCTTGAGCAAGAGGAAGCCCTGATTCATGAGTACCGGGTTTATGGGGCAGGTTCGCAATAATCCAGTCAAAGTATTCGCCACGGGAAGTCATTCCCGCAAAAGGCTTTCCGAGATCGCCGAGACGCAGATCCAAAGACAGCCCCTGTCGCTTTGCATTATGATTACTGAGTTCGATTGCTCGCGGATCGACATCGCTGGCGCTGACTATGGCGCCAAGCTTTGCAGCGATAATAGCCAGCATGCCCGTGCCGCAGCCAAGATCAAGCAGCCTCTTACCGGCAAGCTTCTGACCCTCCTCCCTGAGGAGGAGGGCGATATCCTGGCTGGCATGATCGAAGTTCAGAGCCGCCTCGGGCATAGACTCCTCCGTCAAAGTGCAATTTCTGTCGAAATCCTGCAACTCAACAGACTGTGCGCGTGTCCCCCAAACATCCGGGCGATGTACTGGCTGTGGTTCCATCGCAAAACAGGCTCCGGCCTTCCTCAGGAAATCAATCCAGGCTGAAAGAATTTGATGCATCGTTTTCCTGTTAATGATGATGATAAATACTTACTTTCGGGATAAAACATATAGATATGCTAACATTTTCTGTCAAGAAAAAAGCAGATTAATTCCTATCACAATGTTGACATTCCTATTTATAACTATATTCTAAATTGCCTCATCAGACATTTTAACGGATAACCACAACATATTGTGATCGCGCATATTTAAAATTTAAAGACGGTTGTTCTGGGTGCTGTGGAAAAAGATCAAGGCCTCCGCAATGCAAATAGATAGCCATTTTGTAATGAACTCGGTTAGGAAAACCACAAGCCATTCGCTTGACTTTCTCTATTCTGCCAATACATTGGCACTGCGATACAGTGCACAGGTAACTATGTTGTTAAGGCGCGTTTTAAGGGTTTTGGCCACATTTTTTATTGGCTTAAGACGAAAAGGCGTTGCCCAAGAATAACAGGACTTAAAATACTTCCTCAAATTGAATTCATATCTGTAATCCTACATGTGACTCAGATTTCCTTTGATTGCAGTTGCATAGCATAACTTCAAGTCCTTTTTCTCGGGAATTACTCAATTATATCAGCAGAAAAAGTGACGTATTCAGGACTTATTATACTTTCATCACAACTTTCAAAAGGAAAAGTAAATATATCATAGAATCCTGCCCCGAGCCTCCATGGAAAATAGATTATCCCCATTGGTATTCCTTCTAAATACCCTCCAAGTATGGAAAAGGCGTCCCCCCTGGTTTCCTGCTTGTAGGAAGCCCGGCTGTACATCTGGGCTGGAATTTCAAGAGGTGATGAGATTATATTTATCATACCCCTTCCAAACCTCTCTGCAGGGCTGATGCGGGAAGTTTGGTTGTCGGTAGCATAAACATTTGATGAAGATACTAAAAAAAATGCAGCAGCCAATAAAATAACAAAGTTTTTCATAATGACAATTTATCCTTAATTTTGTTTAAAAATGTTGTCTGTTTTATTAAAGAAGCGAAACAAGTCTTCCATCACTGAAAACATTTTCAATAACAGATGATAGTACGCTGTTTAGTGCATCTGCCATCTTTTTCTGTGAAAACCTTACATCCTTTACAGAAGTAGAACTCTCTACAGTTGTTGTATATACTATTTCCCCCTTTTTTATGTCGCCGATTATAATGTCAAGTTTAACATTTGCTACGTATTCAACCATTGAAAAGCCAGAAGTGCTTGTTATATCAAGCTCTTTTACAGTTCCTCCTACAACAATATCTCCCCAGCTTTTATCCATTGAATGTACATTGCCGTTCCATGAAGGAGAATTTCCTCCAACAGTATATCCCGCCCTGAAAAGATACTCTTTGATTGCTGAGGCAACGGAAAGACCCAGAGGAACAAAAGCTTTGACCGGCACTTCTTCTCCTCTGAACTTTACCCTCTTTCCAACCATCAAAAGATCCTCGGCGGTTCTCTCGTCATTAAATAAAGCTGCTGTAACGACAAACTTCTGTTGTTCAACCGGTAAACCCGTTACCATGCTCTGCGGCTCATATGCAATATTAATATTGTAGGTGGCTACCCTTGAACATCCTGATATTAAAATAATCTGCAAAAAAAGAAATATAAAAAAAGGTGGTATATGTTTTTTCATTTTTTTCCCATTGATAATAAATTGATCCATCGTAATTAACGTAATTAATAGAATAATAATACAGATACGCTTTGGATGTCAAGAAAACTCCAATTCTCTGTTATTTTTACTTTATATCTCAAAAAATTTCTTGATTTTGTATCAGGTTTGAGGCAATTTAATACTACTGTTTTATGTTCCGTCATGGAGAAGATGGTAAAGATAATATAAAATTGAAAAAATCATTATTTTTGTGATATAATCGAAAAATGTTATTTTTTATTTATAAACAGATTAAATGAAACACGTCAAACTCCAGCTTATATTAGTTTTTTTTATACTTTTTTTCAACACTGGATATGTTTCAGCATGGGAGGTATTTTTCGCCCCTGATAAAAATACCCCTGAGAAATTCATTGCTGTTGACAAGAATGAGCAGAAACTTTTTGTTCTTACAAACCAGAGTCCTATTGAAAATTTGTTCACCATGCCATGTTCTACCGGTCAGGCAACAGGTAATAAAGAAAAAGAGGGAGATTTAAAAACTCCTGAGGGAATATATTTCGTAGAATCTGTTATAAGCCAGGGGCTTGACTTTGATATGTACGGAAACCTTGCCTTTACCCTTAACTACCCGAATCCGGCAGACAGAGTTTTGAGAAAAACCGGTTCAGGAATATGGATTCATGGAAAAGGAACTGAGATAACACCTTTTGACTCAAGAGGCTGTATAGTGCTTAATATGCACAATATAAATAAACTGGCTGAAGAAGTATCTCTTCGGTTAACCCCTGTGGTAATTGCAAGAGATATCAGCTGGCAGGATAAGAACAAAAATTCAGAATCTATCAGGAAGCTTATCTATTTAACAAACCGGTGGGCTGAATACTGGTCACAAAAATCTGATAACTATTTTGAACTTTACAGCTCTGAAAGTTTTACTGTAAGTTCAGAAAGAAGCTTTAACTACTTTAAAAACAGAAAGCAAAGACTATTCAACAGCCATCCATGGATAGATGTTTTCGTTTTCAATGCAAAAGCTGTTGAAGGTCCCGGATACTGGGTGAGCTATTTTGGACAATTCTACAGAACTCCAACGTTTGTATCTGCAGGAGTGAAACGACTCTACTGGAAGGAAGCTGACAAGGGGGATTTTAAAATCGTGGGAGAGGAGTGGAGACCATGGCCAAAGGGAAACCTGCAGAATGAATATATTCAGCACAGGGCTGTGCTTCTTGAAAAATGGTTGTATGAATGGCTCAATTCATGGAGAAAAGCTGATTTGGGCAGCTATACCTCCTTCTATGACAGGGACGCTGTACAGGGTTCAAGGATTGGAAAACAAAGCATTGTTGAACATAAACACAGAATCTGGGATGAGGGACTGAAACCGGAAAAAATTGATATCAAAGACTTAAAAATTGATATGCATTCTAAAGGGTTTCAAATAACATTTGAACAGGAATATTCAAACATACAGGGATATTCTGATAGGGGTATAAAAGAAATGTTTTGTATTCCTTATGGCTCTAAATGGCTTATCGTGGAAGAGATGTGGACAGGTCTGTAATTTTTTTAAATTGATTAATCCGATTATCTTTTTTATGCCTGGGTGGCGGAATTGGTAGACGCAAGGGACTTAAAATCCCTCGGTGCTGAGCACTGTACGAGTTCGATTCTCGTCCCAGGCATTCTTTTTGTTAATTTCTTTGCTGTAGTATGCTCCACTATTTAACAGATATGGTTATAGGGGTTTGCTCGCAATTCTTGTTGTACACGATGTTACGCATTACAAAAGGATATAAACAGAATCACCCTTATTTAACATACGCATCATTTCAATTGCCTGCTTACTGTTATAATCAGCACAGCTACACTATTTAAAGCAGGCAGTTTCCACATTAATTACATAATGAATAAATTTCACAATTATAATTTCATTCTCAAACTGTTTTAAAATAGATAACCTCTGTTGATTGCCTGACTCTCTGTCCATGATAATATGATATCTAATTAAAATGTCTGATGAGCCATTTTTTACCCTTAAGTCTTTTACACACACGCAGGTTCAGGGGTTAAAGGGCGTTTTTTGTAGCCGCTTTGAATTTCGATAAGTTTTTTATAGACACCTTTCTTAAATATTAAATCTTCATGGTTTCCGCTTTCAATTATCTCTCCGTCGGCAATAACAATTATTTTGTCTGCTTTGCGGACAGTTGAAAGCCTGTGTGCTATTATTATTGTTGTGCGTCCTGTTATCAGTTTGTCAATTGCTTTCTGGACTTCCTTTTCAGCATGCGAGTCAAGGGCTGATGTGGCTTCATCAAGTATAAGTATAGAGGCGTTTTTTATAAGGGCGCGTGCGATAGCAATCCTCTGCCTTTGCCCGCCTGAAAGCCTTATCCCCCTTTCTCCTATTACAGTGTCATACCCATCCGGCATTGCCATAATAAAATCGTGAGCGAAGGCATCCTTTGCAGCCTTTATTGTATCTTCAAAGGGCACGTCCCTGTTACCGTAAGCGATATTGTTCTTCACAGTATCGTTGAACAGAATTGTATCCTGAGTTACAAGAGCTGTCTGTTCCCTTACCGATTTTATTGTCAGATCAAGAATATTGGTTCCATCAATAAAAATTGATCCTGATTGAGCGTGATAAAACCGCAGAAGCATATTTGCTATGGTTGTTTTACCAGCTCCGCTGTGTCCTACAAAAGCCACCACCTCCCCTGCATTAACCTTGAAACTTATATTCTTTAAAACAGGTTTTTCTTCATATCGAAAAGAGACATCTCTGAACTCAATCTCTTTTTTAACAGGAGCAAGTGCAACTGTTCCCTTTGAATCGCTTTCCTCTGTGCCGCTGTCAAGAAGCTGGAAAAGTCTGATAGCAGCTGCTATTCCGCTTTGAATCTTTATGTTTTCCCTGCTAATGGTTTTTATGGGTTTATAAAGCATTGCCATAGCTGTTATAAAAGAAAAAAATGTTCCGGCAGTCATGGCACCTTTTATCACACTGTAGCCCCCGATATATATAAGGACCGCTCCTGCAGTTCCTACAATAAATTCAATAACCGGTGAAGAAAGACAGTCAATTTTAAGGCTTCTTATGTTTAATGTCAGCAGACGGTCTGATTCCTGATTGAATTTAATTGTTTCATATTCTTCCATGCAGTAGGCTTTTACGGTCTGGCATCCGGAAATGGTCTCATCCAGAAAAGTGCTTATATTTGCCAGTTGTTCCTGAGTTCGTCTGCTGAGTTTTTTACTCTTGCCCCCAAACCTGTTTATGATAACAGCCAAACAGGGAAATAACACAAAACATGTCAGTGCCATCTTCCAGTTTTGATAAAATGCAACGAAGGTCAAACCTATCGCCATAAAAAAACTGATAATAACTTTTTTAATTGAATCAGAGACAGCTCTTTGCAGAATAGTAACATCATTTGCAATCCGGGACATTAGTGTACCTGTTGAGGTGGAGGTAAAGAACCAGAGAGGAAGGTTCTGGATGTGTCTGTATGCTATTTCCCTGATATCTGCAATCACACTGTTGCCAACAAAACCCATTAGATAAGACTGCCCGTAATCTGCAAACCCCTTGACTGCATAGGCAACAATAATAAGAAGAGGAATTAGAAGGAGCATTGAAAAATCCCTTGAACTCTCTTTTATTAAAATATCGGGATAAACCTCTTTCAGGAGTGATATATTAAACCACTTTACATCCTCTGTTTCCGATCGTGAAATACCATCCTTTATTTTCCACTCTCCCAGCTTGTTTTCGTATAACAGGTGATCTGAGTTAATGGCCTTAAGTCTTTTGTAAGCTTCAGAGTCCGGATCAAGAAATATCAAATCACTATGTTTTGGATATAACATTAAATCATCCTTCATTTTATTGAAGGCTGTGACAAATGCGTTTTGCATCACAGTTTTTCCGGATGCAATGTTTTTATCTGAGTAATCTTTTTTCAGATATTTATTGAGTATTACAGACTGCGCATTTGTTGAATCACTTGAAGCAAGATTGAGCAGTTTTTCAAAACCTGTTAAATCTTTTAAGACAATTTCTGTCTGATTTCTCATAAAAAGGTCGTCTATTGCAGGTTTTACAAGATATGCTATTGCAGCTGTTGCTCCTGACAGAATAATCATGCACAGCACTGCAAAAATCATATATGTTAAATACGGCTTTGTATATGACAGAAGCCTCCAGTATATTTTCATTTTGCTTCCTTTTGCGTTTTAATATTTAAAAAACCTGAAACAATTTCTTTCAGTTCGTCTTTTGTGTGAAGCCCCAGGAGACGTCTGTTCTTTTTTCTGTCTTTATCAATTATTATTGTTGCAGGCACTCCGGCAATTGAAAGACTTTTCATAACTTCTGTGGGGCTTGCAACCAAAACAGGATATTGTATTCCCATCTCCTCTGCAAACCTGCTTATCTGTTTTAAATTTAGAGTATCTAGAGAGATACCGATAAAATCAATATCTTCTGTTTTAAAGTCTTCATAAAATGCATTAATATGGGCAATTTCTCTTCTGCAGGGACCACACCATGTTGCCCACAGATTAATCAAAATAACCCTTCCTTGGTTGTCAGGAATACCGGCTTTTTCCCCTTTCAAATCTACAAAACTTATTTTTTGAAGACCTTCAAAACAGACATTTTCAGCTTTTGAAAAAGCTGAAAATGAAAGAACAAACAGAGCAACAACAGAAAAAACACTAATAAATTTCATAAAACAGCCCTTACTCAACCGTTACGCTTTTAGCAAGATTTCTCGGCTGATCAACGTCAGTTCCTTTATACACGGCAACATGATAGGCAAAAAGCTGCAAAGGAACTACCATTACAAAAGGGGTGAAAAGACTGTCAACAAAAGGAACCGGAATAAAATGATCCGCCTTGTCGGTTACATCACTGTCGCCTTCGGTTGCAAGGGCTATAACAATTCCCTTTCTTGCTCTTACCTCTTCAATGTTGGACAAAATCTTCTGATAAACACTGTCTCGCGGCGCTATCACCACAACAGGCATATACTCATCAATAAGGGCAATAGGACCATGTTTCATCTCTCCTGCGGGATAGCCTTCTGCATGTATATAGGATATTTCTTTGAGCTTCAATGCTCCTTCAAGGGCTATGGGAAAGTTTATCCCCCTTCCAAGATAGAGAAAATCTGAAGCATTGCTGTAGTGTTCAGCAATCTCTATAATCTGATTTTCAAGTCCTAAAACCTTTTCAATGCAGCCGGGTACTTCCATAAGTTTTCTGATAAACTCTGATGCATATTCATTGGTTATCAATTCTTTTCTTCTTCCTATAAAAAGACCTAAAAGATAAATTGCAGCAAGCTGGCTTGTGAAAGCTTTTGTTGATGCAACACCTATCTCAGGTCCTGCATGGGTGTAGAGCACACTGCCGGTTTCTCTTGCAAGGCTGCTGTCTACAACATTACAGATACTGAGCATATGGGCATTTTTTGTCCTGGCTTCTCTTAATGCCGCAAGGGTGTCTGCCGTCTCTCCTGACTGGGATATAAATACAACAAGGCAGCTGCTGTCAATAACAGGGTCCCTGTATCTGAACTCAGAGGCAAGCTCTACCTCTACAGGAAGACGGCATAGTTTTTCGACAATAAACTTTCCAACAAGTCCCGCATAATAAGACGTTCCGCAGGCAACAAAACATACCCTTTCAATACCTTGCATTTCCTTGTCACTGATGTTGACATCGTCCAGAAAAACATCCGACTTTTCTTTTACTATCCTTCCCCTGAGAGTATCTGCAACAGCTCTTGGCTGTTCAAATATTTCCTTGAGCATGAAGTGTTTAAATCCACCTTTTTCTGCCATTACAGGATCCCAGGTTATCAGTACAGGTTCTTTTTCCAAAAGTCTGCCCTCAAGGTTTTTAAATACAATGCCGTCAGGGTTTATTACAGCCATTTCTTCATCAAGGAGATAGACAACCTTTCTTGTATAGGGCAGAAATGCGGGTATGTCCGAACCCACAAAAAAGTCTTCTTCCCCAAGTCCTATAATGAGAGGGCTTTCATGTCGTGCGGCAATTATCCTGTCCGGCTCAGACTCACAAATAGCTGCAATGGCATAAGAACCCTTGAGCATAGTAAGACTTCTGCGCACAGCTTCTTCAAAATCAGAGCCCCTATTCATAAAAGAGACAATAAGATGGGTAATAACCTCGCTGTCTGTTTCTGAACTGAAGCAAGTGCCACTGTTGATAAGCCTTGTTTTCAGCTCAAGATAGTTTTCTATTATTCCGTTATGAACGACAGCCACCCCTTTGCAGTAATGCGGGTGGGCGTTTGTTTCAGTTGGTCTTCCATGGGTTGCCCAGCGGGTATGAGCAATTCCTGAAGATCCTTCAATGTTTTTCTTTTCGGCAATAGATATTAAAGCCTCCACCTTGCCTTCACACCGGCAGATACTTATCTTGCCATCATTAAATACTGCTATGCCTGCCGAATCATATCCTCTGTATTCGAGTCTTTTGAGGCTGTCAAAAAGCATCGGCAAGAGCTCTTTTTTCCCAATGTATCCAACAATACCGCACATATTAAAAATACCCGCCTTTCTTTCATGGTTTTATAACAAAGTAGTCAACGACCACTTGCGTAGCCGGTGACTTGAGCTTGCCCTGAAAGGGCAAAGGTTAAAAACACTTTTTTGTTTTAGTTGCAATTTTCTGGCAACCGTAGCCAATGGCTATGGTTTTCCTGAAAACAATAAACTGCAAAAACCAGGTTTCAATCAAAACCAATAATTACGTAAATAAGTTGATTTAAGGTTTTTAGTTTTCAATTCCTTGCCAGCTGTTTTTTATGGTTTATAATAAGAGCCATATTCTGTCTTTAAGCTTTTTTCTGGGAAATTGTCCAGTTTTTGAAATCATCATAAGTTATCTGTTTTGCCCTGCCAACTGCAAGGCTCTCCCTGGGCACATCTTTTGTTATAGTGGACCCTGCTCCTACAACTGCCCCATTTCCTATCTTAACCGGTGCAACGAGCGAAGAGTTGCTTCCGATAAAAGCGCCGTCTTCAATTACTGTCGGATGTTTATTAACACCATCATAATTGCAGGTAATAGTGCCTGCTCCAATATTAACTCCTTTTCCAACAGTTGTATCTCCTATGTAGGTTAAATGGTTTGCCTTTGAACCGCTGCCGATTACAGATTTCTTAACCTCTACAAAATTTCCTACCCTGGAATTTTCCTCGAGTCTTGTCTGTGGTCTGATATGGGCAAAAGGGCCTACTTGAACATTATCCATAACAGAGCTCTCCTGTATAACAGAGCATGGCTTAATATGAACGTTATTTCCAATTATTGAGTCTTCAACAACCACATTCATGTCTATCACAGTACCCGAGCCTATAACAGATCTGCCCCTGATTGAAGTGTTGGGGTATATCACGGTATCAGAGCTGATTTCTGCGCTGTCTTCAATATAGGTTGAATCGGGGTCAATAATGGTTACCCCGTTTAACATATGTTTTTGAAGGGTTCTCTTATTCATTGTTTTCTCTGCTTCAGCGAGATCAACCCTGTTGTTTATTCCATTAATCTCTGAAATATCGGGGGTTTTAATCGCCGAAACTTTTCTTGACTCATTTACTGCAACTGAAACAATATCAGGCAGATAGTATTCACCCTGCATGTTATCGGCTCCAACCTTTTCGAGTGCATAAAAAAGAAACCCGGCATCGCAACAGTAGATTCCCGTGTTTATCTCCTTAAGAGCTCTCTGTTCATCTGTAGCATCAGCATGTTCGACAATTTTGTTAAGAAAACCGTCTGTATCGCGCACTATCCTGCCGTAGGAGCCTGGTTTCTGTAAAACTGCTGTAAGAACACTGACCGTGGCTTTTTCCAATCTGTGTTGTTCAATGAGCATGCTTAGGGTCTGTGCGGTTATAAGAGGCACGTCACCTGCAAGAATCAACACGTCTTCGGTATAGGTTTCAAATAAATTCTTTGCAGAAAGAACCGCATGTGCCGAGCCCAGCTGTTGCTCCTGTATGACAAAGGTTGCAGAACCTTGTCCGAACATCTCCATTACGTTTTCTTTGCCGTGTCCGACAATCACAATAATGGTGTTACAGCCTGCCTTTTTTGCCTCTTCTATTGTAAAAGCAAGCATAGGGCGTCCGTTTATTTCGTGGAGAACTTTTGGCTTTGCCGATTTCATTCTTGAGCCTTTTCCAGCTGCAAGAATAAGCGCTCTGCATTCCCTCATAAATAAAACATCCTTTCTTGAAATATTGACATTGTTCTCTGTTTCATGGCAAAATAGTACATGTTGATAATTTAGCTCGAAGCTGGCAGCAAAAAGCAACTTATATTGGGTTAAAACTACTCACCACTTTGTTAGCTTTTGCCTAACCCCGTGAGGGGCTTAATATCTGTTCTGAGAGCGAAATTTTCTAATTTTACAATTAAATCAAACATTAATCAATTAATTATACCAGTGGCGCCTTAAAACCAGGAGAGAAAAATGAAAAAAAACATTATTATTTTATATTTATTATCCTCAATTATCCTTGTATTTTCCTGTTCCTCAAAACCTCCGGTTCAGATGAGAACAGACAGTGACTATTACAACAAAGCCATGGAATACTATAACTCAAAAAACTATATTGATGCAATTCCTGCTTTTGAAGGGTTGAGAGAAAAATTTCCTTTAAGCCCATATGCTGTAGTTTCAATTCTCCGGCTCGGGGAATGTCATTATTTTAAACGGGAATATGATGAAGCTGTTTATTACTTTGATATTTTCAGAAGACTTCACCCCAGCAATGAACATGTTGCCTATAGTATATACATGACAGGTATGTGCCATTTTGACAGGATCCTAAGTGCAGACCGTGACCAGAGCTATGCAAAAGATGCTCTTGAACACTTTAATCTTCTCCGTGAGCTTTTTCCTGATAGTCCATACACAGGCAGAGCTCTCTGTAAAATAAGTCAGTCCAAAAAGCGTATTGCCGAATATGAGCTTTTTATAGGGCAGTTCTATTTTAAGCAGAACAACTATAAAGGGGCTGCTGAACGTTTTGCAAGGATACTCAGAGACTATCCAAATGCTCTTGAAAAAGATATGGTTCTTTATTATCTTGCAGAAGCTGTTATTCAATCAGGCAACAAAAAAAGAGGAACCGAACTGCTAAGGCTTCTTTTGAGAAGATATCCTGAAAGTCAGTATGTTCCGGATGCAAAAGTAATGCTTGAGCTGCATGCCTCTTAACTCTTTCTTGGCACTCATTATTGTTAAAGCAAGGGTGCGAAGTTCAAGCTGCAAGGCATAATTTAGCAGTGTCTTTGATTCAGCTTCAAAGCCCTCATAGAGAGGGATTTGAAGCTAAGCAGATGACCTGATCGACTTTTCAATAACCTCCGTTGCTCTGTTCAGAGCATCTTCAAGCTTTTCCGGGTTTTTGCCCCCGGCCTGAGCCATATCATCCCTTCCCCCTCCTTTTCCTCCTATAAACGGGGCTGTCTGTTCGATAATTGCTTTTGCCGATAACCTTTTTGAAAGATCCTTTGTTACCATACAAAGCAGGCTTGCTTTTTCATTGTCCGCTGTGCCGAAGAAGATGATCCCGCTTCCAAGCTTATCCCTTATAGAGTCTCCGTAGCTGCGAAGTGCTTTTGCATCTTCCAGCTCTGCTTTTGCAACAAGTACTTTTACGCCTGAAATTTCCTTGATGCTGTTAAGAACAGAGTCCGCCTGTTTTGTTAAATTTTTAGACTTAAGTCTGTCAATTTCCTTCTCCATATCTTTTTGAGTCTGAAGAAGTTTCTCAATCCTGCTTAACAGTCTGTCGGGTTCGGTTTTTAGCAACATGGAAATATCATCAAGCATACTTTCATTTTTCTGAACAAACATAAGCGCTTCCATGCCGGTTACTGCATCAATTCTTCTTACCCCTGAGGCAACAGCCTGCTCACTTACAATTTTCAACAGCCCAATATCTCCAGTTTGAGCGACGTGCGTGCCTCCGCAAAGCTCCATACTGTAATCAGCAATTTTTACAACCCTTACCTGATCAGAGTATTTTTCCCCAAAAAGTGCTGTTGCCCCCATGTCAATTGCATTTTTGATATCTGAAAACTCTGTTTTTACAGGGGTATTTGCAAATATAAACCTGTTTACCCGCTGTTCAATTTTTATGATGTCCTCTCTTTTTAGAGCTTCGAAATGGGTAAAGTCAAAACGCAGTCTCTGGCTTGAAACCATTGAACCGGCCTGTTTCACATGTTCACCAAGATAGTTGCGAAGAACTGTATGAAGTATATGTGTTGCAGTGTGATTGCATTGAGTCGAATTTCTTCTTTCAAAATCAACCTCTAACAGAGCCTCGGCTTCTTTTTTTACAACACCCTCTTTTACCCTTGCTCTGTGAACAGTAATATCTGGAAGTGGTTTTTTTGTGTCAAAAACTTCAAGTAAAAACCCCTCTCCAGAAATAATGCCCGTATCTCCGGTTTGACCCCCTGATTCACCATAAAAAGGGGTTTTAAATGTTACAACCTCAACCTCCTCTTCTGCGAAAGATGCAGAATCAACTGAAACACCCTGTTTGATTATACCTGCTACAGTTGACCTGGTCTTTCTGCTTTCATATCCTGTAAACTCTACCTTTATTCCTGAGGCTGCCATTTCCTTATAAATATTTGCAACAGCATTTTCGCCCGAACCTTTCCATGCCTGTTTTGCCCTTTTTCGCTGAGAATTCATAGCAGAATTAAACCCGTCCACATCAACCTTCAGCCCAAATTCACCGGCGATATCCATTGTTGTATCAACTGGAAGACCGTATGTATCATAGAGTTTAAAAACGGTTTCACCCGGAATAAGCTTTGCATTATTATCTTTCAAGGTTTCAATCTCTTCTTCAAGTACGCCTATTGCAGCTTTGAGGGTTGAAGCGAAAGACTGCTCTTCATTTTCCGCAAAACGAATCATTGTCTCTTTTGTTCTTTCAAGCTCAGGATATATATGGTTCATCTGCTGTGCAGCCGCCAAAACGATTTCGCTTAAAAAACCCCCTCTTATTTCAAGCAGCATCCCGTGTCTTATTGCTCTTCTTATAATTCTTCTGAGAACATATCCCCTTCCTTCATTTGAAGGAAGAACACCGTCTGCTATCAGAAATGCAATAGCCCTGCTATGGTCAGCAAGAACCCTCATTGAAGTGGCTGTGTTATCTGAACTGTGATAAGTTTTTCCTGATCTATGTTCAACAAATGAAATAATAGGCATAAACAGATCCGTGTCATAGTTGCTCTTAGCGCCAGCAGAAACCGCAACCGCACGTTCAAGCCCCATTCCTGTATCAATGCTTGGTTTTGGAAGAGGATGGAGGACGCCGGCTTTGTCTCTGTTAAACTGCATAAAAACAAGGTTCCATATCTCAAGGAACCTGTCACAGTCACACCCGACCTTGCATTCAGGACCAATGCAGCCAAAACTTTCTCCCTGGTCAAAAATTATCTCGGAACACGGTCCGCACGGTCCTGTATCTCCCATAGACCAGAAATTGTCTTTTGCTCCCATTCGGACAATTTTGCCATTTAAATATTTTGCGTTTTTATTCCAGATATCAAGCGCCTGATCATCATCTTCGTATACCGTTACCCAGAGCTTTTCCGGAGGCAGATTTAACACATCGGTGATGAATTCCCATGCCATAAGGATTGCATCCTGCTTAAAATAATCTCCAAATGAAAAATTTCCGAGCATTTCAAAAAAAGTGTGATGTCTTGCAGTTTTTCCTACATTCTCAAGATCATTGTGTTTTCCTCCTGCCCTCATGCACTTTTGTGATGAGGCGGCTCTGGAATAATCTCTCTTTTCTTCTCCTAGAAATACTGATTTAAAAGGCACCATGCCTGCGTTTGTAAACAGAAGTGTAGGGTCATTCTGGGGCACCAGGGGAGAGCTTTCAATAATCCGGTGGTCTTTGTTTTTAAAATAATCCAAAAAAGATTTTCTGATCTTATCAGATGTTTTCATAAAGTAACATTTACTCCCTGTATTAGCAGTTTAGGTAAATCCGTTCTTTTCATGGCTGTTTTTTTTAATCAAAAAATTTATTGTTTCATGACAAGCTCAAGCTATCGGCTATGAGATTGGCAGTTGACCCCGCATTCAATCTGTTTTCTGTTCCCCTATTATTTTATAAATTATCTCCGGGGTAAAACCCCTTGAATTTAGAAAGAAGGCAATTTTTTTTGCAGAAACGGATAGAGGGTTGTCTCCAAATTTTTTTCTCAGTGCTTCTTTTGCGATATTTTCTTCCGGGATCTCGTTTAGAACAGTTTTTACAACTCTGTTAATAATATCCCTGCTGACACCTTTATTGATCAAATATGCTGTTATTTTTGAAATACCCCAGCACTTCTGTTTTACTTTTGACTGAACCCATCGCATTGCAACATCTTCATCATTAATATAGCCAAGATCCTTAAGTCGTTTAACTGCATTGCTGATATCATTTGTTGCAAACCCTTTTTTTGAGAGTTTATCTTTCAGTTCTTTTTCAGTATGGGGTCTGTATGTAAGATACCTGCATCCTGAATCAAATGCATTTAAAGGCATTTTCAGGTCTTTTCCTTTGTTTTTTCTTTTTCATCCTCAGGGGGCTGTGTTGTTTTTTTTAAACCTGCTTTCTCAAGGATTGTGTTTTCAATCTCTCCAGCTACTTCCGGGTGTTCTTTAATGTATGATTTTGAATTTTCCCTGCCCTGCCCGAGCCTTTCCTGTTTGAAGGAGAACCATGCACCGCTCTTTTCTACTGTTCCGTATGCAACACCAGCATCAAGCAGGTCTCCTTCCTTTGAAATTCCCTCACCAAACATTATGTCAAACTCTATACTTCTGAAAGGAGGTGCCATCTTGTTTTTAACAATCTTTACCTTTGTTCTGTTTCCAACATCCCTGTCTCCGTCCTTAATAGATGCTATTCTTCGGATCTCCATCCGTATGGTTGAATAGAACTTTAGAGCGTTTCCGCCTGTTGTAGTTTCAGGATTGCCAAACATTATGCCAATTTTTGAACGTATCTGATTTATAAATACCACAGCAGTCCTTGACTTGCTTATTGCAGCAGTAAGTTTTCGCAGGGCCTGTGACATAAGACGAGCCTGAAGTCCCATGTGTGAATCTCCCATATCACCTTCAATTTCGGCTCTGGGCACAAGGGCTGCCACAGAGTCAACAACTAAAACGTCAACTGCTCCGCTTCTTACCATCATTTCGCTTATTTCCAATGCCTGTTCGCCATTATCAGGCTGTGAAATGAAAAGTTCGTCTGTTTTTATCCCGAGGTTTTTTGCATATTTTATGTCAAGGGCATGTTCGGCATCTATGAAGGCTGCAACTCCCCCTGCTTTCTGGGCTTCAGCTATAATATGGAGTGCGAGCGTGGTTTTACCCGATGATTCAGGTCCGTATATTTCAATAACCCGTCCCCTTGGAATTCCTCCTACACCAAGAGCAATATTAAGGTTTATAGAGCCTGATGAAATAACAGGTATATCTGTTACACGCGCACCCTCTTCTCCAAGGGACATTATAGCGCCCTTGCCGAACTGCTTTTCAATCTGACTTACAGCCATTTCAAGGGCTTTCTGACGGTTTGGTTCTCTGGACATTGTTTTTCCTCCGGAATAATATCTTTATAGTTTAAAATTGATGGATTTAATGGTCGAGTAAACAGCGCCTGCCGGGGTAAGCTCGCTTTTGAAGAATGTTATTTTTTCAACCTCCCAACTTCCAAAATCCATGTTTTGATATTTATCAATAAAATCCCTGACCTGAACTTTCATCTTTCCGTCCCTTACCCTGCCGATTGTAAGGTGTGGAGAGAACCCCCTTTTTTCTTTTGCAAAACCCTGTTCTGAAAGAACCTTCTCCAGTGTGGTAAAAATAGCTGAAAGTTCTACACAATGATCTATTCCTGCCCATACAACCTTTGGATTGACTGGGCCTGGAAATGCACCAATTCCACTTACCTTAACCTTGAACTTCTTTGTCCCGCTGAAGGACTTTTCAAGAGCGGAAGAAACAGACGCTACCCTGTCATTGTATACCTTTCCTAAAAACTTAAGTGTTAAATGGATATTTTCAGGTCTCACCCACCTTAAAGCCCTGTTACAGCCTGCTTTGCTCTGCATTGCTGATAATTTCATTTTCAGCCCAACAGGCAGTTCCACTGCAATAAAACCTCTTATTGTTTCCATGATTGGCAACTTAGCTTGGCAGTAAAAAATAAATGGTAAATAAGCCTATGAGTAAAAAGGCAGACCCATTAACCAATAATTGCGATTTAACGTCAAGAAATATTAACAAATAGAACAGCTAAATAATAAACGAAGGAAATTTGCTAATTGCCGTTTCCCTTAACAGTCAATAGCATAATAGCTTATCAGCTCTTATGCTTTGATTCAATCAATTTTTTAAGCAGGATTAATGTTGTATAAAAGGTTCGAAGCCTTATCTGTTCTCGTGTTCCGCTGAATTTAAATCTGTATACCTGCTGTCCCTGTGAAATATCATCTAAGCCTATAAAAACAGTTCCTACAGGCTTTTCAGGGGTTCCTCCTGAGGGACCTGCTATTCCTGTAACTGAAATGCCATAAGTTGTCTGGGACAGGTTTCTTATGTTTTTAGCTAAACAGCTTGCAACAGGTTCACTTACTGCTCCTGAAGTATTTATGAGCTTTTCAGGCACGTTAAGTATATCCTGCTTTGCCCTGTTGCTGTAAACCACAACACCGCGTTCAAAATAGGCTGAACTTCCCGGCACATCAGTGAGCCTCGAACTTATAAGTCCTCCTGTGCATGATTCTGCCACAGCCATGGTTTCGCTTCTGTCTGCAAGCAGTGCTCCCACAACAGCTTCAATGGGCTCATCATGTTCAGAATATATAAAACTGCCAAGCTCTCTTGAAACAATGGCGCTGAAGACAGAAAGCTCATTAGAAACCCTGCTCTTGTCCAGACCCTTTGCAGTAAGTTTAATGCTTATCTCCGGAAAATGGGGATAGTAGGCCACGGATACAATACTGCTTCTCTCAAGGGCTTTGTATAGAAACTGCTGAACCTCGGATTCCATTATTCCATACAGCCTGAAAGTTTTCTGCATTATTACAGGTTTTTGGCCTATATTTTTTGAGAGATGGGGGAGAAGAAAGGATTTTGTCATTTCCCGAACTTCTGCCGGTACACCGGGAAAAAAAATAAAGCTTCTGCCTTTTTCCTCAATTAAAAAACCGCAAGCTGTGCCGACCGGGTTTGGAATGGCAGAAGCTCCTTCAGGCAGAAGAGCCTGTTTTCGCGAGGCTTTATTCATCTTTCTACCAAAAGATTCAAACCGTTTTTCCATCCAGTTAAGAGCTTCTTCATTCAGAACAAGCTTTTTAAGAAAATATCTTGATGCAGCCTGAGCAGTTTTATCATCCTCTGTGGGACCAAGCCCCCCGGTAACGATAACATATTTGGTATCATTGGATAAGTTTTTAAAGGCTTGGATTATATCCTCAAACCCGTCTCCTATAGTAGTAATCCTTTTGACCGGATAGCCTAACGGGGAAACAATACAAGCAATAAATGATGAGTTTGTATCAATTGTGCAGCCTGTTGTAAGTTCATCTCCGACCGTGATAATCTCTATCATGGTTCTCCTCTTTAAGGGCAACTTGGCTTTTAATCAAAATCCAGAAAAACCAGCTGCCCGGATTTTTGCAGCTTTTGCTGTTATGCTTTAAACTGATTGTTTACAGCTCTTATAAGCTTATAAGCTTACTTCCTATTTGCATAACAACATTGGCATAAACACCTGCAACAACGTCATCCAGAACAACACCTTTGCCACCCGTCATTTTTTTATTTATACGCCCTGCTGGAAAAGGTTTAAAAATATCAAACAACCTGAACAGAATAAAACCCGTTGCAATATATAATAACTGGGGAGGAAAAGTAGCCATTGCAACAAGAAAACCTGCCATCTCATCTATTACAATTTCAGACGGGTCTTTTTTGTCTGATTGAGCCTCGGCTTTTCCTGAAATCCATATTGAAAACAGAACAAATAAAACCGTAAAAACCAGATAGTAATAAAGTGGAAAAAACAGGGAAGTTATAAAAAATACGGGAATACAGGCAATTGTTCCGGCAGTACCGGGCATTACAGGTGTATATCCGGTATAAAAACCAGTGGCAAGCAAATTGACAAGTTTTTTTGAGAGCATTTTAAGGCTCTGATTTTTTAACTGTTATGGTAGTGCCGGCGTTTATCTGTTTTAAGTCATCAAGTTTGCCGGTTACTTTCCCGAAAACATTTACTGCGCTTGCAGGTCTTATTTCACCCTGTCTGCTTACAGGTGTCTGGCCGAAAAAGATACAGAAGGCAGAGCCGTTGGGCCAATAACCGATATCACCCATTTCAACAACATCTTTTGCATCTTGTTCAAGGGATGTCTGGACAGGAATAGAAAAATATATCTCATCGCCCCATCTGTGTGCCTCTGCTGTTAAAGGCAGGGCTTGATAAACTGCCTCTGCTGTTACTGTATTATACAGAGTTGCATCTATTTCAATATCACCTGAAACAATTTTAATGTTTTTTTCCAAAAAAAACCTCCACAATAGCCGTTAAGCAAAATCAAAAATATGCTGCATGCTGTTAATTGTTATTTTGAACTTACTCTAAAATGCTCTTCCACAATCTGACAGACTGCATGCCCGGCACAGAGATGTGCTTCCTGTATTCTCGGGGTATCATTTGAGGGAACTGAAAAAACCATGTCAGATAAAAAAGTCAGGGGGGTTTCTCCCTGTCCTGTAAAACTTAATGTAAGAAGCCCCATCTCTTTGGATTTTTTGAAAGCCTTTATAACGTTTTCAGATTTACCGCTTGTGCTGAGACCCCATGCAACATCACCCTTAAAGCCCAGGGCTTCGATCTGCCTCGAAAAAATGTCTGTAAAATCAAAATCATTGCCAATGCTGGTTATTATTGAAGTGTCTGTTGAAAGTGATATGGCAGGCAGAGCTTTTCTGTTGAACAGAAATCTGTTTACAAACTCAGCCGCAAAGTGCTGAGCCTGAGAAGAACTGCCCCCGTTTCCAAATATTAAGAGTTTATTGCCTCTTTCAAAACACCTGATTATTTCCAGTGAAATAATATCAAGGACAGTGGAATGACTAATGCAATTTTTTAATAAATCAGAAGCTTTTTCAAACTGCTTTGTAATTGTACCTGACATATTGTACCCCATTTGGAATTGTTTTTTCAGACCACATAACTGTGCTGCTCACAAAATAACAGAGCCGGGACTCTACATCTGTTTAGTCTGCAACCCCGTTCTCTGTTGTAGCTGTTTTTGGATCCACATATAAAAATCCGCCTTTTATAAGCTCTTCCCTGTTACCTTCATCTATAAAAACACTGCCGTCTGCAATTTCACGAAGAGAAACAACCACTTCTCTGTTATCAGGTGAGTGAACAAATGGTCGGGAGCCTTTTATCAACTGCCTTACCCTGTAGTTTGACATATGAACCAGTATAAATCTGTTATTTACCTGTTCCAGACAGTCCTCTATTGTAATCCTTGCCATAATCTTTATTCCTTCTATTTGTTGTTTTTATGTGATAGGTAATGTTGCTAATAATATCGCACATTATGCGGTTTGTTGCTTTTAAGGTTGTACAGAATTCTGATAACTGTTTATCTATCTACTTTATATATTTTTTAGTTGTTTTAGTTAAAATATCCCACATTTTTTCCTCAGTCTTACATGCAAGCAGCTTTTTTCTTGATTCCGGTTCACGAAATGCCTCCATAAGACCTGCAATAAGCTGAAGATAGAAAGCGCTGGCAGCCAGAGGGATTACTATAAAAAAAACGATTTTTGTGAGCCTTTTCTTCGGTGCCCCGAAATGAAGCCCTTTCTCTTTTGTGCCTGCAGAAAAAATAAGCCCCCCTCCTTCTACGCCTCTTACATGGGGAAAAGCAAGACCATTTTCCATTGCTGTTGGAACAGTTATTTCCCTGCTTACAGCGCTTTGAAAAAGAGATTGTGGGTTTTCAACGAACCCTTCATCAGACATCATGTTTATCATTTCCTGAATGGCATCATCTCTGGTCTCAGCTTTAAGACCGGGTATCATAAGCCTGCTTGATGAAAATCTTGATATGCCGGTAACAGGAGCTGACTTGAATGGGGTAATTCTTTTCAGCTGTCTTGGCATGGAGTCCGAGAAATATATAATTCTTGTGCAGCGGGGACACTGCATAACCTTCTGTCCGAGCTTAACCTCATAAGCCATTATTGTAGGAACAGAGATCCCGCATCCTGTGCAAATGCCCTTTGCCATAGGAACAACAGCTATTGGATAGTGATTTATAAGACTGTTATAAAGGCTGCGTATATCCTCAGGCAGATCTTTTTTTAATGTTTCAATTGATTTTTCAAGCTCTTTAAGGTAGTTAGATGTTGTTAGGGTTTTTTGTTCTTCTAAGGTAAAATTAAGCTCCTGCAACTGTATAAGTTGATTGATTATCTGATTCATTTATCAAAGTGCTCCAAATTTTTGGGTAATTTATTTTTATAATACAATATAGAAGGTTTTACAAGGTCTTTTTGAGTTATTTAAACTTTAACAGAAAAACCATGGAGAAACAAAACAATGAAAGAATTAAATACTGAAAAAAAAAATATTCTTTTTGAAGAAATAAACACAGAAGACAGGACCTTTGTAATATCAACACCTGTAAATATAGATAATCTTAAAAAATCCATTATTAAATACGGTATTATTAATATACCATATATTGCAAAAGATGAAAAGACAGGATATTATCGTGTTGTCTGCGGCAGCAGAAGGATCCAGGCTCTTTCAGAACTGGGAATACCTGCTTTCAGCGCGAATGTTTTCGAATGTGGTGTTGATAAAGGGGATTTATTTGTTTTTTCGCTTCTGGATAATCTTTCCCACAGAACATTTAATATAATTGAAAAAGCTTCCACGGTTGAAAAACTTCTGCACTACTTCACCAGAAAAGTTGTGATCCTTGAATATTTGTCTCTTATCGGAGCCTATCCAACGGAAGCATGCATGGAAGAACTTACAAGAACTGCCTCTTTAGAGCCCCATCTCAAAGAGGCAGTTCTTAAAAACCTTATAACTGATAAAACGGCCATTGCTTTGTCATTATTCCCGGAGCGAGACAGGGACAGGGTGTTTAAACTTTTTTCACAGCTCAACCTGAGTGCAAGCAAACAGACTGAGGTTATTGATAATCTGAATGATATATGCCTCCGTGACGGTGTATCGATTGAAACAATTGTTCAAGACAGTCAACTGCAAAACATTCTCTCAATGGAAAAGCTTAACCGTTCTCAAAAGACTGAGCAGATAAGACAGACCATAAGGAAAATGAGATACCCTGTGCTGTCTTTTTATGAAAAAAGGTTTTCAGATATAAAGTCCAGCCTTGATATAACCCCGAACATAAACCTGATTCCACCACCTTTTTTTGAAGGAGATACATACCGCCTTCAGGTTTCCTTTAAAAAACCTGAAGAGCTTATAAATGCCCTTGAAAAAACAAAAAATATTGCATTTGATAAACGTTTTAACAAACTTTTTACGAGCAGACGATGAAAAGATTTTATCCTGAAACAATATATGTTGAAGATGCGGTGTCGGATTTTCCTCTGACTGAAAAGATTATCAGTAAATGTCCAGAAGCAAATATTGTAAAGACAGCTGATATAAAAGATCTTATTTCGAGGTACAAAGCTGAAAATATGCCCTCAAGCTTTGAGAAGAAAAGCCTTCTGCTTTGCAGAAACAGAGGCAGGTTTTTTGAAGCCTGTCCGGGCACAAAAAAGCAGTATCTGTGTTGTGGTTATAAAATACTGCACACCGGTTCGGGGTGTCCTCTTGACTGCTCTTACTGTGTTCTTCAAGCATACCTTAACAACCCTTTTATTACCCTTTTTGCCAACATGGAAGAGATGAAGGCAGAGATTAAGTCAGATCCTGTTTTAAATAAAGGTAGAACAGTTCGGATAGGAACAGGAGAGTATATGGACAGTCTTGCCCTTGAGCACCTCACAAATTTTGTGCCTTACATTCTGCCTTTTCTTCAACAGAGAAAAGGGGTTGTTCTTGAACTGAAAACAAAGACAACAGATATTGACCACCTTCTTGAGCTTGATCACAAAGACAGATTAATTGTATCATGGTCGCTCAATTCCGAATATATAGCTGAAAAAGAGGAGCATTGTGCATCGGATATTCAGGAAAGAATTTTTGCAGCCGAAAAACTTACAGCAAAAGGCTACAGGGTTGGTTTCCATTTTGATCCTGTAATATTGTATGAAGGCTGGGAGGACGGATACAGAAGGACGATAGAGTTGCTGGCAGAACACGTTCCAGCATCTTCTTGTGCATGGATAAGCATAGGTTTATTGAGGTATATGCCCCGTCTCAAATCTGTTGCGCGCATGCGTTTTCCACAGACACCTATATACTCACAGGAATTTGTGCCAGGGCTTGACGGAAAGATGCGCTATCTTCAGGATGTACGGATTGAAATGTATACAAAAATAATCTCTTGCCTTAAAGACTACAGTCCAGACATATTTATTTACTACTGCATGGAAAATTCCCTTGTATGGAAACGCACCCTGGGATTTGCCCCTGCTTCAAATGAAGAGCTTAAAAGACTTCTTGATGAGAGGGTGGGTTAGCAGAGTGGCGGTTGCATATTTACGGGGACGAGCTCGTTTTTGTAATCCTGACTTATAGATTACCAAATGGGAGGAGGGTGATGTGTAAATGGGGTTATATGTTTGGTATTGGCACTGAAACTTTTCCCATTTACTCATCCTCCCATTACACATCTGTTTTTGACTTTACTGTGGTTTACTGATTTTATTTCTTTTCCTCAGCAGGGGTTACGTGTTCAGGACCAACATAGAAGGAGATCCATTCATCAAGCACAATGTAGGAACTGTTGTCTGAATCAGCTGCATTAAACCTTGCCTGAGCATCTGCTTTCAGTTCATCCCTGGAAAGTTTGCCGTCCCCGTCCACGTCTACTGCTTCAAAAATTGTTCTGCGAACCCCTACACACTCTTCAGCAGTGATGTGACCGTCATTGTTCTTGTCATGTTTTTTAAAACCGATCTTTTCAAGCACGGATTTTTTTGCCTTTACCTCCGGCTCGACCTCTACTTCCCCGCAGAAGAACACGGCATATTCAGCAACAGTAATGTAGCCGTCTCCATCAAGGTCTGCTGTGTCAAACATCCTGTCTGTTGCAGCCATTTTTTCATCCACTGTTACTTTGCCGTCTCCATCAACATCAACCCCTGCAAACCATGTCTCTACGCGGGCTTTTTTTTCATCTGCATTTACCTTGCCGTCTCCGTCAGCATCCCATTTCTCAAATATGCTCGCAGTTTGGGCAGCACCCTCTTCAAGAGCAAAGCATACAGGTACAAAAAGCAGAATAGCCGATAAAACACACAACAACTTCTTCATAGCATTACCTCCTTAAAAAATTAATAAAAAAAACATTCAGAAGAAGGGCATTTTTAATCCCGATTCTCCTGCAAAAAGTTCTCCACACCCCCACCTCAAACAAAGAGAGAGGTCTGACACGGCACTGAAAAAATGAGACTTCTCACACTGCCGGCCGCAGGGTTCGAAATAAAAATAATGCACTTTTTGCTGTTCATCAAGACTAAACCCCTTACACAAATCTGTAATCAATTATATTCAAAAAAAATAATAAAACAATATAAAAAACAATCTCTGTAAAAAAAACAGAGTTTATTATTTGATTGCATTTATTCTGTCTCTATCCAAATAAAGATGGTACCGCAAATAGTCGCAAACTGTCGCCTTGAGCAAAGCAAATATCTCGTAACTTATTGAAAAGACAAAGCTTTTATTTTTGTTAGAAATGACAAAAACTGTTTTTTTTGATTTTTTACTGACCCATCAAATAAAGCAGCCTCCTGTCCGCTTTTTTCTTGACCCCTTTGGAACATTGTTCTATAATAAAATAACGTTTTAACATGCAAAAGCGAGGATAAATATCAAATATCCATAAAAAAGGAGCTAGCTTATGGCAGCTTTTCTGAGTTTGCTTATATCTGTTTTTATTATTCTTTCACCTGCTTATGCTGAAACCCCTGAAAAACCTCTCTCCCTTGAACAGAGCATAGAGATTGCCTTACAAAACAGCACCGCAGTAAGAGCTGCCCAGCATGCTGTGGCCGGAGCTGACTATGACAGAAAATCAGCGCTGACTGATTTTCTGCCCAAAATAGGCTCGGAATACAGCTATACCCGTCTTAAAAATGAACCTGTAATGAAATCACCGCCCGGTGATTTTTTCCCTTATCCGTCAGTTATGAAGATAGGAACAAGGGACAACTACAAATGGTCAACCCATCTTTCTCAGCCTCTCTTTACGGGAGGCGCTATAAGGTCGGCCTATCAGATATCAAGGCTCAGCCGGGACATCGCAGAAGAGAATATGAGCACAGCCATTATAGACACTGTTTTCAATGTCAAGGATGCCTATTTCTCTATTTTGAAGGCTGAAAAAATAAATGCAGTTGTACTCAAATCAGTTGAGCAAGTTAAATCCCACCTTGATGTTGCGAAAGCTTTCTATGAACAGGAGATGATACCAAAAAATGATCTCCTCGAGGCAGAGGTGCGTTACTCGCAGGCACGTCAGGATTTAATAACATCTGAAAACAGGGTTGAGGTTGCAAAAGCATACTTCAATACGGTTCTAAGACGCCATATTAATGAACCTGTAATAATTGAAGATATTCTTGTTTTCGAGCCTGAAGATCTAAGACTTGAAGAATGTCTTTCAGAAGCATTAAAAAACAGGCCTGAGGTTAAAGCAGCAATGCTGAGGCATGAACAGGCACAGAAAGGAGTTAATCTGTCACGCAGTCGTTTTTTCCCGCAAATAGCCCTCGTTGCAGAGTATCAGAAAAAAGGAGACAGCCCTGATGTGCGAGGTTCCAGATATGAAGCGGCAGAGACAAGCATGATTTATACAGTACTGAGCTGGGATATCTGGCAGTGGGGCAAAAGAAGTTATCAGGTTAGCTCAAGCCGTGCAAAGGTTCTGCAGACGCAAGAACAGATGAACAATGTCACTGATACTGTTTCTTTGGAGGTTAAACAGTCCTGGCTTAACTACTATGAGTCAAAGAAAAATATTGCAGTTGCAAAGACAGCGATTGATCATGCAGAAGAAGATCTGCGTTTGAACCGGCTGTTGTATGAGGAACAGATGGCAACCACAACCGATGTGCTTGATTCCCAGACCCGTCTGACCCATGCTTACAGCAACTATTATAATGCTCTGAGCGATTGTCATATTGCAAAATCAATGCTGGAGCGAGCAATAGGGAGATAGCAATTTAGATGACAGCTCATAGCTTGTAGTAAAAACCGAAACAGATACAAGCTTCAGGTTGCAGGACAGCCCAGTGAAATTCGCCCCACAGGGCTCCGGGTTTAAGGGGATGAACTTCGCTGATACTTCCTATATTTAACAGAGCAGGGAAAACCTTAAATACAGGAAGCGTGCGGATGGTATCTTATTTTTTCGATTGCGAAACTTGTTTCTATACTAATATTGGCAATTTCAGCTTGGTTAAATCCATAAAGGAGCAGGCATAACGTTATGATATTGTTCATCAAAATTAAAACATTTTTTTTATTTCTTTCTTTAATCTTTATTCTCACTTCATGTTCAAATCAGACAGGTGTGGAAGAAGACTATCACGGCACTGCACCGGAGGTAAAGACATACAGGGCGGAAAAAGGGTCAATTACCTCTTTTCTGCATGTAACAGGAACCACTGAACCTCTTGAAAAAGCAAAGGTGGGCTCCCTTGTTGAGGGGACAATAACGGAAATTATGGTCGATGAAGGGGCAGAGGTTAAGAAAGGAGATATTCTGATACGTCTTGAGGAAAAAGATTTTATAATTGCAAAAAACCGTGCAAAGGCAGCTCTTAAAGCGGCTGAAGCAGAGCTTTCACAGGCAGAACATGCGCTTGAACAGATAACCCTTGACTGGAACCGTATTCAGGCGCTATACGAGCAGAGGGTTATCCCCAAACATCGATATGACTCTGTTAGGGCGTCATATCTTGTTGCAGAAGCAAAGTTGCAGGAGTCACTGGCCTCTGTAAAGCAGAGAAAAGCAGAACTTGCCCATGCCAGGAAAAAATATGCTGACTCTGTTGTTATGGCTCCGTTTGACGGAATTATCACGAACAAATTAATGCATGAGGGAGAGATATCATCTCTCTGGGCTTACAATTGGGAAACCCTTGAAATAATGGATATCAGCAGCATAAAAATAGACTGCTGGGTTTCTGAACGGTTTCTTGCTCAAATTAAAAACGGCATGTCTGCCGATATAAACTTTGATGCATATACAGACGAAACGTTTACCGGAACCGTTACATCTGTCACCAGAGCAGTTGACCCTGCCAATCGAACATTCAAAACAAGGATAATCATCCCTAATCCAGACAGAAAACTCACCAGTGGTATGTTTGCAAGAATCAGGATTGTTATTGAAACAAAACATGATGTTGTGATTATTCCTGTAAGGGAGGTTATTGAGCAGTTGGACGGGTTCTATGTCTTTGTTGTGAAGGACAATACTGCAACATGGAAAAAAATAACCCCAGGAATAAGACAGGGGGATTTTATAGAGGTGATTGAAGGCATCAGTCAGGGAGAATTTGTAGTTGTTGAAGGAAGTCACCGTCTTCAGGACGGGATACGGGTTAATCCGGAAGTAATAGAAAACATATAAAACCTGAATTGTGTGATTTTTAAGTTTTCAAGTCATTCGCAACGGTTTTTCGCTCATTCAAGGGCAGGCATCCCTGCATGTCTTAAGAGGCATGTCGCTCAGATTAGGTAAAAATAAAATATGAAAATATCTGATTTTTCTGTAAACCATCCTGTGCCGGTTGCGGCATTCTACATTGTAATATTTGTTCTTGGCATTCTTTCTCTTACAAGAATAGGGCTTGATCTGTTCCCGGATCTTGATTATCCGGTTGTGGCTGTCATGGCAAGATATCCCGGGGTTGCTCCGGAGGAGATGGAGAAACTTGTTACAGAACATCTGGAGGCAGCCGCAGCGTCTGCAGATGGTGTGAGGAGGGTGAAGTCGGTTTCACTTCAGGGCGCATGCGCTATAATGGTCGAGTTTGACTGGGAGAGCGATCTCAACACAGGCGCTCAGGATGTCAGAAATCAGGTGGAACTTGCACTTGATTTTTTACCACGCGAGGTTGAAAGACCTGTTGTGCTCAAGTTTGATATGGACCTTCTGCCGGTTATCTATTATGGTATCTACAGCGATGGCGACAGAGACCTGCGAACGCTCAGAAAATATGTAAAGGATGTGTTTGAAAAGAGGCTTGTATCGCTTCCAGGGGTTGCCTCTGTATCTGTGCAGGGGGGGTTGGAAAGGGAGATTGAGATAAGGGCAAACAGAGACAGACTGAAAGCAACAGGCATCTCCCTTGACCAGATGGTTGATTTAATATCGGGTCAGAATATTGACAATCCCGGCGGCTATCTTGATGTGGGCAGAAACGAGCTGATCGTAAGAACCAAAGGGAAATTTATATCACTTGATGCAATAAGGGACACTGTTCTAAAATCAGACGGGGAGCGAACGGTCTATGTAAAAGATGTTGCCGATGTGGTTGACGGTCATGAAGAGATAAGGAACCATTCAAGAACCAACAAAGTGGATTCAGTTCTCATGACTGTAACAAAGGAGCCCGGTTCAAACTCGGTTCAGGTTGTGGACACAATAAGGGCTGAGATGGCGGAAATCCAAAAGGCGCTTCCTTCAGATATTCAGGTTGTCCATATCTATAATTCATCAAGGCTGATACGAGGAGCAATAGAGCAGCTTTCAACAAGCGCTCTATGGGGATTTTCATTTGCAATGGTCATACTCTTCTTCTTCCTTCTAAGCTACCGTACAACTCTTACACTGATGTTTTCAATGATGTTTGCAGTGGTCTCAACATTTATTGCTGTTTACCTGACGGGTGAAACACTCAACATCATGACCCTTAGCGGGGTTGCTCTTGGTATAGGGCTTATTGTTGACAACTCAATTGTAGTTGTTGAAAATATCTTCCGTCATATTGAAAAGGGGACCCCACCTGCAGAGGCTGCCAAGACCGGAACAAAAGAGGTCGGGCTTGCAATTTCTGCTTCAACACTTACAACCGTGGTAGTGTTCCTTCCGATGGCGCTTTCAACTGGAGTTACTGGAATTCTTACACGCTCGCTTGGAATAACTGTTGTGTTTGCAATACTTGCCTCTCTTATTGTTGCTCTTACTCTTGTTCCAACACTTGGGGCAAGGGTGTTCAGGGTTAAACGAAAAAGCGAGGAGTTTAGAGTTTTTGAAAATGTAAAAGATATTTACAGCAGAGCCATATATTTTGTTCTTTATAACAGGGGAAAAACACTTTTGGGTACCTTTGCAGTGTTTCTTGTCTGCATTTTTATAATGCTCAACCTTGGTACCGAGTATATACCAAAACTTGATGAAACCGACGGCACCGCTGTTATAAAACTGGAACCCGGTCTGTCTCTTGCTGAAACAGATGCTTTTATGAGAGAAATGGAGGATGTTGTAGCCTCTCTTCCCGAATTTGTTTCTATGGAGGCAATGGTCGGGAGATCAGAGGTCAGCACAATAGATATGGTTTTCGGTGTTGCAGCCTCTGATGTGCATGAGGCATCAATGTATTTTGAGCTTCTCCCAAGAAAAGAGAGACGCAGAACCTACCGGGAGATATGCGACGATATATACAGCCGCCTTAATATCAGGGAAGGGGTTACAGTATTCTTTATGGATACAATGGACTGGTTTCTCGGGGGCGGAGACATGCCGGTTGAGGTAAGGCTTTTTGGAAGCGATCTGGACGAGCTTGACAGAATAGGAAAAGAGGTTGAATCTATTGTGGCGGATGTAGAAGGAATAGTTGACCTTGATAACAGCATGAAACCTGGAAAACCGGAACTTCAGATTTATGTTGACAGAGAAAAGGCATCAAAGCTTGGAATAAGTGTTGCAACAATTTCTTCAACCATTGAGAATGCCCTTGTGGGCTATAAGGCAGGAAAATACCGTATTGACGGTGATGAATATGATATAAGAGTCAGATACACAAAGACCGACAGGGATGACCCGGAGGATGTTTCTCACTTTTTAATACCTTCTTCAAACGGCGGGCTTTACTATCTTCATGAAGTGGCTGATGTTGTTAAGGGCCTGGGTCCTGCCCGGATTCATAGAGAGTCTCAACGCAGGGCTGTAATCCTGAGCGCAAATGTGTCTGGCAGAGACCTGGGCAGCGTAATGGAAGAGATAAGAACAAGGCTTGAACCCATTGCTCTACCAGACGGATATTACATAACCTATGGCGGCGGTTATAAGGATATGGTTGAAATGCAGAATGCAATACTTCTTGCCTTTATTCTTGTGGTGCTTCTTGTCTATCTTGTTATGTGCGCGCAGTTTGAATCATTCTTCCAGCCCCTTGCCATTCTGTTTTCGGTTCCGATGTCGCTCATAGGAGTTTCCCTGATTCTATATGCAACTGGTATCACGCTGTCTCTAATGTCATTTATCGGAATTCTGATGCTTGTAGGAATAACCGTAAACAATGCTATAGTTCTGATAGATTATGTAAATCAACTTCGCAGAAAGGGAATGGAAAAAACAGCCGCAATAATTGAAGGCGGCAAAACAAGGCTCAGACCGATTATCATGAGCTCATCCACCACAATACTTGCCCTTCTCCCCCTTTCAATTCTCAAAGGAGACGGGTGTGAAATATTTGCCCCTATCTCTGTTGTACTTCTGGGCGGACTGATAACCTCGACCCTTCTCACTCTTCTGATAATTCCTGCCTGGTACAGCCTGCTGGATGACCTTTATAACAGAATCTTTCACAGGGCGTTGTAGAGGGCAAAGACGAAAAAATCAAACCGCCATGCTGAAGGGTTTTTTGCCAGGCCTACTTCTTGAAAAGACTGTCAAGAGGGTTTTGCTTTTTGGGAAAGTCTTCCTTAATTATTTCACGCTCATTGTTCAGCTGAAAATAATCGCAGAAATTTGAGCGGTCTTTCTCAACAACCCTTTCAGCCTGTGTCTCCAAGCACTGGTTGTATGCGCCGGGCTCAAAGAACCTGCAGTTGGAACAGCATCTCAAATCGCTGCCGCAGAACGGGCAGGCATCTGCCCTTCCCGGTTTAGCTCCTGCATCAACTTCCCTGCCACAGTTGTGACATATCATAAGCATTCCTCCTCAGAAGTAAATACTTTAAATACAATAATCTACTATAGTGTTTTAAATAAAAAATAGTTTCAAAATTACTCTGTTACCTTATATAAGTCTTTTTCATGCCATCTCTTGAATCTAAAAAACTTCTTACACTGTGTTATAAAAACAGGTGGAAAATCTTAATGTGTGCCCAAAAAACTCAAACCCGGGGTAGAAAAAAAATATAACCCTTGCTGTAAGAAAACAGGTGCAAAACTCTCCAAAAATTAATATAATATCAAATTATCAATTTTCTGCACATATCAATTATTCTTGCAGCAAAAAATCAGTCTTTGAATATAATAGACAATAAAGGTTGAAAAATGAAGTTATTTTTAGTTATTTCTTTTATGTTTCTCTTCTTCGGTTGTAATAACAACAGTACAGATGTTCTGGAATCAACCGGAACAATTGAATCAACGCAGGTGGATATCCGAACAGAGGTAGGTGGTCAGATTTTAAAACTTTACTTCAGTGAAGGAGACCGTGTCAAACCCGGAGATATTCTGGCAGAAATAGACATCGAAAAACTTGAATGGGAGCTGAAAAGCGCAGAAGCAGTTTTAAGAGAAATTGAGGCACGGCTTGCACTCCTTCAGTATGGATTCAGGGATGAGGAGGTAAGGAAAGCAGAGGAGGCATTAAAAGAGGCTGAAATACTTCTGGCTGAAGCAGAACGTGATAATAGAAGAATACAAAAACTTTTTGAGGAAGGTGTGGTCTCCGAGCATGACAGGGACAGGGCTGAGACGCTTTATCAGTCTTCACTAAAGCAGTATGAAAGAGCAAAGAGTGACAGTATGATTTTTAAGGAAGGCTACAGGGCAGAAGAGATTGAAGCTGCAAAAGCATCAAGAGAAAGCGCAGAAGCACGTGTCGGGCTTCTTAAACGAACTGTCAGAGACGGTAAGGTTAAAAGTCATGTTGAGGGAATAATAAGTGAAAAATATGTGGAAACAAGTGAGTTTGTTTCACCTGGCAGTCTCATCTGTACAATCACAGACCTCCAGGATACATGGATAATGGCCTATGTTTCGGAAAGACATCTTGGGCGTGTTCATTATGAACAACCCGGCTATGTGGAAATAAGTGCCTATCCTGACCGAAAGTTCATGGGCAGGGTAGTATATATATCTCCTGAAGCTGAATTTACTCCTAAACATATTCAAACAAAAGAAGAGCGCGTAAAGCTTGTATTTGGTGTCAAGCTTCAGCTCGAAAATAAAGAGGAAATCCTGAAACCCGGAATGCCTGCTGATGTTGTTATCTTAACATCCAATTAAAAACAGAACTGTTGAGCCATAGCATTTGCAGCAAAAGCTAAAAAAACAGCGCTTAATGGGTCAGAAAAAAAGTTAATGGGAGAAGTTAAGAATTGTTGTACCCGCGCCTGGAATTCTGTCAATTATTTGTTTACGTAACCCGCTGATAATACCTTGGGCGATAAATTTACCCAATATAATATTTAAGAACCTCTAACATTATAAATAAACTCAAGTCATTATGAATATTGCAATTGAAACTAATAATCTGTCAAAGCATTTTGGGCATTTCGTTGCCGTAAACAACCTGAATCTTTCAGTAAAAAAGGGTGAGATTTACGGTTTCCTGGGACCAAACGGTGCAGGCAAGAGCACTACAATCCGCATGCTTTGCGGTATACTCGAACCAACCAGCGGGGAGGGCAGAGTAGGAGGGTTTGATATAAACACAGAGCCTGAAAAGATTAAAGGAATAATCGGATATATGTCCCAGAGCTTTGGTCTATACCATGACCTTACTGTTGAGGAAAATCTGAATTTTTATGCCCGCCTATATATTCCCGATAAAAAAAAATCGATAAAAAACATAAAAGATGCAATGCAGCTTTTGGAGCTTGAGCCTTACCGGAAAAGACTTGCATCAAATCTTTCCGGTGGCTGGCGTCAGAGGCTTGCTCTTGCATGTGCAATTGTTCATGAACCTCAGATAATTTTTCTTGATGAGCCAACAGCAGGGATCGACCCTGTTTCTCGAAGGGTTCTTTGGGATTTTCTCTATGAGCTAGCCCATGAAGGCACCACTCTTTTTGTTACAACACACTACATGGAAGAGGCTGAGCGCTGCAACCGCATAGGGTTTATATGGCAGGGAAACCTCGTTGCCTGTGATACCCCTGACGGCATAAAAAAGGGCTATATTAAAGATAACATCATAAACCTTGAATGCTCTGATATTAATCTTGCTTATAAATTATTAAAAGCAGCTCCGGAGATTAAAGATTCAAACCTCTACGGTGAGGAGATTCATATCACAGTTGAAGATGCAGGTCCTCTGATTCCGTTTATAAGGGAGCTGCTTGCAAAGGAAAACATAGAAATAACAGAAATAGAACAGATACAACCTTCCATAGAGGATGTTTTTGTATCACTTTCCAAAGAGAAAAACAATGTTTCGTCGGATCAGAACATTAATTCGTAAAGAGTGCATACAGATTATTCGCGATCCCTTGGCGCTTGGTCTTATGATTGTACTTCCGGTTCTACTGCTTGCTATATTTGGCTATGCTATTAATCTTGATGTGAAAAACATCTCTATGGCTGTTTTTGATCAGGATTGTTCAAAAACCTCCCGCTCAATTACTGAGAGTTTTATATCATCAGGTTATTTTATCTCAAAAAAAACAATCAGCTCAGAAACTGAGATAAACCCTATTCTTGACAAGGGGCGTGTAAAGGCTGTCATCAGGTTTCCTGTAAACTTCCAGAGAGATATCCTGAACGGTAAAAACACACCTGTGCAGGTTATAATAGACGGAACGGACAGTAACACCGCAAACATTGTAATGAGTTACGCAAAGGCAATCCTGCAGTCTGAATCAATGGATGTTGTTTTTTCCCTTCTGAACAATGCTGGTCTAATGGAAATTGACACTTTGCCGGTTCTAGATATAAGACCAAATATTTGGTATAATCCCGAGCTTTCAAGCAGCAATTTTCTTGTCCCAGGCATTATAGGCATAATAATAATGGTTATAGGGGCTATAAGAATGTCGGTTTCCCTCGTTCGCGAAAAAGAGCAGGGAACCATTGAAAGCCTTATGGTGTCACCTTTAAAAGCCCATGAATTGATGATAGGAAAGATTGCGCCCTATATCGTAATAGTCTTTGTTGATCTGCTGCTTATAGTCTTCTTCGCTCAATGGTTTTTTAATGTTCCTTTCAGGGGCAGTTTCGCTTTTTTTATCCTTGTCTCTTTTGTTTATCTTGGAGCAGCGCTTGGAGTCGGGCTTTATATCTCTGCCATATCAAAAACAACACAGGTTGCATGGTTGCTTGGTTTTCTTATAACTATTCTGCCTTCAATTGTTCTTTCCGGTTTTATATTTCCAATAGAAAGTATGCCAAAGGCAATACAGTTTGTTACCTATCTTTTTCCAGTAAGATATTTTCTAACAGTGCTCAGAGGAATTATATTAAAAGGTGTTGGGTTTTCTGTGTTATATCCCGAAACTATAATTCTTCTCGGATTTACTGTTGCAATGATAGCACTGTGCAGTCTTACATTCAAAAAAAGGTATTAAAGAATATGTTCCTGCAGAGAATTTTAACCCTTACAATAAAAGAGTTTCACCAGCTCAGGCGTGATAAGAAGATGTATCCACTTCTTTTTATAGCCCCGATAATACAACTTGTAATTATCGGCTATGCAGCTAACTTTGATATTAAAAACAATCCTACAGGAGTGCTTGACCAGGACAGAACTCAGCTAAGCCGTCAGTTTGTAGAAGCTTTTTCTCAGAATGAGTATTTCAATGTGATTTACCGGGTTGAAAGCAGGAAGCAGATGACACGTCTTCTGGATGAAGGCAGGATAAGGGTAGGGATTGATATACCGGTTGATTTTCAGAAAAACCTTAAAAAAGGGGCAGTTTCCCAGGTTCAGCTTTTTGTCGACGGAACAGAATCAAACGGCGCAACCATTGCTCTTATATATGCAAACATAATTGGACAGCGCTTTTCCTCAAAACTTATACTTGAGCATATAGACACTTCAGCATTTAATGCAGGTGATTTTCTGGGTACTTGGAGAAGGGATATTGGCAAGGCGACTATTATAGAAGATGAAGTTCGTATATGGTATAACCCTGAGCTTTTGAGTTCCTATTTTTTTATCCCTGGAGTAATTTGCATGCTGCTTTTGATTGTAACCCCGGGGCTTACAGCAATGAGCATGACAAGAGAAAAAGAGGCCGGCACAATGGAGCAGCTTTTCTCAACCCCTGCCTCGACTGTTCAGATAATTCTAGGTAAAATTACTCCTTTTATAATAATAGGGCTTCTTGATGTTGCGTTTATTGTCACAGCAGGGGTTCTTATATTTCAGGTACCTTTGAAGGGAAGTCTTTTTCTTCTTTTTATTTTTTCTTTTCTGTTTCTTTTTTCAACATTCGGGCTTGGAATTTTTATTTCAACCATTACCCGAACACAGGAACAGTCAATGATTATAACTTTTTTCTTTGTTCTGACCATGATACTTCTTTCCGGAATTATCTTTCCAATAGAAAACATGCCTGAGATTTTTCGGCATATTACACACCTTATGCCGATCAGGTATTTTGCAATTATTGTGAGAAGCATATTTTTAAAAGGAGCAGGAATAGAGGTTCTATGGGATCAGGGGTTGTGGCTTCTTTTTCTGGGACTTGCCATTTTCACAGTAAGTGTGATTAAATTTAAGAAGAAGATATGAAATTATGCTTGTTTTTCCAAATACCCAAAGATACCAACGATTCTCATTGACAGGCAATATCATTAAACATATAATTAACAGTATAGAAGCCTGTCTTTAAATACTTTTAACATTAGAAAGGAGTTTTTATGAAAAAAACGGCATTATTATTGTGTGTATTTTTCCTGTTATCAGGTTGTGCTCTTGATACAAAAAAGAAAGAAGGAGCAATGTGGGGTTCTGTGGTAGGCTCTGCTGTTGGAGCCGGGGTCGGTTATGCGGTAGGTGGATCTAAAGGAGCGGCAATTGGAGCAGGTTCTGGACTTGTAGTTGGAGGGCTGACTGGTGCTGCAATTGGCAGTTATATGGATAAACAGGAGGCAGAACTTAGACGATCTTTGGCTGCTGCTGAGGCTGCAAGCATTCAAAGGGAACAGGACATACTTGCTGTTACCTTCAAATCAGATATGATGTTTGATACAAATTCATCCGTTTTAAACCCCGGAGCTTATGATGAGATCAACAGACTTGCCGAGATTCTCAATAAATATCCCCAAACATACATACGCATAGAAGGGCATACTGATTCCACAGGGACAGAAGAGTATAATCAGAAATTGTCTGAAAAAAGGGCAGAGGCTGTTAAGAATGCACTTATTGGAAGAAATGTTAATCCTAAAAGAGTCAATACAGTAGGTTTTGGCATGGCAAAACCTATTGCTTCAAACGACACTGAGGTTGGAAGGCAGATGAACAGAAGGGTTACCGTAGTGATAGATCCAATGAGAGCGTAAAACGTATTACCTGAATTTTGCACTTTTTTGTTAAATTCTTGCAAAATTTATCTTTTATAAGCAACACAAAAAGCGCCTTTGAACAAACAAAGGCGCTTTTTTATTCTTCCGGTTTATAGTTTTTTTACTTTTGCTGCCTGAAGACCTTTTGCACCTTTTTGAACTTCCAGTGTTACCTGATCACCTTCATTGAGTGTCTTGAAGCCGTCATCTTCAATAGCAGAAAAATGTACAAACACTTCTCCCTCTTCTTCGGTTGCAATGAAACCATAACCTTTTTTCTCATTGAACCATTTTACTTTTCCTTCTACCATCTCTTAAACTACCTCCTTTTAAAAAAATAATGAAAAATGTACTGCTTTTGTAGGAGGTAATTCTTAATAAGATTTGAAACAATATAAAAAATTTCAAATTAATTCCAAAATAACCTGCCT
>CAZMHH010000004.1:40780-82251 GCA_964566035.1 uncultured Thermodesulfobacteriota bacterium
GACAAAGCGGACTAATAAAAAACAAAACGCCGTTATTCCTTAAAAAGGGAAAAACAGCGTTTTGTTATTTACAGAATATTTGATAAAACACAAAAAAACCAAAAAAATTTTAACTCTGTAAGTATATTATAACTTATTTCATTAAAATGCAAGCTTTTTTTTGAAAAAAATAAAAAAAACGGTAGAGGATTAAGTTAGAAGCCTCAACCCACAGTTAGAAACAAAATGCTTAGGTGTTTTTATGATTTTTAACGTCTTGAAGTTTTATAAAATTTATTCCTCCCTACTGAGTTTGGCGGAATGGAGGCTGTTAAGAAGGGGGTTGACTTTTCACTATTCCTTTACACCTTACCTTAAAACCCGTTCCTTGGGTTTATTGGTTGTAGCTTTCAATTTAAAGCTTGTTTTTATTGACATAACAGCAATTGATATTTATACTGAAATAATTAAAATAGTTAAGTTTATAAAATAAGAAAGGAAACATATTGTGAAAAATTTTGGATTTTATTTTGTGCGTTTTATGGGATGGTTTATTCTTTACTCGTTTCTGTTTTTTCTAATACTTGATATTTCAGGGTATCCTCCTGGCGATGCCGGTCCCAAAGCCTTACAGAACTTTCTTTATTATGGTTTAAGCATTATCTCCATACCGCTCTGGTGGTTTTCCTGGCAATGGTTTGAAAAAAAATTCGGTAACCGGCAACCTGCAATAGAGGGTGACAATAAAATATATTTCCTGTCCCTTCGAAGCCCGGCGCTTATGTATTACCTTATGATACTGAAACCTTTTCTTCTTGTAATGGGAGCAAATGGAGTTATTACCCTTGATCTGCATGAAGGCGGATGGAGAACATTCTATATCTGGAACTTTATTATTCTTTATATATATGCTCTTCCGTTTTTCATCATAAAGTCTATAAAACTGAAAAAAGCCCTGCAGGCAAAAATTGTATTGGGCAGTAAATCCATAAGCCTGTTTTTAAAAGACCGTGCTGTTTCTGAAATCCCCTTTTCAGAAATAGAAACTGTAACGATGGACAGCTCAGCTCAGGCGGCTCTTGTTGAAGGCGCTGGCAAAGGTATTCTTATTGCCGAAAAAGAGGCAAAAATAACTTCCTTCTATACTGAGGGTGCTGAGGAGATATGCGGTAAAATCAAGGACATTAAAGGTGATAAAGTAAAAACAGTTGAATCTCTTAAAGCAGAGATTAAAGAGCGCTCATTTAAACCTTTTCCATAAACGAAGAGGGGGATTTTTTTTTGATATTAAACTCTTGCTGAGATCTGCTTTTGAAAGCCATTGGGAGACCTCGTTTTCCCCAACCAAAAAAGCTTTTCTTGCTTTTTCAAAGTCGGAGATTTCTCTATTTTCGAGCCACTGGATTATATCAAAAAGGGCGTCGAGTTCTTTAATCGTCGATCTGTTATCACTCTTTTTCAATTTAGAGCGTCTTTCCTGTAAAAAAGTTTTTGTTTTGCCTTCTATAAATATATGACCTGATTACAAGCAAAAAAGGTTTGCTGATAACCGACAGTTCTTTCTTACCTTCTATATTTAATTTATATCGTCACAGACTGAAAAAACTTTATAATATATTGATTGATATCAAAAAACCGGTATTATTTGTAAGCTTTTGGGTCAATTCCAAGAGAGTTGATTTTGTAGTGAAGAATACGTTGCGTGGTTTGAAGGTATTCAGATGCCCTGTTTACCTTCCCCTGAAATTTTTTTAAAGCATCAATTATTACTTCCTTTTCATAAGAAGAAACAATGGTTTTCAAATTTGCCCCCTCTTTTGGAATTATGGAGGTATTTGTTAAATCAGATGTTTGCAGAGATGGAGGAAGTGTGTAACCGTGAATAACCTCATCAGAGGTTGTAAGAACTGCTCTTTCGATACAGTTTTCAAGTTCCCGTACATTTCCTGGCCAGTGATATGACATCATCATATCAATTGCTGTTGTTGATATTCTTTTTATGTTTTTACCATACATATAGTTGTATTTTCTTAGGAAATGATCGGCAAGAAGAATAATATCTGATTTTCTTTCCCTAAGAGGCGGAAGGTGTATCGGGAAAACATCAAGTCTGTAAAAAAGGTCTTCCCTGAACCTCCCTTCCTGTATTGCCTTTTCAATATCCTGACTTGTGGCTGCAATAATTCTTATATCAACCTTTAGGGTTTTTGTCCCTCCTACCCTTTCAAAGTTTTTTTCCTGTATAACCCTAAGAAGCCTTACCTGAACAGCAGGCGAGATGTCTCCTATTTCATCAAGGAATATGGTACCCTTGTCCGCAATCTCAAATCTTCCCTTTTTCTGTTGCAGAGCCCCTGTAAAAGCACCCTTTTCATGACCAAAAAGCTCGCTTTCAACAAGATTTTCAGGCAGGGCCGCACAGTTTACCGCAATAAAAGGGTTATCTTTTCTCGGACTTGAAAAATGTATTGCTTTTGCTACAAGCTCTTTTCCGGTTCCAGATTCACCGCGTATAAAAACAGTTGCCAAACTGTCTGCTACCTGTTCAATCTGCAGATAGACCCTTTTCATTGCATTGCATCTGCCAACAATATTGTCAGGGTTATAAAGGTTTCCAATTTGCTTCTGTAGCACACGGTTCGCTTCTAATAAGGCCTGTTTCTCTTCTGTCTGCTCCCTTATCCTGAAAACTGCTTCTGCCAATATATCTGCTGTAAGTTTCAGAAAGCTCAGGTCTTTTTCGATTGTTTCAACATCAGCGGTCGGTCTGTCAATACTTATGGTTCCAATAACCTCAGTATGTCTTATAACAGGAACGCATAGGAATGCAACAGACTTACCTTTAGGACTCGAGCCTGTTCTGTTTAAAAAACCTGGATCACGGTTTATGTCCATAACATATAAAGGCTTTCTGTTCTGGACGGCTTTTCCAATAATGCCTTCTCCGGGTTTATACCTTCCTCTTCTTTTCTCCTTATCTGTCAGACCTTTTGAGGCTTCAATCACAAACAGGTCTGAATCAAGGTCTTTAAGTGTAAGTATGCCTCTTGACATCCCCATCTCTTTATCAAGAATATCAAAGATATCTTTTATCAGAGAGGAAATATCTGTTTTGTGAAAAGCCCTCTGAGATATTTTAAAAAGAATATTAAGCTGTTTTGATGCTCTGTCCATAATAAAAGTCATTAAGCTTTTGGCTGATAAGCTGATAAGCAAAAAACTTTAATAGCTTAACAACTTTTACCAGCAATATTAACAATAATGTAACGTCATTTTTTCAATTATAACAAAAATGTAATATATATGCCATCAATATATATAGAAAAGGGGGAATATTTCCAAAAGATATTGTCTGAAACAAACTGTTTTATAGAGTTATTTCGGATAGTTGAATTTAATTGAAAACAATCTGAACATAGCTGGCATTTTTTGTGCAATGTAGTAGAAGATAAATTTTGTGAAAGAAAAATTATGAAAAATGTTTATAAACAGCTTAGCACAGGACTTATGAGTCTTGATAGTATACTTGGAGGAATAAGACCCGGAGACAATATAGTTCTGCAGGTTGAATCAATAGGTGATTACCTCAGTTTTGTAGAACCTTTTGCAGTTAATGCCCACAGGGAGAAAAGAAAGCTTGTATATTTCAGGTTTGCTGCGCATGAAAAGCTTCTGCCGGCAGGCATTGATGCGGATATCTATGAAATTTACCCTGAAATTGGTTTTGCAAAGTTTATAGATAAAATATTCAGGGTTATTGAAGAAAAAGGGGTAGGTGCATGTTATGTTTTTGACTCAATGTCTGAGTTGGCAGTTGACTGGTATAGCGACAGGATGCTTGCAAACTTCTTTATGCTGGTTTGCCCCTATCTTTATACTTTTGAGACCGCTTCATATTTTGCCCTGATTAGAAACAGAAACACCTCTTATGCTATAGAGACGGTTCATAACACCGCACAGATAGTAATGGATGTGTTCAGAAGGGAGAACAGTTTTTATGTTCATCCGCTTAAGGTTTACAAACGCCATTCAAAAACCATGTATATGCTTCACAGCTGGAAAGGGAACCAGTTTCTGCCTGTTACAGACTCTACAACCACTGCGGAGATTCTCTCCCAGGTTAAAAGACCCCATACCGACCTGAGTACAGATGACAGGGATGTGTGGACAAAGTCATTTGTTAAAGCCAGGCAATCTTTGGAGGCTTCAACAGGGAAAACCCCTTCTGTTGCAAAAGATAAAAAACTTCTTCGCAACCTTATACGTATGTCTTTAACCAGAGAGCCTGACATGATTGAAATGGCGGAGAAATATCTCTCTGTTTCTGATGTTATTCAGACCGGCAGGAGAATAATCGGAACCGGACTTATCGGGGGCAAGGCTTTCGGAATGCTTCTTGCCAGGGCAATTCTTAAGAAGAAAAACCCGAGGTGGGATGATATGCTTGAAATCCATGACTCATTTTTTGTCGGCTCTCATGTCTTCTATACCTATCTTGTTAAAAATGGGTGCTGGTGGGTTCATGACAAGATGCGAGGTCCGGAGCTTGACCTTGACGGTGCACAGGAAGCAAAACAGAGGCTTCTTGCCGGCAACTTTCCTGAAGATATAAAGGAAAAATTTATGGCAATGCTTGACTATTTCGGACAGTCGCCCATCGTAGTCCGTTCCTCAAGCGTACTGGAGCATACATACAACACCCCGTTTTCAGGAAAATATGAGAGTGTATTCTGCCCCAATCAGGGAACTCCGGAGCAAAGACTTGAGCATTTTATGGCAGCTGCAAGAACAGTATATTCGGCCATTATGAACAGAGAGGCTCTGTTATACAGAAAACAGGCGGGGCTTCTTGATCTGGATGAACAGATGGGGCTTCTTGTTCAGCGTGTATCAGGTCAGATGCATGAAAATCTTTTCTATCCACATATTGCGGGAGCAGCTTATTCCTGCAATCCTTTTTCATGGGAAAGATCGGTTGATAAAAAGTCCGGTTTTATGAGGATTGTTGCAGGGCTTGGCACAAGAGCAGCCGGAATATGTGATGATGACAATATACGGCTTGTATCCTTAAACTCTTCCGAGACCTGTCCGGGAGGACTTAAAAAAAACCTGCAGCTGAAAGCAGATGTGATTGATTTTTCAAAAAACAGGGTTGCAACACTGTTTCCGGATCAGATTTTAACCCTGCCAGAGGAGCTTGACAAAGAGTTATTAACATCAAATAACTCTTTCTGCCTGGACTCTGTCATTCAAGGTACAAGCCTTGTGAAGGATATGCATGCTATGCTTTCCATACTTCAGAAGGCTTATGCAAGTCCCGTTGATGTTGAATTTACTGTAAACTTTCAGACAAGAGACAGATACAGAATAAACCTGCTTCACTGCAGACCATTTAAGGGAGGAATGGAGGGTGATAAAAAGCCGTCGCCCACAGGAATTCCAGAAGAAAATATTATCTTTAAGAGCAGCGGTGCTGTAATCGGACGAAGCATTGAAGCAGCAGTTGACCGGATTATATATGTGGTTCCGGAATTCTACCGCAAGGCTGGCATTGATGAACGCTATGAACTGGCAAGGCTTATTGGGCAGATAATAAGTCTGCAGGAAATGGGCGTTCCCAAAACGTTGATTCTTGCAGGACAGGGCAGATGGGGAGCTTTTGATCCTTTAAAAGGAATTCCTGTGACCTTTTCAGAAATAAGTACGCTTTCTGTCCTGTGTGAAATAGCAGAACCAGGCGATTGCATAATGCCTGAAGCCTATCTGGGAAACCGTTTTTTTAATACCGTCATTGAGTCGGGAATGGTCTATGCGGCAGTGCTGCCGGACAATCCGGACCATGTTTTGAACGCAGAGTTTTTTGAAAACAGTCCGAACAGACTGCTTGACCTGATGCCGGCTGCAGACGCACGGTCTGATACCATCCGGATAATTGACCCGCCGCAGGCGGGAATAAAGCTCTATGTAGGTAGTGACAAAGAGAAGATGATGGTGTATAAGAATAGCTGATAAGCAAAATTAGCAACGTAGCTGGTAGCTCGTAGTAAAATCAAAAGCCTTTTCGTGATCGTAGTCGTTATCGTTGGATGTTGGGTTTCGCTGCGCTATGATAAGCTGGTAAGCAAAAAAGCAGGTATCAGGTATCAGCAAACCCTTTCGTGATCGTGGTCGTTATCGTTATCGTTGGATGCTGGGTTTCGCTGCGCTCAACCCAACCTACAATCTGACAGCCGACGCCTGCTTACAGCCCAAGCTTTTACTTGAAGCTTGAAACTTGTATCTTGTATCTGTTTTTTTAATAAAGGAAAAAAGATGAAACCATTTGGTCTATACAGTCCTGAGTTTGAACATGACAGTTGCGGTGTGGGGTTTATTGCGGACATCAACGGCGATGCATCGCATCAGATCGTTTCAGACGGAATAAACATTCTCCAGAACCTCATCCACAGAGGCGCTGTTGGCGGTGATTTAAAAACAGGAGATGGAGCCGGGATCCTGACCCAGATTCCCCACAGGTTTTTTGCAGAGGTTTGCAAACAGAACGGTTTTAACCTCCCCGGCAGGCAGGAATATGGTGCAGGAATGCTGTTCTTGCCGCAGGATAAAGACATGCTTGAACAATGCAGACAAATCACAAACAATTGCATTGTCTCAGAAGGCGGAACAGTTCTGGGATGGAGGCAGGTGCCTGCTGTCCCGGATTGTCTGGGTGAGTTTGCCAGAAATTCAATGCCATCGGTGTGGCAGATATTTGCGGTTTTTCCAAAACTATCGGGAGAGACACTGGAGAGAAGACTCTATATTGTGCGCAAAAGCATTGAAAAAAAAGCATCTGACAGTGGTTTCAGTATAGATGATTTTTATGTGGTCTCATTTTCATGCCGTACCATAAACTACAAGGGTATGTTTGTAGCACCTCAGCTTCCCGGTTTTTATCCCGATCTTCAGGACCCTGATTTTCAGAGCGCCATAGCCCTCGTGCACCAGCGCTACAGCACCAACACTTTCCCGTCATGGCCCCTTGCACAGCCGTTCCGTTATATCTGTCATAACGGAGAGATCAACACACTCAGGGGAAATGCTAACAAGATGACTGCAAGGGAGGCTACAATTTCCTCTTCAGCCTTTGGTGATGAAATAAAAAAACTGATTCCTGTGATAACCCCGACACTTAGTGATTCAGGGATGTTTGATAATGTTTATGAACTGCTCTGTCTGAGCGGCAGAACCCCTGAACATTCCATGATGATTATGATACCCGAGGCATTCGGAACAAAGTATCATATTTCTCAGGACAAACGATCATTTTATGAATATCATGCAGCCATAATGGAACCATGGGACGGACCCGCCGCCATTGCCTTTTCAGACGGACTGAAAGTGGGCGGCATTCTGGACAGAAACGGACTCAGACCCGCCCGTTACGCAATCACAAAAAGCGGACGCATTGTAATGGCATCAGAGGCAGGGGTTATAGATATTCCGGCAAAAGAAGTGCTTGAAAAGGGACGCCTTGCTCCTGGAAAGATGATATTGGTTGATACAGAGAAGAAGAGAATCGTATATGACAGCGAGATAAAGGCTTCTGTTTCCAGAAAACGACCATATAGAAGATGGCTTGAGAGTAACAGGATTGAACTCAAAGGTCTTTTTGGAACACCGGGCTTGCTAAGCACAGAAGGCATGGATATTGTCTTAATGCAGAAAATTTTTGGATACACACTTGAAGAGATAAAGATGATTATTGCTCCCATGGCAGAGAATGCTCAGGAGCCTATAGGTTCTATGGGAAATGATACAGCTCTTGCAGTACTGGCAGAGCGACCTCAACTGCTTTACAACTATTTCAAACAGCTTTTTGCACAGGTTACAAATCCGCCTATTGACCCATACAGGGAAAATCTGGTAATGTCTCTTATGAGCTTTATCGGAAGGGAAGGCAACCTGCTTGATGAGACTCCTGAACATTGTCATCAGTTAAAACTTACCCATCCTATACTTTCAAATGATGATATTGAAAAACTGAAAAAAACCAACCTTCCCGGTATTAAAACAGGCTTTATCTCTATTTTGTTCAATGCTGCTGATGGAGAGCAGGGTTTTAAAAATTCTATTGAGCGCATCTGTTCAGAAGCTGAAAATCTGGTTGATACTGGAAGCACTATACTTGTTTTAAGCGACAGAGGAGCAAGCGGGGACAGAGCTCCACTGCCGGCTCTGCTTGCATTGTCTGCTGCTCATCACTTCCTTATAAGAAAGAAGAAACGCCACCTGGCAGGTCTTATAATCGAAACCGCTGAAGCAAGAGAAGTTATGCATTTTGCAACCCTTATCGGATACGGTGCAAGTGCAATAAACCCCTATCTTGCATTTGAGACCATAGCTGATTTGATACAGAGAAAGCTCATATCAGATAACATCCAGCTTGAAACCGCCTTTGACCATTATATAACGGCTGTTAATAAAGGGCTGCTGAAGATAATGTCCAAAATGGGTATATCAACTATAAGGAGTTATCGCGGGGCACAGATTTTTGAGGCTGTGGGGTTAAATAAAGAATTTATAGACGACTTCTTTCCTGGTACTCCTTCAAGAATAGAGGGCATAGGGCTTGATGCTGTTGCAAAAGAGACCCTTGAAAGACACAGCCAGTGTTTTGCTCAAGACAGAGTGCTTCAAAGCGGAGGAAGGTTTAATTACAGAAAGAACTCTGAAAAACATCTTCTCACCCCGGAGGCAATTGTTTCTTTTCAAAATGCTGTTAAAAAAGCAGATTACGCTGAGTTTAAAAAATATTCATCCCAGATCAACGATTCATCCAGAAACCTCTGCACAATCAGAGGACTTTTAAAGTTTAAACCTCAGACACCCATTGATATTGATGAGGTTGAACCTGTCGAGGAAATAGTTAAAAGATTTGTATCCTCTGCAATGTCTTTTGGCTCTATAAGCAGAGAGACTCATGAAACAATAGCCATTGCTATGAACAGGCTTGGTGCTGCGAGCAATTCAGGTGAGGGAGGCGAGGATGAAAAAAGGTACACAGAGCTTCCAAACGGAGATTCGACCAAAAGTGCAGTAAAACAGGTTGCATCAGGCAGGTTCGGGGTTACAATAAATTATCTCGTAAATTCCAGCGAACTTCAGATTAAAATGGCACAGGGAGCAAAACCCGGAGAAGGGGGACAGCTTCCAGGGCATAAGGTCAATGAAGAGATTGCCTCTGTCAGGCATTCCACCCCTGGAGTGATGCTGATCTCACCGCCTCCGCATCATGATATCTATTCAATCGAAGATCTTGCACAGCTTATATTTGATCTGAAGAACGCCAACCGTCAAGCTCGAATATCTGTAAAGCTTGTCTCCGAGGTGGGGGTAGGCACAGTTGCAGCAGGTGTTGCAAAAGGAAAAGCAGATATGGTTCTGATAAGCGGACATGACGGAGGAACAGGAGCATCGCCCATCTCATCAATTCAGCATGCAGGAATTCCATGGGAAATCGGACTTGCCGAAACCCAGCAGACACTTGTGTTGAACAATCTCAGAGAACGTATTCGGGTGCAAACCGACGGACAGTTAAAGACCGGAAGAGACATTGTTATTGCGGCAATGCTAGGAGCAGAAGAGTTCGGATTCGGAACTCTTTCCCTTATGGCTATGGGATGTGTGATGATGAGAAAGTGTCATCTGAATACCTGTCCGGTTGGCGTGGCGACACAGGACCACGAACTACGCAAACGTTTTGCAGGTAAACCAGAATATCTGGAAAACTGTATGCGCTTTATAGCTCAGGAAGTCAGGGAGATTATGGCAAGTCTTGGGATTAAGAAAATGGATGATCTGATTGGAAGAGCTGATTTGCTTGAAGCTGATTATGTGCTGAAAAACTGGAAGGCAATGGGAGTTGATCTGTCAAAATTATTGATGGTGCCGGTAGTCCCAAGTAATGGTTCTCTTAGGCACATAAAATCTCAGGAGCATGATTTTTCCCTTTCTCTTGATTTGGAGCTTATTGAACAGGCTGAAAAAGCAATCCAAGCTTGTGAACCGGTTTATCTTTTTGCCACAATCCGCAACTGCAACAGAACTGCAGGGGCGATGCTAAGTTCAGAAGTTGCAAAGATCTACGGTTCTAAGGGGCTGCCTCCTGACACTATTAAATGCAAGTTCAGCGGATCTGCCGGACAGAGTTTTGGAGCATTTCTTGCCCCCGGAATAACCTTTGAGCTGGAGGGTGAGACAAATGACTACACAGGAAAAGGGCTTTCAGGCGGCAAAATAATTGTCTATCCGCCTAAAGACTCCACTTTCAGCCCCAAGAACAATATTATTGCAGGCAATGTGGCTCTGTTTGGCGCAACCAATGGAGAGGTATATATAAACGGAATGGCAGGGGAGAGATTTGCGGTTAGAAACAGCGGTGCTGTTGCTGTTGTGGAGGGCGTAGGGGATCACGGTTGTGAGTATATGACAGGCGGCTGTGTAGTTGTGCTTGGCAGAACAGGTGTGAACTTTGCGGCAGGAATGAGCGGAGGAATAGCTTATGTGCTTGATGAAAATCAGCTTTTTGACACTCAGTGCAACCTGGAAATGGTGGATGTAGAGCCCCTGACAGAAGAGGAAGACAAGATCAGACTTCTTAATCTTATTGAAAAGCATATCAAATATACTGAAAGTCAGGTGGCGTCGGAAATACTTCGTAACTGGTCTGAGACACTTCCCAAGTTTGTAAAGGTTATGCCCCTTGATTACAAAAAAGCCCTTGAAAGAATCAGCAGACAGACATTACGGGAGTCTGATTCTGTTGAAATGACAGAGGAGGTTTACGACTGATATGGGAAAAGCAACAGGATTTCTTGAATACGGGCGAAAGACAGCAGACTACAGGGCTGTTGAGGAGAGGCTGAAAGATTACAGAGAAATAACTCAGCCTATGGCTGAAACAGAATTAAGAGCACAAGCCTCCAGGTGCATGGACTGCGGTGTTGCTTTTTGTCATGCAATAGGCTGCCCTGTATCAAACCTTGTGCCTGAATTCAATGATGCGCTCTATCATGGCAGATGGGAGGAGGCTCTTGAGAGATTAGAGCTTACAAACAATCTTCCAGAGATAACTGGAAGGGTCTGTCCTGCTCCCTGTGAAGCTGCATGCACGCTTTCAATAAACTCAAGCCCTGTTACAATAAGACAAATGGAGCTTGCAATTGTGGAATATGGATTTAATAATAATTTAATAATTCCGAGACCTCCTTCAAAAGAGTCTGACAGACGTGTTGCTGTAATAGGTTCAGGTCCGGCAGGGCTTACTTCTGCCCAGCAGCTCAGACGAAAAGGGCATAAGGTTACAGTATTTGAAAAAGCCATAAAACCAGGAGGCATATTGAGGTACGGAATTCCTGATTTTAAGCTAGATAAGTCAGTAATAGATAGAAGGCTGGATCAGTTAAGGCTGGAAGGTATCAAGTTTGAAACGGGCGTGGCAGCAGGTGATGATATATCAGTCCGATACCTTAGAAATAAGTTTGACGCAATTGTTATAACCTCAGGTGCTTCGCAGCCAAGAGACCTTGATGTTCCCGGCAGAGAACTTGAGAATATTGTTTTTGCCATGGACTATCTTAGCCTGTCAAACAAGGTCATCTCAGGTGAGCTGAGCGAAAAAGATATGTTTTCTGCAAAGGGAAAAGTTGTGCTTGTAATAGGCGGGGGAGATACCGGGTCTGACTGTGTAGGTACTGCAAACCGTCAAGGCGCAAAAAAGGTCTATCAGTTTGAAATTCTTCCCAAACCCCCGACCTGGGAAAATCCCTGGAACCCTCAATGGCCCAATTATCCTTCAATCCTTCGTTCTTCAAGTTCACATGTTGAGGGTTGTGAAAGAAGATGGTCGGTGCTTACAAAAGGGTTTCAAGGTGCTTACGATGCGGTCAGCGAAGTAATATGTGCTGAGGTAGACTGGGTAAAAGATGAACAAGGTTCTCCTTCAAAAATGATTGAATTGCCTGATACTGAGTTTTTGCTGAAATCAGATATGGTTATACTTGCCATAGGTTTTGTACATACTGAGCATAGCAGGCTTTTGACTGATTTTGAGCTTGAACTTGATAGCAGGAGAAATATAAAAATAGATGATGGTTTTATGACAAGTGTTGAAGGGGTCTTTGCAGCCGGTGATGCTGTATCAGGACCTTCTCTTGTTGTAAAGGCAATAAACCAGGCAAGAACAATGTCTGAAAATGTTGACAGGTATCTGAGGGAGTAGCTTTTTAGAAGAAAGTTAGAAGTAAAAAAATAAAATTTTTTGATAGATAAAAAGAGTATTTCAAATGAATTAGCCTCAATGGATATAAAAGTAGGTTGTGGATAAGGTTTTAAAGTCTTTTTATTCTTTTGATGAAAAGATAGCGGTTGACTTTTTTGCTCTATCTTTTTAAACTGTCAGGGAAATAGATTACAAGCAGCTTTAAAAACAGAGGAGAAATAATGGCAGAAAAAGGAAGCAAGGATAAAGGTAAAAAAGAACAGAAAAAAACACCTCAGCATACACAGAAGGAAAAACGAAAACTGAAAAAAGAGAAAAAAAAGACAAAATCTGTTTGATTGTGCCTTTTAAATATGTTATATAGAACACCGACTATAACTGGTTTTACAAAGAAAAATAAAAACTAACTGCCATTTTCAGCAAAAAAACTGTTAAGAGCAACACCAAGGGTTGTTTTATCAAGTAACCCCATTCTTATTAGAATATCACCAATAGGAGGTCTGCCTTTTTGTTGAATTTCAAGAAGCCCTTCCACCTGTTCCTGAGAAAGGTATCCCAGTTCTATCGCTACTTCGCCAAATAGTTTTCTAGTACCCTGTTGTTTGTTGAGTATTTCAAATTCCTGTTCAAAGTTTATCAATCCCTCTTCATAGGCAATAAGAGCAATGGGTCTCTCAAGTCTTTTTTGGCTATCAAGAGCCTTGATTATCTGTTCTGTGGTTGCAATGCCTTGCTTTACCAGAAAAGCCCCGAATTTTTCCTGAAAATCATTTTTTACCATTTTTAATAATTATGAAGTTATTATACTATTAATTCTTAAAAAACTCTTTGTATTGTGAAAAGTATACAATACATTTAGATGTTTAACAATTATTTTATATTTAACTGTTATCCAAGCCGGCAGGCAAAGTATGAAGTTCTTCTAAAATCGTCCTCGAAAAAGTTAGTTATTATATAAAGAGAAGGAAAATACTAGTACCGTATTATGTTGTTGAAAAAGCTTATATATAAATCATAGCCTAAACATGGCATAACTGCCATTAGGATGCAGTCTTTACCTGCAAACCCTTTTATTATAACAACATTCCTCTTTTTTATCGGCAGTGAAAGCTCAGACTCACTTGCAAACAATGATTTAACACTTCCCGATTCTACTCCTTTTAAAATATCACTACCACACCTTAGAGTTATCAGTCAGAATGGTCAATTTGTACTATGCGATCGCAGAAGGACACCGGGTTCAATTGTTGATAAGATAGAGGAGGTTGAACGCAACGTCAATTCATGTCCCTTGTTTTTTAAACAAGAAAGAAGTATTCTTATTCTGGACAACCAGAAATCTGTTTAAAGATACAAAGTTTCCCTGCACTAATTCAGTGAAATTAAAGTTACCAAAGTTTTCTCTTAAATATTGACATAAAAGAGACTTTCTATTCTAACCTATCTAACTCCATCCATCTACAGACTGTGTCGTAATCGAATTTTATGTCATTTCGAGTTATAACGAGAAATATCTTTGTAAACAAAACCAAGCACTTGAGATTTACCACCCTGCTGTCACAGGGTTCGAAATGACAGATTTGGCTATTACGACACAGTCTGCTAATCAAGGGGGGGAATAATGTTTGGGATTGGAAGGACATTAAAGCCACCCATTTCAAAAAAACAAGGAAAAGAGGACTGAACAATTCAAGCACTTTTTACAAGGTTCTTTATTAATACATCCGCTTTACTCAACACAGGCACACCATGACCGAAACAGCATTTATCAAACTTTAATTCTGCAAGTTTTGCGGCTGATTTTAATGCCTGACCATAGTCTGAACATCCAAAACTGACAGGAAGCGATGGTTTGGGTAAACCGCTCAAAGCATCGCCTGAAAAAAGTATCTTCTTTTCCCTTAAGTAATAGCTCATGCTTCCCCGTGAATGTCCTGGCGTAGAAATAGTCTCAACACCCCCGAACACATCAAGTTTCTCCCCCCCTTCAAGTGGTTTATCTACTGTTGAAGGTTCATACCTGAAAACAAAACCCTCCATAATAAAAAGCATTGCTCTGAAAAGTTTTCCGGCAAAGCCATGTCTTTGCATTGTCCAGGTCTTTTTTCTTCCTTCAATATAGTCTTTCTCAACCGCAGGGGCGGCTGTCTTTGCCCCTGTTTTATTTTTAAGAAAAGAAAGGGAGCCTGTATGGTCAATATGAGCATGGGTGATAAGTATAAGTGATATATCTTGAGGGGTTCTGCCGATTGTTTCAACTGCATTTAAAATTTTTTCTCCATCAGGCTTCATCCCTGTATCAATGAGTATCAGTTCTTCACCGCATAAAAGATAGGAATTCGACCTGCCTGCTGTGATTTGCAGAACATCCTCGTTAATTTTGGTGATTGAAAATCCTGCTTTATTTTTCATAACATCTCAACATAGCTAAGTTTTTAGCTGTAATCTGAATTTTGTGTGCAAATAGAAATCACAACCGTTTTAATGGCATTTTGCAAGGGTTTTCTTTTAACTTGAAGCTTGGCTCTTAAAGCAGATTGCTTGCAAGTTCAGCAAGTTCTGAGCGTTCACCCTTTTCAAGGTTTACATGTGCGTAAATCTTCTGCCCCTTCATTTTTTCTATCAGATAACTCAGACCGTTTGAATAACTGTTAAGATATGGGTGGTCTATCTGAAAAATATCCCCAGTAAAAACAAGCTTGGTGCCCTCTCCTGCCCGTGTAATTATTGTCTTTACCTCATGCGGGGTAAGGTTCTGTGCTTCATCAACAATAAAGAATATCCGCACGAGACTTCTTCCCCTTATATAGGAAAGCGGTGATATGACAAGTTTTTCCTCTTGAAGAAATTCTTTAATACGGCTCTGTCTGCTTTTTACATCTTCAAAATTACTTTGAATAACCCCAAGATTGTCATAAAGCGGCTGCATATAGGGATCAAGTTTGGACTGAATATCTCCTGGCAGGTAGCCTATATCCTTATTGCTCAGAGGAACAATCGGTCTTGCAATATATATCTGTCTGTAATTTTTTCTTCTCTCAAGAGCAGCAGCAAGGGCAAGAAGGGTCTTTCCAGTACCTGCTTTTCCTGAAAGGGTGACAAGCAAAATATCGGGGTTCATCAGGGCATTAATTGCAAAGGTCTGCTCGGCATTTCTTGGAACTATTCCATAGGCAGGCACTTTGTCAACCCTTTTAATCTTCTGTTGCGTCAAATCAAAAGTAGCAAGGGCTGATTTTTTCCCGTTTCTCATAATTATAAATTCATTAGCAACAGGTATTTCCTTGAAATTAAAATAAGGCATTTCAACTTCGTAAGGGTCACGATACATCTCATCAATAATATTCTCAGGTATCCCGTACTCAAACCTGTGTCCCTTGTAAAGAGCTGTTAAGTCCTTTACATGGTCAGTTGTATAGTCCTGAGCAGTTAGCCCAACTGATTTCGCCTTCATGCGAAGGTTAACATCTTTTGTTACAAGTATGACTTTACGCAGGGGATTTTTTTTAACAAGATGGTAAGCAGTATTGAGAATTCGGTGGTCCGGTTTATCAATCAGATAGTTTGCAACGAGGTCTTTATGAAACGCTTCTTCAAGTTTTATAAGTATTTTGCCTTTATAGGGACCAATTTTTAATCCCTGGTCAAATAACTTGTCTCCGCTCAGGCTGTCCAGAGACCTTACAAACTCTCTTGCATTGAAGTTGAGCTCAGTGTTTCCTTTTTTGAACTGGTCAAGCTCTTCAAGCACGGTAATTGGTATTACAATATCGTTTGCCCCAAACTGGTATATGCATGTGTTGTCATGAAGAATTACATTTGTATCAAGAACAAATATTTTTTTCTGTGATCTGTTCATAACAGACCCCCTTGTATCTGCTGAGACAGCTCTTTGACCTTATAAAAGTTCAAAGCTAATCATAACACCAGCAGAAACCATTTTCAAGAAAATGATTTATTGAAGGGGCAAACAAGTCAAATTGACAAGCAAAGTTCAAAATGATAGCATCTTAAACTGGTTAGCGGCTTTATACTTACTTTAAACAACCGTTGATTCTTTTATTTTCAAAGGCAAAAAGTGAATAACCAGAACAGATTAAAATATCCTGTTACTTTCATCAAAAAAATTGACCCCTCAATTATTATACTCCTTGTTTTTATTGCAACCAGAATAATATTTTCCCTTAAAGGCGGTTATTTCATTGGGAAACCCTTAAATTTTGCAATGCAGTATCTTGATCCGCTGCTTCTTAGGGAGGATTTATTAAGAAGCCTGTTTTACCTGCATTCCCAACCGCCTTTTTTTAATCTCTTCCTCGGCATTGTTTTAAAGGTTTCTCCTGACCCGTTTCTTTCATATGAACTTTTATTTAAAACAGCAGGGGCATTAATACCGCTTTTTTTCTATGGAATTTTAACCTGTTTTTCAATTAATAAATACTTATCAGCATTGGCAACCCTTATATTCATGCTCAACCCGACACTTATTCTCTATGAGAATCTCCTATATTATAGTTTTGCTGAGGGTTTTCTTATTATCGCTTCAATCTATTTTTTTGTATGCTGGTGCAGAACAAAAAAAACTTTAAATCTCTTTTTTTTCTGGCTGTTTCTGCTGCTTCTGGGATTAACCCGCTCTCTTTTCCATCCATTTTTTTTCATTCTTGCAACACTTTTTCTTCTGTTTTGCATCTTCCGCACCGGGTTCTGTAACAAAAAGTGCTTAAGAACATTTGCAATAACAGCCCTTATAGCTATTATCCCCATACTTGGAGTATCATTCAAAAACGCCTTCCTTTTTGGTTTTTTCGGGACATCTTCATGGGACGGAATGAGTCTCTGGAACAAAGCAAACGGTTACAGCAGAGAGCAGCTTAAACCCCTTCATGAAATAGGGCTTATAAGCAGCCTTGCAGTGGAGGTTGAACTGGAACCTTTCAGGGCTATTGATAACTTTCCAGGTACAGAAAAATGGAGAAAGAATTTGTCAGCACATCCTGCTTTGAGCTGTGAATATAAAAGCACAAACTACCCAAACTTTAATCATATCGCATATACCCGGCTTTCAAAACAGCTTAAATCAGATGCCCTGTCTTTAATCAGATATGAACCCGCACAGTTTGCCCTTTTTACCGCAGGTTCCTATGCACTTACCCTTTGGCATTCTTCAGACTCGGTACATGCTCTTTTTGCAGACAACATGGAAAGAGTATATACTATTGAGAGATTTTACAGGTTTCTGTTCTTTGGTTTTCTCGGCATGGAAGGCAGATATACTGACCCGAAAATATGGATAAGAGCTGTTGTAATATCTGTTTTTTTTCTTCTTTTCTATATTCCTCCAGTGATTATGTTAATCAGGAAATCATCTGATATTTCAAAAGAGATACTGCTTCCCTGCCTTTTCTGCATGTTTATTCATTCCTATGCAATTTTTGTTTCAACCTTTGTTGAGTTTGGAGAAAACAACCGTTTCAGGTTTCCTGTTGATTCTGCCTTTCTAACCCTGATGGCAGGCAATTTTGTGCTTTTTAAACAAATCCTGAATAAACGTTTCAGAAAGATTAAAGATGCAGTTTGCTGACCTTTTTTATGAAATTACAACCATTCTTATTATTTCAGCAATTATTGGAGCAATAGCTGTAAAACTTCGCCAGCCTTTAATTGTTGCATTTATATTAACAGGCATACTGATTGGACCTTCCGGCTTTGACCTTGTTACAGATCATAAACAACTTGAACTTTTAGCGGAGATTGGCATCGCCCTTCTTCTCTTTGTGGTTGGATTGAAACTTGATCCCGATTTAATAAGAACAACAGGAAAAGTTGCACTTGCTACAGGCATAGGACAGATTGTTTTTACCTCTGTTGTAGGTTTCTTAATTGCCTTATCGCTTGGAATCTCTTTAGTTGGTTCCATCTATGTTGCGGTAGCCTTGACCTTCTCAAGCACAATAATAATAGTTAAACTTCTGTCTGACAAAAAAGAGATCGATTCTCTTCATGGCCGTATTGCTGTGGGTTTTTTAATCGTGCAGGATATAGTTGTAGTGCTTGTAATGATAGCACTTTCCGCCCTTGGAACAGGAAGTGAAGAGGCAAACCTTACCCGTGCAATGTTTGATGTTTTTGTAAAAGGACTTATTTTTATAGGTATTATTGCATTTTTGATGAAGTATGTTCTCAACAGACTCCTCACCCACCTTGCAAGATCTCAGGAACTTATGATTACATTCGCAATTGCGTGGGCTGTTCTTCTTGCCGCAGCAGGGGATTTACTGGGTTTCAGCAAAGAAGTAGGGGCATTTCTTGCCGGTGTTGCAATTGCATCAACACCTTTCAGAGAGGCAATAGGATCACGTCTTGTAAGTCTTAGAGATTTCCTTCTGCTGTTCTTCTTCATAAACCTTGGTGCACATCTTGACCTTTCCCTTCTAGGCACACAGATATGGCAGTCACTTCTGTTTTCCCTATTTGTACTGATAGGAAACCCCCTAATAGTTGTACTAATTATGGGTATAATGGGTTACAGAAGAAGAACGGGTTTTCTTGCGGGTCTTACTGTTGCGCAGATAAGTGAATTCTCGCTTATACTTGCCGCGATGGGGTTAAGTCTCGGACATATAAAGCCTGAAACAATGGGTCTGATAATCCTTGTTGGTTTAATAACAATAGGTCTTTCAACCTATATGATACTCTATTCCTATCCTCTGTATGAAAAGCTCTCTCCTTTTTTGAGAATATTTGAAAGAAAGGTTACTCATCCTGAAGACATAGAGCTTACAGCTCAGGAAATGCAAAATGTTGATATAGTACTGCTCGGGCTTGGACGTTACGGCAGGAACATAGTACGAGACCTTTACAGACTTGGCAAAAAAGTGGTCTGTGTTGATTTTGATCCGCAGGTCCTTTCAAGGTGGAGAAGCAAGTCAAGGCCCTGTCTTTATGCTGATGCGGGTGACCCGGAAGTATATGACTATCTTCCTCTTGAAAGTGCATCTATGGTAGTAAATACAATTCCAAGTTATGACCTTAATATTACTCTGCTCAAAACCCTGAAAGAAAGATCCTATAAGGGCAAAGTCGTTCTGACCGCTCATAACTATGAACAGGTAAAAGCCTATTATGAAGCAGGCGCAGACAGAGTCCTTAGACCCTTTGTTGATGCTGCCGAGACTGCTGTAAGCACGCTTTTAACTTCACGGGACGAACTCCGTCACCATCTGCCATGGCCTATTACCGTTACTGAAATCCGTTTGAAGCAGGGATCTTTTGCGTGCTGGAAAAACATTGGACAGATTAACCTTCGTTCTCAGACACAAACTTCAATTATTGCTGTTGATCGTGGGGGAAGAACTTTTCTGAATCCTGAACCGGATTTTCTTCTTTATCCGGGTGACTGCATCGTTCTTTTTGGAGAAGAGGAAAATATTCAGGCTGCCGAAAAACTGCTCAGGGAAAAAACAGAAGGTGGAGAGATTTTAACAAAACCCAAATTTAAAATTGAGGAAATATCCATTGATGAAGGTTCGCCCTGGGCTCAAAAATCAATAGGATCTCTTAATATCAGAAAAGCGGAGAGAATCAACATTATAAGCATATCAAGAGACGGTAAAAACGTTATATCCCCCGGTTCTGATGAGCTAATCAAGCCAAAAGATACCCTTCTTATAATAAGAGCTGATAAATAGTAGGTTTATACACCCGGCTTTAACCTAAATTGGACATTTCTCTGATCTTTTATGTAAACCGTAATATGTATATAAGTAATAGTCCTGATCAGGTTTCATTTGACTTTACCCAATTTATCATTATTTTTTAAATAAAGACATTTTACTTAAAAAGGAGTAAAAATAATGCGTTTTGATAAATTTACAATAAAATCTCAGGAATTAATAACTCTATGTCAGGATGTTGCTGAAAGGTTTGAACATCAGCAGATTGAACCTGAACATCTGCTTCTTGCAATAATTGAACAGCCAGAAGGCATAGGAAAAACCATTCTGGCAAAACTTGGTGTCTCAAGCGAAGCCCTAAAGACAAGGCTTAATGAACATCTTAAAGGTCTTCCGAAGGTTTCCGGCACCGGGATTGACCAGATATACATGTCCCCTGGCACAAAAAAAATTCTGGAGGCATCTTTCAAGGAAGCCCAGAGATTAAATGACCAATATGTCAGTATTGAGCATATACTTCTGTCATTAGTGGAGTCAAGGGACTCTGAGGCAGCAAGACTGCTTTCATCTTTTGGTGTCACAAAAGATCACCTTTTTAAGACCCTAACAGAAATCCGCGGTTCTCAGAGGGTAACAGACCAGAACCCTGAACAGAAATATCAGGCATTGCAGCAGTATGCAAGAGATCTGACAGAGCAGGCACGTTCAGGGAAATTAGATCCTGTAATTGGCAGGGATTCAGAAATAAGAAGGGTGGTTCAGGTTCTCTCGCGCCGGACAAAAAACAACCCAGTGCTTATAGGAGAGCCTGGTGTTGGAAAAACAGCTATTGTTGAAGGGCTTGCCCAGCGAATAATAAACGGAGATGTCCCGGAAGGATTAAAGGATAAAAAACTGGTTTCTCTTGACATGGGATCACTGCTTGCCGGTGCAAAATACAGAGGCGAGTTTGAAGACAGACTGAAAGCTGTTTTAAAAGAAGTCCAGGAGTCAAGCGGATCTACTATTATGTTTATTGATGAGCTTCATACTGTTGTTGGAGCTGGGGCAGCAGAAGGCGCTGTTGATGCTTCAAACATGCTTAAACCAGCCCTTGCCAGAGGAGAGCTTCGATGTGTAGGGGCAACAACCCTTAATGAATACAGAAAATACATAGAAAAAGATGCTGCGCTTGAAAGACGCTTTCAGCCAGTTATTGTAAAAGAACCAAGTGTTGAAGATACTATATCAATTCTGAGAGGTTTAAAAGAACGTTATGAAGTTCACCACGGTGTAAAGATTAAAGACTCTGCAATTATCTCTGCAGCCACCCTTTCAAACCGATATATCTCAGACAGATTTCTGCCCGATAAAGCTGTTGATCTCATTGATGAGGCTGCTTCATCCCTTAGAATGGAGATAGACAGTCTGCCTGCTGAAATAGATGAGCTCAAGAGAAGACTGATGCAGATGGAGATAGAGAAAGAAGCGCTAAAAAAAGAGAAGGATGAATCATCAAAAGAGCGGCTTGAACTGCTCAACTCTGAAATAGAGAACCTCAAAAAAGACTGCGCTGAGAAAGACAGACATTGGCAGCAGGAAAAAGATCTGATCAAACAGATACAGACATTGAAGGAAAAGGTTGATGAAGCACGCAACGAGGAACAGAAGGCTGAAAGAGCTGGCAATTATGAAAAAGTAGCGGAGATAAGATACGGGGTCATTGTAAAACTTGAAAAACAGATACAGGAGGCAAACAAAAATCTCGAAGAACTTCAGAAACAGGAAAAAATGCTTAAAGAAGAGGTCGACGAGGAGGATATTGCACAGATTGTTTCCAAATGGACAGGAATACCTGTTGCACGTATGCTGGAAGGGGAACTTGAGAAACTAATTTACATGGAAGACAGACTGCACAAAAGAGTTGTAGGTCAAAATGAGGCAATAAAACTTGTTTCAAATGCGGTCCGAAGAGCAAGGTCGGGAATACAGGACCCCAACAGACCTCTTGGCTCATTTATATTTCTTGGGCCTACAGGAGTTGGTAAAACCGAACTTGGAAGAGCTCTGGCGGAATTTCTTTTTGATGATGAACATTCAATGGTCAGAATTGACATGTCTGAGTTTATGGAAAAACATTCTGTAGCCCGATTAATTGGCGCCCCTCCGGGCTATGTGGGATATGATGAAGGAGGCTATCTAACAGAAACCGTTAGACGAAAACCATACTCGGTTATTCTGTTTGATGAGTTTGAAAAAGCCCATACTGATGTTTTTAATATACTGCTCCAAATTCTTGATGACGGCAGACTAACAGACGGTCATGGCAGGACTGTTGATTTTAAAAACACTATAATCATAATGACATCAAACATCGGAAGTCAGATAATACTTGAACTCGAAGGTAAAGAGCGTGAAGAAAAAGTTATGAATATTCTGCGTCAGACATTTAAGCCAGAGTTTTTAAACAGGATTGACGAAGTAATAATGTTTGACAGTCTGACTCAGGATGAGCTTAAAAAAATAGTTGATATTCAGATTAAACTCCTGCAGAAAAGGCTCGAAGATAAAAAGCTTACAATAAACCTGACAGAAAACGCCCTTGATTTTATCTCTCAGCATGGATATGACCCTGTTTATGGAGCAAGACCTCTTAAAAGATCTATACAGCGCTACATTCAGGACCCCCTTGCCCTTAATATCCTTGAAGGAAAATTCAGCGAAGGTGATGAAATAGAAATAACAACCTCTTCATCAGGAGACAGTCTTGTTTTTAAAGAAAAATAGCGGCGGCTTCTACCTGAATTGCGTTTTTTGCCTTGTGCAACAGTTATAAGAACAACACAGGCTCTCAGCTTAGGTATTTGTATCCCGGATTTAATTGTAATTTTTAAATACCAAAGCATATTTTTTTCTTGACAAATTTTGATATTATATTTAATATAATACTTTTATTTTTATATAGAGGTTTTAAAAAGTGAAGACATTCAGTGCTAAAAAAGAAGATGTTAAACATGACTGGTATCTTATTGACGTTGAAGATAAGATTGTAGGCAGAATTGCTGTCAAGATTGCAGACATTCTACGCGGAAAAAATAAACCTACATTTACGCCGCATGTTGACACAGGCGATTTTGTGGTTGTGGTAAATGCAAAAAAAATTAAATTTAGCGGGAATAAGCTGCAGGATAAATACTATTATTCATACTCGGGATATCAAGGTGGACTCAAGACTAAGACAGCAGGAAACCTTCTAAGTAAAAACCCCCAGGAGATCCTGATGCATGCGGTAAGCGGAATGCTCCCCAAAAACAGACTGGGTCGTCAGATGATTAAAAAACTTAAAATTTACTCAGGAAGCACTCATCCACATGAGGCACAGCAGCCAAAATTATTATAAGAAAGGTTTATAGACATTTATGGAAGGAAAAAAATATTTTGCCACAGGCAAACGAAAGACAAGTGTTGCAAGGGTTTGGATGGAACCAGGTTCAGGCAGTATAATAATAAATAAAAAACCGATGGATGAGTATTTCAGGGGTTTGGAAATAAAGAAAAAAGTAATACTTCAGCCTCTTGAACTCACAAACTTTGCAGGAAAATTCAATGTGCATGTTAATGTACACGGCGGAGGAATAAAAGGGCAGGCAGAGGCAATAAGACACGCCATTGCAAGAACCCTTCTCACAATAAGCCCCGAAACAAGACCAGAGCTTAAAGAGGCTTCTCTTCTTACAAGAGATGACCGTAAAACAGAGAGAAAGAAATACGGACTGAAAGGTGCAAGAAAACGCTTCCAGTACTCAAAGAGATAAGACACAATTCGTTGTTGTTGAATATTTTAAGGGAAGGACACTTGTTCCTTCCCTTTTTTATTTCTTAAAAAGGATTTTTAAGTTATGATTAAAACAGCAATAATCGGTGCAACCGGATATACAGGCATAGAACTTATCAGGATTTTAAGCAGGCATCCTCAGGTAAAAATAACAGCTGCAACATCAAGGCAGTATGCGGGCAGAAAATTTGATTCAGTTTATCCCTCCTGCATCTCAGTATGCGATTTAACCCTTGAACCTCTTGAGCCTGAAAAAACAGCTTCAAAAGCAGATTTTATCTTTACAGCGCTTCCCCACAGTGAATCTATGCAGGTGGTTCCTTTTCTCCTTGAAAAAGGAAAAAAGGTTATTGATTTAAGTGCTGATTACAGATTTGAAAACAAACAATTATATGAAAAGTGGTATAAAAAACATACCTCTTCCAACATTTTAAAAAAAGCTGTTTATGGAATGCCTGAACTGTGGAGAAAAGATATAAAAAAAGCCGGGCTTGTTGCAAACCCGGGTTGTTACCCTACAAGCATAATACTTGCTCTTGCGCCTCTGCTGAAAAGAGAGCTCATTTCTATTAACACCATTATCGCAGATTCAAAATCCGGCGTTACAGGAGCGGGAAGGGGCTTGAAACTTTCTTCTCTTTTCTCAGAGGCAAGTGATAATTTCAAGGCTTACGGAGTGTTCAGCCACAGGCATCAGCCTGAAATAGAGGAAAAGGTTTCAATTATTGCAGGAAAGTCCGTCTCCATGGTTTTCACACCGCACCTTCTACCTGTAAACAGGGGAATTTTAAGCACAATTTATGTCAATCTTAAAAACTCACTTGACAGAAAAGCTGTTGAGGCTGTTTATAATGAGTTTTACGGAAAAGAACATTTTATAAGGATTCTGCCTGACGGGGTTCTTCCTCAGACGGGATGGGTAAGAGGGTCCAATTACTGTGATATAGGTTTTTGCCTTAAAGGTAAAAAAATGATAGTGGTTTCTGCTATTGATAACCTTGTAAAGGGGGCATCCGGACAGGCTGTGCAAAATTTCAACATCATGGCAGGTTTTAAGGAAAATACAGCACTTGAATCTGCCCCGCTTTATCCATAGGTAAGCAATATAGCTGTTGACCGGTAAGAGCTTTTAAGTAAATAAATCTGTTAATTCATAATTTTCAGAACATGGGTATCTTGCTTAAAGCCAATCTGCAATTTGCATATTATTTGGGTGTCTTAACAGTTATTTTTTTTGGGAGGTTCTATTATGGAATGTGATCTGGAAAAAAACAGAAAAAACTGCACATGCACTTACAGTTGTTCAAAAAAAGGGAAATGCTGCGAGTGTGTCCAATACCACAGGGCAAACGGCGAGATACCAGGGTGTTTCTTTCCGCCTGAAGCTGAAAAGACCTACGACCGCTCGATAAAGGCGTTTATAAGGGCAAGAAGCTGAGTTTTAAGGGCTCTATCTCCAAACATACAGATATGCCTTTCATAAACAGTTACAAAAGATAAATCTCCTTCCATGCCTTACAGAAACGCAATCTCGGAAGTGTAGTTGTAAAGAGACTTGAAGCACAATTGAAGCAGTCTTTAAATTGTTTTAGAGTATCTTTCAAAATAATATAGCCTGAATAATATTCAAGGTTCAAGTTGCACATATTGGTGTATGCATAACCACAGTAAAGGCAGGTAAAGGATACGTGAAATTTATAGTATCTTTTCTATTAATCTCTTATTATTGACTTTTTTTGTTATAGTATGATATAAGCGTTAATTAAACGCAAAAAATTAACTTCTATGTTTTAAAGAGGGAGAAATTCAATGAAAAAAGTATTTTTTTTAGTTTCGCTATGCCTTGCATTTTCTCTGGTGTTTGTCGTGAACGCTTCGGCAGGTTCTACAATGGAAAGTATCTTGAAGAAAGGGGAGCTGGTAATCGGTACAACCGGTACACAGCCACCTATGTCTGCCACAAGCAAGAAGGGAGAGATATTTGGAATGGATATTGACTTATCAAGAGGCATTGCAGATGCGTTGGGTGTGAAATTGAGAATTGTCACCATGCCCTTTACCGAACTCCTTTCCTCCCTTGACGCCGGTAACATAGATATGGTACTATCGGGCATGACTATAAATGCCAAACGCAACAAGCAGGCAGCATTTGTAGGTCCTTACATGGTTACAGGAAAAGGAATCCTTGCTGTTGCCGAAAGATTTGCCCACCTGAAAAAGGCAACAGGTTTGGACAGCCCTGAGGTTACAGTTGCAGCTCTAAAGGATTCAACGAGCCAGGAATTCGTCGAGACCTCCATATCAAAGGCAAAACTTATTAAACTTGATTCTTACGATGAAGGAATAGATCTTCTTCTCAAGGGTAAGGTTGATGTTATAGTGGCTGATTTTCAGCTGTGTGCTCTAACAGCATACAGACACCGAACAAAGGGGCTGATCGCAGGAGAGTCTCCTCTGAGCTTTGAGCCACTGGGAATCGCCATGCCCGAAGACACGCTACTTATAAACTGGATGCAGAATTTCTTGAACCAATTACTCGGAACTGGAGAAATGGAAAAACTGACGGATAAGTGGCTCAACATCGGCTCATGGATTGATGAGTTGCCATAGATTCTCTTCAAAACCGTGTGATTTAAGCATTTATAGCTTTACAAACAATATACTGTTTTTTCATGCTTTTTCTAAGTGGCTGTGTCAAACCCAGGCTAAACCTCTGTCGAAAACCCCGGTTGAATAGAAAACAGATTCAACCATGTTAACAGAATATGTCATAATAACCCAAAGTGTCATTTAGAACCCTGCAACCAGCAGAGTGAAAAATCTCAACTGCTTGAACCATGAAAGGGATCTGGCCATAAAGTAGGTGAGAGTAGAGGACTTTTTGTCTTTAATAAGGGGACCTTTTATGGCATCAGAAATATATACCCTTAAGAACTTCACTATCTACTGGCTGGTCAATATAGGATGACCCCTTTATTTCTTCTACCAATAAGCCTTGCCATTTCAATAAAATTGATTTTTATATTGACCATGTAATCGGATATGATTGTAACCCTTGACACCAATGTATTGTTTGCGGCTCTTTACAGTAAAAGAGGGGCATCATATCAGATTTTAAGATCGGTTTTGGATGAAAACGTCAAAATAGTCGTTTCTGTGCAAACCTATTTTGTTTATTCTTTAAATATCGCACCCATAATATTGCTGCCGGCACTCATGATATGTCCCTCGACTGAATCTGATACACCTGGAAAATCACTCTGCCACACCATTAAAAACATGTTGCTTTGTTCGCTATGGGCACAGCGAACAAAGCGCTGGTTTCCACTGTCTCTGAAAATATCAATCATCTCGCCATGGGGGTGTCCTTTACCATCAAGCCACAAGGCGCCTATATCAAGCTTCGCGTTAATATCCTTGAAATAAAACTTATCCACATCACTTCGATCGCGCTCAAAAGCAATCAAATATGAGTCATCCTGCGGAACATACAGGACATGGCTTATCATCTGCGCACCGGGTCCGTCGACCAACGGAACCCCCCCCGCAGGCATAGAACCATCGGACTTCACAATTCTGCCCATAATTCCCACATTTTGCAGGCTGTCCGTGGTATCAGTCCAGCTGACCAGAAATTCATTAGCTTTGGAGTTGTAGGCTATACCGTTAAAGCGCTGATCAGCATTAATACCGCCGGCATCGGCACACATGGCAATGTCATTGAGCAACACGGCTCCATCTGCGGCAAGCAGCGCTCCGTATATATCGGTCATGACATCCAGCGTTCCAAGTGGTTCTAAACTGTTGCCATGTGCCCTGAAATCCTCCCAGTTAACAAGGTATGTATCATCCTGTGGGTTATAGCAGACTACAGGGTTCACCTGATGCCCTGTAGCATTGCTGATGGCAAATTCCTCTTTAATGACACTGCCGTTGTCATCAATGATAACCCCGTAAGCGGTACCAACGTCGTCCCTGAAATCATTATAGGTTATAAGAAACTGGTTTTGTCTGGAATTAAATGCCATGGTATAATGAAACTGATTTGCAGGCACATCGGTTACCTTGAAGTGCTCCCCCACAGCTTTGCCATCAGAATCAAGTATGACACCCCGTATATTAAAATAGTTTTCCCCTATACAGTAGATTGCCAGATACTGATTTTTGTTAGGGTTATAAAGCACCCTGGGTAGCATCACGATATCTTCTGTTTTCAGAACCTCAACAGGACTGCTCAGCACCCGGCCTGAACTTGATATTCTCTGACCGGAAATATAGTAATCAGAGGTTGTGCTTTCTTCTCCAGGCGCGGCAGCCCAGACAACAAAAAAAGTATCCTCTGCTGAATTTGAAGCCACATCAGGCAGGGACTTTCTCCAAGTATTGCAGGAAATTTCAATTATATTGTTTTTCATGACGCTCCTCCATATATTTTAAAGAATTATTTGATAAGAACTTGCTTTTTAAGGGGGGGCATAGGAAAAAATCGGTTGTGTGTCAACAAAAAAAATATGGAAATTAGACTTTGGGGTCAGACCCAGAGCTAACATGTTGGTAGAAACAATTTAAACATGCCCCTTTACATGGCTTAGAATGCGCATTTTACCACTATAAACATCTTCTTCAGGCTTCCGTGTCAAACATCATAGCCGCCTTTATGCCGTCAACAGCGCTGCTCATAATGCCGCCTGCATACCCGGAGCCTTCTCCAACAGGAATGAGCCCTTTAATGTTTTCTGAATGGAGGTTTGGGCTGTTTCGCTTTATCCGTACAGGTGAGGAGGTTCTTGTCTCTGCACCGATTAAAAGCCCCTCCCTTAAAAAGCCCGGAAATTTTTTGTCAAAATGTTTCAGAGCCCTTTTAATAGGTTCTGAAATAAACTCCGGAAGAATCAACTGCATATTTGCCCGTTTTATACCTGGTCTGTATGAGCAGGAGACTGTTGCGTTTATATCCCATGCAGCACCTTTAATAAAATCCTCTGCTCTCTGGACAGGGGCAAAGAAGTTTCCACCCCCTGCTTCAAAAACCTGCCTCTCAATAAACGTCTGAAATTCAAGGCCCTTAAGCACATCTTTTCCTTGAAGGTCATCAGGTGAGACGGTAACAACAATTGCTGCATTTGCAAAGGATGAACTCCTGTCATAAAAGCTCATCCCGTTTGTACAGAGCTCTCCCCTGCCTGATGAACACCCGACAACATAACCCCCCGGACACATACAGAAAGTGTAAACACCACGTGATGTCTTTTTGTCCTGAAAAGAGAGAAAATAGTCTGCAGGGGTTAGTTCTTTATGGTTTTTCCATCTTCCAAGCTGAACCTCATCAACAAAACCCTGGGGGTGTTCAATCCGCAAGCCTGCAGCAAAACCCTTTGCTTCCATGCAGACCCCTTTGCTTAAAAGCAGACTGTGGACATCTCTTGCACTGTGTCCGGTTGCAAGAAAAACAGTCTCTGTTTCAACCAGTTCACTCTTTACAGCAACAGCCTTTACAGTGTTCTGCTCTATTACAATATCTTCTGCTTTTGTGTTGAACCTGAATTCAACCCCTCTGTCTGCAAGCTTGTCAACAATATTTCTGACAATTTTCTGAAGATTATCAGTGCCAAGGTGCGGTTTTGACAGGTACAAAATATCTGAGGGCGCACCTGCTTCAACCAGTGTCTCCAGAACTTTCTGTTTCAGAGAACTCTTGATTCTGGTAGTAAGTTTTCCATCAGAAAACGTCCCTGCCCCGCCTTCCCCAAAAAACATATTGGACTCGGGATTTATGCTGCCTTCCTTCCAGAAACGGTTAACCGTTTCTGTGCGATCGGAAATCCGCTGCCCTCTTTCTATGACAATAGCCTTAACCCCTCTTTCAAGAAGGGTAACTGCCGCAAACAGTCCTGCAGGACCGGAACCTATTATGACAGGCCTTTTTTTGAGATTTATTATTGCAAAAGGGATATATGGTTCTGTTTCTGTAAAAAGGGATACTTCTTCTTTTACGGTCAGTTGTTTTAAGGTGGGTTCATCTGTCTTAATTTCTGCCGCTACAGTATAAACAAAATCAATTCTGTCCTGCCTGGCATCAACAGCTTTCCTTAGAATCTGTACCCTTTTTATTTTATCTCTGTCAACCAACAGGGTGTCTGAGATAATCTGTTCAATATCCTGCTCAAGACCTGCCTGGCATCGAAGCCCTGCAACCCTTACTTTTGTTGTTTTAACCTCTTTATCCATGCTATGGCTTCATCCCTTGTGCTGCAGAGCCCTTTTGCTTCAAGCTCCCTTAAGTTTCCAATAAAAAACCCGACTTCAGGTCCCTGGGCAATATTTAATATTTGCATCACATCTCTGCCCGTCAAAAGCTCTTTGTGGTCAGGAGATTCTTTTTTTTCAATATATATGCTCATAAGTTCGCCAAGAAACGGAATGAGTTTTTCTCTTTTGTCCTCCTCCAAATCACCGCCCTTTGCCATTGCATCTGCTGCTGCAAGCAGAATCACCTCAGGGGCTGTGTCCCTGGCATCCCTTATGAAACGCTCTATTGCTCTTGTTGTTATATGCCCAAGGTTTAACAGATTAAAAACCCTCATATGATTTGCAGTAATAACCCCCACAATCCTTGCTGCCTCCTTTGAAAGACCAAGCCTTGCGCAGATGGAAGAGTTTATTTCAGCCCCCTTCTTTTCATGTCCGTAAAAGGTTATTTTCTCCCCGTCCTGCGCTCTTGTTTCTGTTTTGCCGCTGTCATGCAGAAAGGCGCTGAACATCAAAAGCGCTTTTCTGGTGACAGCCTCTTCCACTTCATGGCTTAACAGCTCCTCGAAGAATTCAGATTCAACGCCAAACAAAGATTTTGCAGATGAAATCAGCTCTTCTATTTTTTTAACAGTAAGAAGAGAGTGGTTAAAAAGATTGAAAAGATGTGGATATCCCTGGGTTGTTTCATGAAAGCGTGCAACTTCTGGAATGAGTTTTTTAAGCAGTCCTGTTTCCTGAAGCGTTGTAAGAGACAGGTGAACATTCTCAAAATTAAGTATAGCAAATAATTCTCTTATTATTCTCTCTTTTGAAACCGAATTAATAAGAGCAGCGTGCTGTTTCATCAAATTCAGGGTTTTTCCTGATGCCTTAAATCCGCACTGCCGCTCAAACCTGACAGCCCTGAGTATCCTTAACGGATCATCATTAAAGACTTTCTCATGGCAGCACTCTAAAGCCTGTCTCCTGATACCATCTGCGCCGTCCATAGGGTCTATTAAACAGGGTTCAATGCTTTGTATTAGATTTTCAATATCAACTGCAATTGAATTGACTGTAAAATCCCTGCGCCGAAGATCCTGCGTAATGTCACCTCCTTTTACAAGAGAAAAATCAGCAGAAACCCTGTTCATACCCTGCCTGAAAACAACCCGTCTCTGAGCCTCATCCCACGGGATTATCTTTCCTCTGACCTTCTGTGCAAAAAGCCGGCAGACTTCATCAAGTCTGGATTCAACCACAAAATCGCAGTCACACTCCCTGAAACTTCCCATAAGACAGTCACGCACAGCTCCGCCTACCAGAAAAACACAGGTGCCTGCTTCTCTGTATACGGCATAAACCGTTTTGACGGTTTTATTGTTTTTAAGGGCTGAAATAGTCAAGGTTTTAATTTTAACTTTGGATATTTAAGTATTAGGATCTGGGATTTGCAAAAAATGTTTTTTTAATGACAATTGACCGGGCTCTATAAAAAATCCCAAATCGTAATTTCGAATCCCCTGGTTTTTAAACCTTTTAATTAATCATAAACTTGCTTTCTGTTTTAGCTTTGCTTTTAAGTGAAGCCTCGCCAAAGGCAAAGATTTTTGCGAAGCTAATTTATGCAAGAAATAAATAGTTAAGGAATAGTTTTGTTCGCTTCCATTAAATATCAAATCATTTGTAAATTCAACTCTTTTTGCAACTGCTACATTTTTGAGCAATCTGCTCAACTTCTCAATAAATCTTAAAATAATATCCCATTCAACATAGTTTTCCACAGGTTATAAACAATTGCTGTGGATAGAGAAAAACAGCTATATATAGTAGTATTATTAATGTTTGCCCACAAGATATAAACATTTTATATAAAATAAAGCAATACAGTCTGTTTTGCTTTTACGGTTTGCAAAAGGGCTAAATATTCAAACTACTGCAACAGCTTAACTGCAGAGCTCAAGCATTGAACCGATAACATAGGTCGGCTTGTTTTTCATATTGTGAGCTTTATTATGACTCCAGCCGACCAGGGCGGTATCTATTCCTGCACGGTTACCGCACTCTATATCAAATGATGAATCTCCAATAAACAGCGACCTTTGAGGAGTGGCACCAAGCAACTCAAGGGCTTTCAGGGCAGGTTCGGGATCCGGTTTATGTTTACTGGTTTCATCCGGGGTAACAAATACAAAAAAATATCTGTAGATGCCGGTTTCCTTCAGATAGCAGGCAAGTGAATTGATTTTCCGGGAGGTAACAATTGCCAGCAGTTTGCCTGCGCAGTACAAACGGTCAAGCGCTTCCTGCACACCGGGACAGGGTTTAAGATAGTTCTTATAAATAGCCATTTGATAGTTCATGTGGTCTGCCTGCATTATATCATACTGTTTGTCACTTATTGGCAGCCCTAAATGGTGCTCGAACTGTCTGCGAAGTGTCAGGCCGATTGTTGCTATAATTTCATCCCGCACAACCGCTTTGCTGCCATATTTCTGCAGGCTGTATAAAAAACACTGATATATCAGCTCGGTTGTTTCAAACAGGGTACCGTCAGCATCGAACAGATAATAGTCATAGGCTCTCATCTTTTTTCCTTTGTATGGATTGCATTGAAAAGAAGTTCGGATTTTACGCCAAAATCAATCTGTATAGCTATTCTGTATTCTTCACCATTCTTATCTCAACTGAACGTGCGTGGGCTGTAAGCTCTTCTTCCGAGGCTAAGCGAAGAACATGTTTTCCTACAGACTTGAGTGCTTTTTCTGTAAATGAAACAACGGACATCTTCTTGATAAAATCATCAACTGAAAGAGGGGAGAAGAACCTGGCAGTTCCTCCTGTTGGCAGCACATGGTTTGGACCCGCGATATAGTCACCCACAGGTTCAGGGGTAAGGCGTCCGGCAAATATCGAGCCCGCATTTTTAATAAAGGGAAGAATCGACTTGTAATCTTCCATAAAAAGTTCAAGATGTTCGGGAGCAAAGTTGTTGGAAATTTCAACCGCTTCTTCTATATTTCGGGATATTATTATTGCTCCGTAGTCATCTAGTGCTTTCTGTGCAATCTGTTTTTTAGGCAGAGCATTAAGCTGAATTAAAATCTCCTGTTTAACCTGCCGGGCAAAAATATCATCAGGGGTTATTAAAACAGATGATGCAAGCTCATCATGTTCTGCCTGGGAGAGCATGTCTGCCGCAACCCATGATGCGGGACCGCTTCCGTCTGAGATTATAAGTATTTCACTTGGTCCTGCAATCATGTCAATATCAACCATACCAAAAACCAGTTTTTTTGCTGTTGCCACATATATATTTCCAGGGCCTACTATCTTGTCAACAGCAGGAATTGTTTCAGTTCCGTAAGCAAGAGCAGCCACTGCCTGAGCACCGCCAACCTGAAAAATTTTTTCTATGCCGCACAAAAAAGCTGCTGCAAGTATTACAGGAGGTATTGTATTGCCTGAACATGGAGTTGTCATTATTATCTCTTTAACACCTGCCACCCGGGCAGGTATGGCATTCATCAGAACAGAAGTTGGATAAACAGCCTTTCCTCCCGGAACGTATATTCCTACCTTTTCAAGGGGGCGAACAATCTGTCCAAGAATTTCTCCATCAACCCCCTCATATTGCCATGAAGAAGAGATCTGTCTTTTGTGAAAGTCCTCTATCCTTGAATAGGCAATTTTTAAAGACTCAAGCACCTCAGCAGATATTTTACCGGGGGAATCGCTGATTTGTTCTTTTGGAACGGTTAAATTCTCATGACCGTCAAACCTTTTTGTAAGCCTCAGAAGAGCCGTGTCACCTTCATTCCTGACCTGTTTTATAATATCTTTAACAGACTTTTCAACCGACTCTGTAACATTTTCGCTTCTTTGTCTGATTTTAATAAATGCCTGCCTGAAACCCGCATTTTCTGATTTTATAAATAACATAGTATGGCCTCTGTTTTGGTAAGCATAGACCGCTTAAAAAAATAAACGGGTATGAGAGTTAAAAACTTACCATTCTCATTATCTGCTTTTTTTTTAGGTTGACCAGCCACCGGCTCGGTAACTTAGCTGCTTCTTAGACCTTCCTTCTGCCTGTAAATATCCGCTCCCAGTCTCTGAAGCTTTTTCTCAAGCTTTTCATATCCTCTGTCCAGATGATAAACCCTTGACACAACAGTCTTTCCCTGAGCTGCAAGCCCTGCAAGAATGAGAGATGCACTTGCCCTTAAATCAGATGCCATAACAGAGGCACCCTGAAGGCTCTCAACCCCTGAAACAATTGCAGTATCGTGCTCCACTTTTATTTTTGCGCCCATTCTGTCCAGCTCTGCTACATGGATAAACCTGTTTTCAAATATTGTCTCCCTGATTATGGAAACACCATCAGCAACACAGAGATATGCCATTGCCTGAGCCTGCATATCTGTTGGAAAACCGGGATAGGGTGTTGTTGTTATTTCAACAGGTTTGAAGCCACCGTTTCTTTTGACATGAAGCCCTTCTGAGGTCATTTCTATTGCAAGCCCTGTTTCCCTGAATTTTTCAATTAAAGAACCCATACTGTCAACCGGGCAGTTTTTTATTGTTATTTCCCCGCCTGTAATTGCTCCTGCAACAAGCAGTGTACCCGCCTCAATACGATCAGCCATAACAGCATGGTTTAAGGGTTTGAGTCTGTTGACCCCTTCAATAACAATGGTATCTGTCCCTTCACCATCTATATTTGCACCCATCTTTTTTAAAGCATAAGCAAGGTCTGTTATCTCCGGCTCCTTTGCTGCATTCTGCAGGACTGTTGTTCCGTCTGCAAGACATGCCGCAATCATTACATTTTCAGTTCCTCCAACAGTTGGTTTATCAAAAACAATATTTGCCCCTTTAAGCCTGCTGCATTCTGCATTGACATAGCCTTCAGCTATGTCAATATCAGCTCCCATCGCCTGAAATGCCCTTATGTGGAGATCGACCGGACGAACTCCTATTGCGCACCCTCCAGGCAGGGAAACCCTTGCCCTGCCAAAACGGGCAAGAAGGGGCCCTAAAACAAGAAAAGAAGCCCTCATGGTCTTGACAAGTTCATACGGAGCATTCAGGTTGGTTATACTGCTTGTGTCTATGATAAGCTCTTCAGTTCCTGAAATCTCTGCACCATGAAACTCCATAAGGGTTTTCATGGTGGAAATATCCTTAAGATCAGGCACCCCTGAAATAAGGTGACTGCCTTCACTGAGAAGAGTTGCTGCCATTATTGCTAAAACAGCGTTCTTTGAACCGCTAACTGTTACATCACCAAAAAGGGGTTTCCCTCCGTTTATTACAATACAATCCACAGTTTTCTATTTTTTCCTTATAATAAATGTTGGAAATTTAGTTTGCAGCTGGCAAAAAGTAATAATTTTGCTATCGTTAAATAGCCAAAGAGACCGATTCTGTTCTTGGCTTCCCTTGTCACTTGAAATTTGCAGCTTGCAACTCATTTTTACCACAGCCTATCATAGAACCTGATTACAAGATATGTTACTGATATAACTTCTCAATCTCATCGTCTCTTTTTCTCTCGAGAGTCTTTATTTCATCTGGAAGTTCCGGGGATCCGGACAGTAAAATTTTTTTTTCTGCTATCTTTGCTTCATAATTTTTTTTTATTTCTGCAACCCTTTTCTTTTGTTCTTCAGTCAATTTTTTAGTGTCATCCATCCCCATTTTTTCCATTTTTTCTAGCGCTTTCTCGTAACTGCTCTTAAGTTCTGACATTTCAACAAAACCTCCGTAACCAGTTAATATTTAGAACTTTTTCCCGCAACTATTTATTGCTTTTGTACAATGGTATTAATTCTTACTTGCCATAATCATCTAAAAGTTATATTTTAATATATGAATTTAAGCAAGTAAAGATTTTAAAAATATAGGATTTTATTTTTTTGATAATGCACAGAGAGTAAATCAACAGCCAGTGGACACAGGACAAAAAAAGTTTGTTTTTAGAGGCACCTCTCAGAAAAACCATCACTGAGAAGGGAAAATAACAATTAATTGATTTCTGTTTATGCTGTTCTGCTTTTTCAGGTTTTCATTACCCATAACTGCCGCATACTTTTTTTGCCACAACACCGTGTTTCGTGGGACTAAACCCTTAACTTATTTCATTCCGGGAAGGAAACAAAATTGAGTAAAGTTAAAGAAGAAATAAAACGCAATCTACTGACTGTTTTGAAAGAAGAATTTGAAGACTGTCAGTTTTTTATGGCAGCTTCACAGCTTCTGACAAATAAGTTCATTGATCTTTCTTCATCCCTGGAGAAGGATGATTTTGACTTTGACACCCTTAGAGACTCTATCTGTGAAATAGGTCCTTTTATAAACAATGTTGAACACAGGCTTCAGGATGTTGAAGAATGTTATACAAAACTTGTTGAAGTCTTAAGCAGAGAAAAATCAAATATTTAGACATGAGTTTAGAAAGAGGTCATTTATGGAATTGATTGAAGGCTTAAAGACAAGAAGAAGTGTGAGAAAATTCCTTGACAAAAGGGTCGATAAAAAGCTTGTTCAGACAATCTTGCAGGATGCGCACCAGGCTCCGTCAGCCTCAAACCAGCAGCCATGGAAGTTCTGGGTTTTAACAGGAAACCCTTTGACTCGCCTCACAGACCGGATAATGAAAACCCACAAGGAAAAAAAGACGGGTTATGACCCTTCAAAAGGTAAAACCATACCTTCAGAATATGTTGAACGAACAAAAAACCTTTTCAGGGAGCTTCGTCCTTTTATAAGCAGCCTTGGGGATGAAAACAGGGATTTTATTGAAAGCGGAAGCTACCGGTTCTACGATGCACCTGTTGTCATATTTATTTCAATCTACACTAATATGCCCAAAAGCCGGCTTATGGACATCGGGATGGCAGCCGAAAATCTTATGTTATCAGCGCATGCCCGAGGACTTGGAACATGCGCAATCGCTCTTACGCTTCTGTATTCAGATGTAATAACATCCGAATTAAGTGTTGCAGCTGAAGATGAGATTGTTCTTTCAATAGCTCTTGGCTTTTCTGACACTGAATTTCCGGTAAACAAATTCAGATCATCAAGGGAGAGTATTGATAACTTTATAATATGGAATGGCTTTTAAAAGAGAACAGCAGATTCTTTATTCTACTGCGCCTTCTTCGAGGAATTTTTGATATGATTCGTAATCCATCAGGTCATCAAGTTCATCTTCATCATATATCTCTATTTCAAAAAGCCATCCATCATCATAGGGATCCTGATTGATAAGTCCCGGATCATCTTCCAACTCATAATTGATGTTAAGTATTTTTCCGCTTAATGGAGAATAAACTTCTGTGAGCAAATTAGCTGCTTCTATTACTGCACATGAGTCAAACTGCTCATGCTCACTGTCTATCTCTGGAAGCTGCACAAACAAAATATTTCCCAGCTTTGACTGGGCATGTTCAGCAATGCCGATTCGGGCTTTGTTCTTTTTTGAGATACGAACCCATTCGTGAGTTGAGGTGTACATTAAATCATCTTTGTACATAAAATCTCCTGAAAAAATATTGTTAACTAAAGCTTGATTTTTTTAAAGCAATTATTGAATAATTTAAAGATGAATAATTTCTTGTCAAGTAAAATCTTGCAGAGGCAATAAAATAATTTTCCCGGATACTGAAAATAGATGATTTTTGTTAATCATAAGATATCATATTATTAATATTAATAAGCATATTATACAATTTTTTAAACAGAAATATTCAAAAAAAAATCTAAATAAAACCTCTCCAACAAAGGATAAAAATGAATATTACACTCATTGGAACAGGGGTCGCTGTACCCTCACAGCGAAGGGCATCTCCCTGCACAATGATTGAAGTTAACGGTTTGACCCTGCTGCTTGACACAGGGCCAGGCAGTTTAAGGCAGCTTGTAAAAGCAGGAAAGACAATAAATGACATTGATATTATCCTCTACAGCCATACCCATGTTGATCACACTGCTGATTTTGCACCCTTTATTTTTGCAAGCAAATACTCTCCATTCAAGGCAAGAACAGGGGATATTTCTGTTATCGGGCATCCTGATATAAGAAAGCTCTATGGAAATCTTGTATCAGCCTATGGCAGTTGGGTTGTTCCTGAAAACTACCATATCAACTGGATTGAACAAGACAGAGGCAGGGTTTCTATTGAAAATATACACATAGATATGATTCCTGTTTATCATTGTGACAATAGCCTTGCTTTCAGGATTGAGACAGCTGAAGGCAGAACGGTTGTCTGTTCAGGTGATACCGGCTTTTGCGAAAACCTTGTTAAATTAGCAGACAAAGCAGATGCGCTTATCCTTGAATGTTCATTTCCTGATAAGCTGGAAACCCCAATACATCTAACCCCTAAAACAGCAGGAAAAGTTGCACGCCTTTCAGGCTGCAAAAAACTGATACTGACACATCTCTACCCTCAATGTGATGAGACAGATATAATCTCATCCCTGAAAAAAGAGTTTGCGGGAGAAGCAATAATCGGAGAAGACATGATGAGAATAGCTGTTGGATGATAAGGGCTGTTTGGCAAAAGGAAAAACCATGGCTACAGAACTATTCTCGCAGCCTTAATCAAAATCTGTTGGCAGTTGTCAGCAAATGCTTAAAAACATATGAAGATACTTATCACCGGTGGCAGCGGATTTCTTGGAAGGAATATATCCTCTATACTCAAAAGCAGATATCAAGTATTTTCCGCTTTTCACTCAAACCCTCAGAATATAGCCGGCTGTAAAACAGTTAAAGTCGACCTTAGGTGCGAGCAGGAAGTTGAAAGCTTAATAGAGAGGATAGAACCTGATATAATCATACATGCTGCTGCTGTCTCATCACCTGATATCTGCGAAAAAGAGAAACAGGCTGCATGGGATATAAACACAGGCGGAAGCATGAATATACTTAGAGCCGCTAAAAAGGCTGGCAACCCCCGTATTGTTTATATATCCACGGATATGGTTTTTAACGGTGCTAAAGGCTTTTACACTGAAAAAGAGATACCGGTTGCTTCAAACTATTATGCTATGACAAAACTTGAATCCGAGAACATACTTCTTGATAAATACGAAAATACACTTGTGCTTCGTATTTCTCTTCAGTATGGATGGGCACCAGAGGGATCAACGTCTTTTACTGACTGGCTTTACTCAAACCTGAAAAATGCTACACCTTCTCCTCTATTCACTGATCAGTTCAGAACCCCGCTTTATGTAAAGGATACAGCCATAGCAATTGAAGAAGCAGGTATAAAAAGCTCTGCAAAAGGGCTATATCATCTTGGAGGAAACCAGAGGCTGGACAGATACTCCTTTGCCTTTATTTTTGCAACTCTTTTTGACTTCCCAAAAACTCTTCTGGTAAAATCATCTCTTAAGGACGTAACGCATAACGCTCCGAGACCAGAAGATGTTTCTCTTGACAGCAGCCTTTTTTACAGAACCTTTAATTTTAAGCCAAGGAGTATAAATGAAGCATTTCAAGATATGTATCAAACAAAACCTTAAAACATTCGGGTTAATTTCAGTCCTTTTTATCCTTTTAACAGGCAATGCCTTGTCTTCTGTAAGTGAGAAAAACCTCGAAATCGAGATAACACCGGAGGAGGTTTTTCAGGGAGGTGCTGTTGTTGTAAAGATTACTCCGGAAAGTGAAATAAAAAGCGCTGTGACTCAATGGAAGGACAATACGATTGAATTCAGTCTGAAGAGTCAGCAAGGAACTCTTTTTGGTGTTATAGGCATAGACCTTGATGAAAAACCTGGAGAAAAAAAGCTCGGGGTTATAATGAAGGACAGTTCAGGACAAAAAATAAAAGAAAAGATTGTATTTGTTGTTGTTGAAAAGGATTTTCCGGTTCAGCACCTTACCCTCCCTGAATCACAGGTTACCCCGAGCAGTGAAAACCTTGAAAGAATAAGAAAGGAAAGGCAGGAGGTGGCAACTGTTTTTCAAAATTCACGGGTATCGGATAGATTTTTTGATAAACCGTTTATAAGACCGATTAAAGGAGATATAAGCACTCCTTTCGGAGTCAGAAGGTTTATGAACAACAAACCGAGAAATCCTCACTCAGGGGTTGATTTCAGAGCTCAAGCAGGAACCCCCGTTCATGCTTCAAACTGTGGTCTGGTCTCTTTTACAGGAGATCATTTTTTTGCAGGCAAATCAGTATATATAGACCATGGAATGGGTATTATTACAATGTATTTTCATCTTTCCTCCATTGATGTTGAGCAGGGACAGACTGTGCAGGTTGGAGATGTTATAGGTCGTGTAGGCTCAACAGGCAGATCAACAGGACCGCATCTTCACTGGGGAGCAAGGGTTACAAACCAAAGGATTGATGCACTAAATCTTCTGGAGCTTTTTTAAAAAATCATGTCCACCCATCCCATAATGCTCTGCCAGCCTGATAAATTTAAATCCTGTGCCGCATGCTGCGGTATTTACAACTGGACTGACCATACAAGACAAAAAGTTGAAGAAATTCTAACTCTTCAGACAGAGGAGTTCTTAAAACTGAGAGACTACAGCAAACTTGACAGCTACAGCGAAAGAATATCCCCCCTTATCAGAAACTCAAAACTTTTTGAGACAATCTACAACTGTCCATTTGCAGGTTTTGTTGACAGTGAAAGAAAAAGGGTAGGCTGCATGCTTCATCCCGAGGTTACAAACAATCCTAATCTCAGGAACAGCTGTTTTTATGGTACGAAAGTCTGTTCAGAACATTTCTGCCCGAGTTTTTCATGCCTTACAACAACTCAACAGCAGCTTGTTATAGAAGCAATAGAAGACTGGTATCTCTATGGACTGGTAATAACAGATATCGACCTTGTAAGAGAGTTTTTCCGGCTCTGCGAAGACACTATGGGTGACAGCATTAAGCGCAGAAAAATAAATAAATCAGCAATTGAGGTTTTGAAGGAATTTTTCAGTTTAAAACAGTCATGGAAGTTCAAAGCCACTGAAAACAGGCTTGGGAAATACTACTTCTCAGAATCAGAGTATAATATCGCACGGATTGAATACGGGGAAAAATGGGGTATAATACCGTCAAGATTTGATAAAATATTCTTAAGCCTTGAGTCCGATTTCAAAACAAAAAGGTGCCTCGATGAGGCGGAAATCCTTATCGAGGCGCTTGTAAAAAGATTCATCTCTGCCTGTGAGCAGAAAAACAGATGACTACGCCGCCAAGAGCCGCCGAGCCCCCCTGACCAGTAAAATCTGATCAGCAAACTTCCTGAGAAGGCTACAGGAAAAGCAAATCAGCCAAATCCCCCGGAGATAGTTTTCGTTATTTCAATAAAACCGCGTTTCATAAAAACCAGATAGTTTCCGCTGCTTCATAAGAAAATAACCGGTGATGAACTCAAGACTTTATGTTTTTACTATGAGTTTAAGGCTAAATTGCTTTCTTATTCCACTGTCTGAAGTTCTTTGAGCTGTTTCATCTGGTTTACAATA
>CAZMHH010000005.1:0-79865 GCA_964566035.1 uncultured Thermodesulfobacteriota bacterium
TTTGTCATAGGGAAAGGATTATTCTCTTGACAGGGAGCCTTTAATGGGTGACCCCCAGCCCCGCTAAATTCATCCTTATTCAGGGTATTTCAGATTGTCATAGATGTAGTTAAAATATTCTGCATCTTCTTTTTGATGAACTTCAAGATTAAAATCTTCACTATTTTTTTCTTCGTCAGGTATCGCTTCTTCACATTGTATCAAAAACAATTCAAGAGCATATTTTTTTAATTCAGTTAAATATTCTCCTGTATTAATACCCTTACTGGTCTCTTTTACATATAGTAAGCATTCTTCGATATAATTCCGAATAAATAATATTCTGCTTAAATCCTCGTCCAAGATTTCTGAGTCATATTTTTTTACTGTGAAAACGCTTCTTATTCCTATTTTTGAAATAGTCAATATATTATCATTCATTTTATTTTCCTTTAATAAACATATAACTATCTTGTATTTTCCTATCAATCCTATCTGCAACGTCCTTGTCTTTGAGAGATTTTTGTAAATCTGCTTTAATCGGGGACAGGCACTGATTTATTAGCATGCTGAAAGGGTGGTCACTTTAAAAAGTCATTTAATTAGTGGATGTCTCCTATTACCTGGAGAGGAAACTTATTGGAAAGTGAACCAGGAAGCATCAGATTTCCTGTGAGTTGAAATAGCCGGTTCGGCCAAAAGTTATGGGACATAAATTAAATAGAACCGTCCCCTTTTACTTCTAACGTCAAAATCAGCGGCGCGTCTTTTTGCGTCCGCTGCATTTTTTTGTTGGGCGGTCTTCAATTCTCCACCACCTCATATAGGCCTTGTTTGAACTTGTTCTCATCTTCGTTGTTATAAAAAGGTACGCCCACAAGCCTGTATTTTTGTGTCTTGCTCTGTGTCTTGAATTCCAGTGTCTTGCCTTTGAATTTTTCCGTAATCTCTTTCAGAAACGTCTGTTTCCATTTATCATGTTCTTTCAGATGCTTGCCCTTGGGTTCAACAAATATCTGATAGGTCAGCATATCGCCGTTTTTTTCACGCAGGAAGAGCACAAAATCAGGTTCAAATGCCTGCCCGTCCGAAAAACTGTATATTTTGAAATGTCTTTCATTCCGAACAAGATAGATGCCGTCATATTTCTGTTTAAGCGTATCCATCTGCCGCTCAAGCATTCGGACAAATGCCTTTTCTTCACTGGTGCCGTAATTGGCATTAAAAACATACCATCCCTTATCCTCGACAAACTGCTCATCACCTTTGGCCCGTTCACTGCCTTCAACCAGCTTCAGCACCTTGTCAGTAAAAACTGAAGATACCGGGTTTAGTTTGAATTCCTCCGTGCCGATGTATTCCGTCATATTTTTGCGCAATCCAGCTTCAATCTGTTCAAGCAATCCCGTAAGTCCTTCAAGTTGGGCTTTGTTGGATAAACTGTAAATTTCAGTTGAATTTCCCTGAAATGTAATCTCTACACCGCCCAGGTAATCGTCCGATTCTATAAATTTACGCATGGACGAAAGATGGGGAAAATACTTGTGAATGGATTGAAACGTGAAAAAAGGCCGCCGCGCAAGGGCATTATAAACAATGTGCCGGGGCATCTCTTTTACTTTGACATCTTTTCTGCCGGATTCAGCAACCCCGCCGACACCGCCATTTCCGGTAAGCAGAGCGCCTGTCAGCCCACGACCGCTTGCCAGGATATGCTCATAATTTTTCTTTGTTACGCCAATATCTGAAAACGATCTGACATACTCATAGTCATTCCGGACACGCTCATTAAGATAAATCAACCCGCTCTTATAGAAATCCGTTTCCTTAAAAGTGTCTTTCAGTGTAAGCGGCTTGTTCACCTCCCGTTCATCCATCATGCCTTCTTCAATCAAAGCGGTGCGAAGTTCTGAGATATAACGGGAATCATTGATGCTATGATAATGCAATTCTTCCAGAACCCGCATTTCATATTCAAGGTTATTGTCATATTTCCGCTGAAACCGATCATTGTGATCATTGGTTGTGAACGGGAAATATCGCGCGCCCCTCCCGATAAGCTGCGCTTCGGCAATCGTGGTTTTCCCGGGCCTGCCAGCTTTTGAATCTCTGACTGTGTAGCAACGGACAATATCGAACAGATTTAAGACATCCCAGCCTTCATTAAGTTTTTGCACCGCAAATATAGCCCGAATACGATTATCCTTGTCCTCCAGCGTATTCAAAAGAATTTGTTGGTTTTCTTTTTCTTGTTCCTCGTTAACGGAAATGCAGCGGCTTTCATCAAATTCCCGGCGCAGCCTTTCGGCCAATTGCCCGGCGGTAATGTGACTTTCATCAAAAAAATGAAATGCCCGGCTTACCAGCGGAATATCGGATTTCTCCTGTATCCGCTTGAGATCATCTTCCGAAAGATGATCAATCAGGTTATGAAAGTTGGCTTTATTCTCCTGTGATTGGGCAATGGTCTTTTGCGCTTTGAACAAGATCACCGGTTTCAGGTTAATGCGGTGTTTCGCCGCCACTTCCTGCTTATACTGGCTCAGGATAAGCGCCTGAATGATGCGGTCTTTTTCGTCAAAATCCGCCTGAACGATGTAAACATCCTTGGAATATCCATCATTTCGGAACTGACGCAAATCATAACGATACAGGACTTTATTTTTGTATTTATCAGCAATGTAAGAATTCGTGTAATCCAGCGTGGCGGTAAACTCCAGAAGCAGGTTGTCTTCATTTTGATGGAATATCCTTTCAACGGTATTTTCCCAGCTTTCAAACATTTCCATTTGAGCTTTGGTGAGGGTGTTCATGTGGTGGGCTTCATCTGCCAGCAGCACAATCTTTTTATCTTTGAAATCTTCATACGTGAGGGCGTTTTCTTTTTCCGTGGTCAGGTCTGAATGCAGTTTTTGTATGGTGGTAAAGCAGATGTTGATATCATTTTCGTTGACGCCTTCAAAATTGGCGACCGGCGACACGGAAACCCGCTTTGTGCCGAAGCGGATATTTTCAACAAAAAGAAATTTGGATGACAGGGGATTAAGAAAATTGTCCCTTGTTTTTTCGATGATATTGGTTGAGTTGACAAAAAACAGAAAATTTCGATAGCCCTTGTCATATAGGTAAAGAATGAGCCCGGCCATAATAAGCGTCTTGCCGCTTCCCGTGGCCATATTGAAAAGAAAATGAAGCGGCCAGTCCTTGCCCGGAAAATCATTGTCCGGACAGTGAAAAAACCGGGCAAAGGCTTCTTCCTGATACGGTCGAAGCTCAAAGCGGGGGTTCAGGTTTTCTTTTAGATGCGCCGGAATTTCCTTTTTCAATCCACCAAATGCTGAGAGGGAATCCAGCCCTTCATATAAAAACTTGTCAGCCATTACGCATTCTCCCCGTAAAATGACTGATTCAGTTTTTTATCTTCGTCGCTGACGTTAAAATCAGCATCATCTATTTCGGAAAGATTGACATAGAGCTGATTTTTATTCAGCAGCTCCGCCAGCAGTTTCTTTTGTTTATCCAGACCGTTTTCTGTTTTGCCGATGTCGATAAAATCACTTACCGCTTCTTCCGGTATTTCAGGATTTACATACCAGTTAAGGAAGGAGTTTTCCGCAATGTTTTTCCAGATTTCCACAAGCTCTTCGGATGTTTTGACAGCTTGTATTTTCTCCATAAAGGCTTCATTGTACTTCATCAGTTCGCAGTAGATGAAGTCACCGCCGCCCTGCCAGTTGACAGCTTTGGAAATGCCTCCAGCATCAAATTCTAATTCATCGAACATCTTGCCGGTTTTTTTGGCCTTTGTGCCGATGACTTTTTTCAGACGCTCAACCGGGACAGTTTCAACGTAATCCATTTGTTCAACCGTGATCCATTGCCGGTTCATTTTGTGCGCGACGGCGGCGGTGGTTGCTGAACCGGCAAAAAAATCGAGAACAATGTCATTACAATCTTCGTTGGTGGCAATTTGGATTATTTTGTGTAAAAGACTTTCAGGCTTTGGGGTGTCAAATACTTTAGATTCAAATAAATTTTTTATCTCGGCGTTAGCAGTTCTTGTTGTTCCGACTTCATCAGAGAACCAAATTGTTTCTGGAACCCTTCCTTCTTGATCTTTCAAGTAGATCTTGTATATCACTTTCGTTTCATTTTCATTGAAAGACACCTGACCGTTTTCAATTTTTTCTTTCATTGTTTCTTTGCTAAAGCGCCATCCATTTTCTGGTGGTTTGATTGTTTTACCGGTAGGGGTATCCAGGTCATACATAAGATTCGGACGATAGAGAGCGTTTCTAATATCGCCAGCTCTCCAAAGACCATTTGGGTCATTATCTGGATTCTTGTAATGGACATTATGTTTATCGGTACGATCTATTAAACCAACATCAAAATGCTCCGATTTTGAATAGCAAATTATATAATTATGATGTAGCGAAAATTTCCCTGAATATCCCTTGCCTTGTACGCTATGTTGCCAAACCACATTCGCCACAAAATTTTCCCGCCCAAAAACATCATCGCACAGCACCTTCAGGTAATGAGCCTCGTCATCATCAATATTGATCCAGATGGAACCGTCGCTTCTCAATAATTCCCGCGATACCTCCAGGCGATTCCGCATAAATGTAAGCCACGTCGAATGATTAAAATTATCGTTATAGCGAAAAGAATCACCGCCCGTATTATAAGGCGGATCAATATAAATCAGCTTCACCTTGCCCCTGAACTGCTTTTTCAGCGTATGCAGTGCAAGCAGGTTATTTCCTTTGATAATCATGTTTTCGCGGATCGTGCCGGTTTCATCCCGCTTGATTTCCGTTACTTTTTGCTCACCGTCAACCGTGTAACGCTTCCAACTGGTCAGCGCCTTCGGATCAAACAACCGGTCAATCTCATCCTGGGCCAGAATTTCATTAAAGAAAATCTCCTTGCGCTTCTCTTCCTCTTTGGTCTGTCCGCCTTCCAGAACACAATCCTTGTATGGCCAGACAAGAGACACCTCACCCCGTTCCCTTAGAAATTTACCGTCAATGTTCAAACCGATTTTGTTTCTGAACCGGGTATAGGAATTGGCAAGGAAATTTTTATCAGCAACGTATTCAATGAAAGTATTGATATTGAAAATCCAGTGGCCTTCAATCTCGTCGAAGAATTTTTCTTTTATTTCAGATTTTCCCAGCAGCAGCTTCACCAGATCACGGTCGATTTTCCATGCCCGGTCGATCACCGCCGCCTTAACCAACTCCCCCTCATCATCCACAAATCGACGATCGTTTTTCAGTAGTTCAATCAGTTTTTCGTTAAAGCTCTTTGCCATATTCTATCCTATTTCGTGTAATTTTTATGCCGCCCAACCATTGATTATCAGGTAATTTTGCTCTGATAACAGCCCAAAATCCCTATTATCAGGTAAATTTTTTTTCTTGATCTTATCGTTAATGTATGATTATTTAATATATTTTATAAAATAATAATTTTTTTGTTTATACTGCACAAGGTGGAATATGTCAAGCGAAAAAAAATAATGATCGCAAAATAATGGAGCGGGTACGGGATGTGATGAGACTTCATCATTATTCAATTCAGGCTTTGATTGATGATTGTTTCTATAAAAATATCACCTCTTGCGAGGTTTTAACATGCTACTCACGATAACCACTCTTAGGGGGTGAGTAGTTACGTTTTATCCAAAGTTTTGAAATTGCAGAGGTCGAAACACCTGTCTTGCGGGCAATCTCTGAAAGCGGAATTATCGAATAACAAAGGTCTCGCTATCTTTGTCATCATCTACAATTTTACGCTTTTCTATTCCACGTATGATGACATGATGAACTGTGCCAGGTGCATCAAGCCCTGACTGTCTTGGCATAAACGCTGCGTTTTGGTCTGTTTAAGAAAATCAAACTGTAGTTATTCAACTTCTTCAACAACGTTATATAGGATGTCCCCATCCCTCCATCCCTCAATATCTTTTTACAGTAAAGGTTTTTTTTAAAATCGTCAAGGATAAGAAGATAGTGGAAAAGAATAAAAGAGTTTTTATGTTGACAGGAAAAACTGATATAATATTTTGTAATTGAGCAAGGGGGTTGCTGAAAAGTCATACCGGCTTGTTAAGCTCCAAAGGGGGAGTAAAAGTAAATAAAATAATGAGCATATTAAACAAGATAATCAAATTTCTCATTTTCCTTGCAGCAGCAGTTATTCTCTGTATGGCTGCATTCTATCTTGCCCTTCCTTTTTTTGCACAGAAACTTTTGCCTGGTGCTTTATCTGAAGTTATTGATGGAGAGGATGTCCTTTTAAAAGTCAGGGCTTTAAATTTAAACAGGCTTGACCTTTCAGGTATAAGTATAGGGGATAAGGAAAATCCTCTGCTCACTATTGATTCGGTCAACTGTGATTACAGCTTGAAGGGTCTCTTAAGCAGGGAGATAGAAAAAGTAACTGTAAGCGGATTAACCCTGAGAGCTGCTTTTTCAGAAAAGGGGTTGGAAATTCCCTCTATAAAATCAGACACAGAAACAAGTTCTGATCCCCTGTTAACACTACCCATGTCAGTAAACCGGATCGAAGTTCTTAACTCAGCGCTTATTTTATCATGGCAGGATATGTCATATCATATTCCTTTTTCAATAAGAGCTGTGCCAGTTTTTTATGAAAACAGTTTGATCCCTTCCAGATACAGGGCTCTGATTACCCTTACCCCTTTTAATCAGAAACTTGATATCGTGGCAGAGTATGATATTTTGCAGGGAGATGGAAATGTTTTAATAAATACCGTTAAACTTGATCTTGGGGTTCTCTCACATGCCTTTGCTCAGTTTACAGGGCAGGTTGTTGCAGGTGAGATTAGCCTCAGCCTTGCTGCTGAAATTAAACCTGACGGCATTAACTTTTTATCTCTTGATATACCAGCCCTTGCTATTAAACAGAACGGGTTTGAAACAGGTTTTGAAAAAGAGGGTGGTGGAATTTTTCTTCAGACCCAGCAGCAGGAACAGAGGGTCTTCATAAAGGGGCTGGCTATTAAACAGCCTGTTTCTCTTCTGATCAATACAGATTCAGAAGGGCTTCGGCTTGACATCAATGACAATGGAGCAGGCTTAAGTGGAAATCTTCTTTATAATCTTGAAAAAGGGGCTTTCAGCCAGGAGATTCCTGTAAAATTAAACCGGTTTCCTGAAGGGATTATTACGCTAAACGCAGCGGTTCAAAACGAAGGCATCTGGGAGTTTAAAGCTGCAACACAAAAATCTGAGCTTGAACATGAGATTGAAATTGATGGTATAAAAGCAGGTTTTCTGCTCAACTCAATTATGGTTGATGCACAAGGAAGTGATGAGGGAATTTCTGCTGATTTTAATATGGAGGCATCTTCTGTAAAGTGCCGGTCAAGCGACATTGACGCTCTGCTTTCTTCTGTAAGTTATGCAGGAAGGGTAAACATGGCAGATGAAGATGGTTTTGCGCTTGATTCTCTGTTAAAGCTTAAAGGTGATTCATTAAGGGTGGATGATTTTTATGCGACAGATTTCCAGGCTCAAATCCCTGTGCAGCACCCGGTTAAAGAGACGGAAAAGACTGCAGGAGGATTCATTAGTATTAACAGGATGATATATGCGGACTACAATCTTGGATCTTTTGCTTCTGAAGTTTTCAATCGTTCCTATGGAATAACCCTGAAAGGCTCTTCCAAACTGGTTCCGAAAACAGCTTTTGATGTTTCAGGGGATTTGTCATTAGGTTTTGAGCAGGGCTTTTCTTTCAGGACAGATGTTAAGGTCTCTGATATTGGAAAATATTTCGAGGCGGATATTGAAAGCATCAGCAGGGATTTTAAAGGGATCTCTTTAAAGGGGCGGCTTGAGGCTGTTGTCGGTCTTGATTTTGAAAAAGGGATTTTGAAAGGCACTATGTCTGCAAAGGCGCAAGGCCTTGATGTTGTGCTAACAGATGAGGATATTGAGATAAAGGAAATGGAGATTTCCCTTGAATTTGAAGACCTTCTTGAACTGAGAAGCAAGCCGGCTCAGAGAGCTGTTTTTAGCGGTTTGAGGGTTGGAGAGATCAGAACTGCAGGCGGGGAGGCTCTGTTTGCAGTAGAATCAGCAGACTCTGTTTTTGTTGAAAAAGCAAGTATCGGCTGGGCAGGAGGGCAGTTATATACCTATGCGGTACGGATTATACCCGGATTATGGGATATTGATCTTATACTTTTTTGCGACAGGTTAAAACTCAAAGAAATTCTAAATGAACTTCAGATAGCTGAAGCAGACGGGCAGGGAACCGTGAGCGGCAGGATACCTTTGAGCATCAGGGCTGGTGATATAAACATTCATGACGGGTTTTTATATTCTGAACCGGGGCAGGGGGGCAGGCTTAAAATAAAAGATACTGAGAGCTTTGGCGCTCTTGATCAGTCTCTTCAGATGTCAATTGCAAAGGATGCGCTTAAGGATTTCAATTACGACTGGGCAAAATTAACACTTAATTCATCAGATGACACACTGTATATGCCTTTTCAGGTTTATGGAAGACCAGGCTCTGCCATGCGCTATGTCTATGATAAAAAACTGGGGCTTCGAAAAACAGAGGACAGCAGGGTTGAGGCAAAATTTGAGGGGATACAGTTTGACATCAACTTCAGGCTGCCTCTTAATCAACTGCTCGGGTTCAAAAAAGATGTTGATAATTTAATGGAATTAAAATAATTTAAGTATAATAGAATGGCTGTCGGTAAAATGGTTATTCCGGTTAAAACCCTCTTCGGGGAATCCTTTCAGAATTGTTTAACGGGATAAACAGGTGATTGGCTATAGGGCAAAAAACTTGTCCGTTGCTTTATGTAGCTTATTGTCTGATGATAAGATATAAACAAATAAACTATAAAGGGGTTTGTATAATGAAAACAATAACAGTTCTACTTTGCGCAATGCCCTGTTTTTTATTTGCAGGCTGCAGGTTAAACACAAAGCATGAGGTGGAGGTAAAGCCCATGCACATTACAATTGACGTCAATATCCGGGTTGACCGAGCGCTTGATGACTTCTTTGGGGATATTGACAAGCAGGCTCAAAAAATCGAAGTTCCGCAAAAATAATTTTACATTTAACGATTATAAGGAGGTTTTGATATGAAAACAGCTTTAAGAATTGCTATCTGTTCTTTGTTTTTTACTCTGTTATTGTCAGGTTCTGCCTTTGCTCAGGATATTAAGACGCGGATGATTGAAAGGCTTCCTGCAATAAAGGAGCTGAAGGTGAAAGGAATTGTCGGGGAAAACAACAAAGGCTATCTTGAGTTTACTGGTGAAAGAAAAGAGGGGGAAGATGTAGTATCTGCTGAAAACGAGGACAGAAGAAGGGTCTATGAGGCAATAGCAAAAAGGGAGGGTGTGGGCACTGATATTGTGGGGCAGAGAAGAGCGCTTCAAATTGCCGAATCTGCTGAAAAAGGTGAATGGCTTCAGGATGCTCAGGGCAAGTGGTATAAAAAATAGGCATTGGAGTAAGATAATGAACTTTGGTATAGAAATCCTTGATAAACTTATGGGGTTTATGAAGTCAAGGATAGTCATGACCGCTGCGGAACTGGATGTTTTTACTCTGATACAGAATGAGTCTGTTTCTGCTTCAAACCTCTCTGAAAAGCTTAAGACAGACAGACGGGCTACTGAGCGTATTCTTGACTGTCTTGTGGGTTTTGGGTTTTTAGAAAAGAACGACGGAAAATACTCTACAACAGAAAACGGTGGATTGCTTTCCTCAAGTCATCCTGAAACCGTGCTGCCAATGGTTCTTCATGCAAACAATATGTGGTCTAACTGGTCAGAATTAACATCAATTGTTAAAGCAGGCACAAACCCCAATTTGAAATCTGTTCTTGGATCTCCTGATTTTAATACAACAAAGGCTTTTATAGGAGCAATGCATGTTGTGGGGAGGCAGATGTCAAAGGATATTGCAGATCTCTTTGACATGAGCAGGTGCAAACGACTTCTTGACATAGGGGGTGCTTCAGGAACATATACTATTGCATTTCTTGAAAAGAACCCTGAGTTGAAAGCAGTAATATTTGATCTTGAATCCGTCATCCCCCTTTCAAAAGAGGCAATTGAAAAATCAGGTGTTGCAGACAGGGTTGGGTTTGCTGCAGGAGATTTCTACACTGATGAACTTCCCACAGGGTGCGATGTTGCCCTGCTTTCTGCAATAATTCATCAGAACAGCCAGGAGGAGAACATTGCGCTTTTCAAGAAAATAGAGAGGTGTCTTGAAAGACCGGGTATTTTATTGATAAGAGATCATGTGATGGAGGAGAGCAGAACAGAGCCGCTTGCCGGCGCTCTGTTTGCCATCAATATGCTGGTTCATACCAAAGGCGGAGATACCTATACATTTTCTGAAATAGAAGGGATGCTGCTTAAAGCAGGTTTCTCAGAGGTGAGACTGATAAAGAAGGGGGAGAGGATGGACTGTGTGGTGGAAGCAAAAACAGCAATATAGCTGTTAAGCAAAGGCATAAAAAGAAACAGAGGCACAAAGATCGTGGTCGTGATCGGTTTTTTTTGTTTCGCTGCCCTCAACCCAACAAACTTTTACCGTAGCCACTTGATTTTGACAATGCCTGCCTTCTCAAGAGGTTCAAACTCTTTATGATCCGTCGTAATAAGTTCAGCACTTGACAGAATAGCTTGAGCAACAGCAAACGCATCGGCATATGATATGCGAAATGTCGTTTTCACCTCGCCAATCTTATACACCATTTGATCACTAATCCGATCTTCAAACCGAATGGGCAATTGCTTGATATCCTCATACGTCTCCTGGGCTATGGCAATGTCATTTCGTTTCACGATGTCATAATAGACCTCTCCCAGATTAGCAACATGCATGAGCATGTTAATGTCGTCGTTCCGTGCATTCACAAGAAAGTTTTGAAAAAGGGATGCTCCCTCTTCGTCAAATAAATAGGCTATTAACGCACACGCATCCACAACATACATCTTCATATACGCTCTTCCTTATCAATCTCTGCCTGTTTGTCTTTCATAAACAACGCTGTGCCGCCCACCTTTCCCTTCAACTTGCCACGTAAGCGAAAAATCGGATCATTCTTGCATTGTGACATCTCTTGAAGCTTTTCTTCAATTAAAGATGCCATAAAATCCTCCACAGTGTTAAAGTGAGTATCGTGCAAGTGTTGTTTGGCCTTTTGGAAGGTATCAGCATTGAGGGTGATTGTTGTTTGCATAATAAATCCTTATATAATCAGATTGATAGGAATTTGCTTTGTGATGAAGAAAGTATAGCCTGAAGGCGATTGTATGTCAATAAGAATGTAGTCGCAAGATATGGGGCGAGGGGTTTAGAGAAATAAATCAGGGAAAGCCGCTAATTAAAACCGCTTCTTTGAAGGTCTGCCCGGCTTTTGCCGCTTTATGCTTCATGAAAACCTTTTCTCGAGCCTCTTTATAAATGACTCCCCTCCTGCTGGTCTGCCTGCAATGACTTCTTTTCTGAGCACCCCTATTGTATCCTTTTCGTCTTGGCATAAACGCTCCGTTTTGGTCTGTTTCAGATAATCATTCCTAACCCGGACAAGCCGTAAGCAAAACAATGTCCGGGTCAGTTCGTAGCAAGAAGCAGCTGTCAGATATCAGGTGTCAGCTATCAGCAAAACCTTTTCGTGGTCGCGGTCGTTATCGAAGTCGTAATTGGTTTTCCTTGCTTGCGCTGCCTGCCCTGTTAAATCAGTTTTTAGGTTTTATTTAACCGGGGTGAAATATACGAAGTATGAGCGAAGCGAATTTCACTGGGGTATCTTGTAACTTGCAGCTTTTCACTTTTTATTCTGACCCCTGACTTCTGTTTTCAAGGCTATTTCTGGACAATGAAATATTTTTTGCCAGTAAATGTAAAAAATAACTGCTAAGTTCCTAACAATTCAACTTATTCAACAACTTCCCATCCCTCCCGGATATTCTATGACTACAACTATACTTGACATACAAGGGCAATTAGTGCATACTTTCAATATTCCAACGCAATTTCTTATCAAAGCAAAACCATCTTATTTGTATTTTTTGTATACTTTTACCGTACAAATGTATGGTAAAAGCATACAAAAGGAGTTCCTATGAGTATTCTTGCAGAAATCCTGTCTTCAAAAGTCAGGGAGGAATTTTTTCGCATTCTCTTTGGAGTTGAATCAAAAGAGTATCATCTTAGAGATATTCAAAGAAAAGCAGGGCTTGCAATAGGAACTGTCAGACAGGAAGCCATTAAATTAGAAAAAATCGGTTTAATCAAAAAAAGGATAAATGGCAACAGAACATATTACATTGCCAACAGAGAGCATCCTCTATATGATACACTGCACACCCTTGTTCTGAAAACATCCGGACTTGCTGATATTTTAAGACAGACACTGGATATACAGAATGTGAAATATGCTTTTATCTTCGGCTCTATGGCATCAGGAACGGACAATGATCAGAGTGATATTGATCTCTTCATAATAGGCAATATCGGTTTAAGAGCTTTGATCAAGATATTAAAAGAGGCAATGGAAACAATTGGCAGAGAGATTAATCCGCATATCATTACATTAGAAGAGTTCGTTGAAAGGAAGAGAGGGAAAGAGCACTTTATTAAAAACATTATGGATGCCCCGAAAATAATGATAAAAGGAATTGAAGATGACTTTGAAAGATTGGGACAGTAATGGCTGGGTCAGGTTTCATAAGACCAGCGAACAGGAGATAAAACAGCTACTTGAAATTGTTAACCGAGACATTAAAGATGCGCAACAAAGAAGTGTATCAGCCGACTGGCGGTTTGGTATTGCTTATAATGCTGCCCTGAAACTCTGCACCATCCTTATGTATTCTGAAGGTTATAAACCGGAAAGATCGCTTGCTCATTATCGAACGCTTCAAGCGCTCCCAGTAATATTAGGAAAGGAAAAGCAGGATGATTCGGATTATTTGAATGCTTGCAGGTCTAAAAGAAATATTGTGGAGTATGATTATATCGGCGGAGCTACAGATGCTGACGCTGATGAATTGATTAATTTTGTAATTGAGTTAAAACAGGAGGTACTGCAATGGCTGGAAATAAATCATTCTGACCTTGTATAAAGGGCAGACTAAGAGAAGGATTTATGGACAGGTTTCCAAATTGGCTTTTTGGTAAGCGGCGTTGTCAGGTCTTCATTCTTGACATGCCGAACAACCCTTATAATTCTTCTATTTTTTCAACTCCTTCGGCTAAATTGTCTCCCAACTTGAGCAATAGATATTTTTCCATAGTCTTTTAAATGAAATCACTCCCAGTACTGCATCATTTTTTGTATCGTTAAGCGCAGTCTCAGCCTGCTCCAATCTTAAGCTAATAAGAATTTTAACCTCATCATTTTTCAAATTGTAATACCAATAAGTCAGGTACATCCACTAATTAAAACCGCTTCTTTGAAGGTCTGCCCGCCTGTTGCCGCTTTATGCTTCATGAAAACCTTTTCTCGAGCCTCTTTATAAATGCCCCCCCCTCCTGCGGGTCTGTATCCCTCTTCCCCAAGTGCCACCCGGCGCTTGACCACGGATATTAACCAGCTATTATTACGCTTTCTCAATAGAAATCAGTGCTCCCTAATTATTTTCCAAGATTTGGGTTTGCAGGATAAGCAGACTGACCAGATTCTTATCTGTAAGTCAACAATAAACGGTCGCTGTCCCTAGTTTTCCGTCCCTAGTTTTCCCAAATATGAGTGAAATCAGCGAAGCAATCATTGTTTACCGCAACCCGACGGCAAACCATCGAAGCTTTCTTGTTCCCTGAGTCGATTGTCAAAAACCCATAAAACCATCTATAAATTTATGGAACTTGAACGCTTTTGGCAAACTCAGGTCATCACAAAAATATGTCATTTTAACCTTGTAAATAGAGGCTGAAACAGCTATTATATGAAAATATCTTGTAATCTCATACTATTAGTTTAAAAGTTTAGCCAATTTTCTGGTTCTGCTTATAGTTGCAGCGCTCCGGGAAAGTGGTGAGTTCTGATAGGTTGGGGTTGAGCAGGAACGAAACCCAACATTAAGTAGTCGATTACAATCACGACCACGAAGGGTTTAAGGATGTTATGAAAAGTAAGTATCTTATTGCTGCATTAGGAATTGTTGCGCTGGTTGCCGGTTGTGTCAGGTATCATGTGCCTATCCCTCCTCCTGTTTTAACAGCGGACATCAGCCGTCTTGACACATCTCCCCTTCATGGCAGAACAATAGTGATTGACCCCGGGCACGGCATACCTGAAAGAGGCGCTGTGGGGGTTCTTGGGGTAACAGAGTCGGAGGTGAATCTCGGTGTTGCGCTGCATCTGTGGGGGATGCTCAAAGAGGCAGGAGCAAACCCGGTTCTGACAAGAACAACCGATTCATCTCTCTTTAAGCAAGAGCCTTTTGAACTGCGGGAAGATTTGCAGGCAAGATCAGATATCAGCAACAACCTCGATGCAGATATTTTTATAAGTATCCATCACAATGCAGATGCAAACAACAGAGACAGGAACGATCTGCTGATGTTTTACAAAATGTCTGACGAAAACCAGTCAAAAGATATAGCCCGCTTTTTATGCTCTGCTCTTGAAGGCTATCTTAAGCCTGAACGGTCTGCTTTGCATCCTGCCAATTTTCATGTACTGCGCAATACTGATGCCCCTGCAGTGCTTGGGGAAGCATCTTTTATGACAAACAAGGAGAATGAAAAGATGCTCTCCTTTCAGAGAACCCTTGCAATGGAGGCACAGGGATATTTCATGGGGCTTTTAAACTACTACAAAGCAGGGGTTCCTGAAATCGCGGGCATGCTTCCATCCGATGTAACACTGACATCGACTGTTACGGAGTTTAAAGCCAGTATCTGCCCTGGCGCAGCAACAACCTCCATTGACAGATCAACCATAAGAGTAATGCTTAACGGTGAACCTGTGAGGGATTTTTCACTGAATGAAGAGCATGGAATAATTGATTTAACATTTAAAAGAGAGCTTGAAAACGGTTTGCATAAATTTTGTGTTTTTGCCCGCAACACTGCTGGCAACAGTTCAAAAACAGTGTGTGCTGATTTTGCTGTTTCAAGGCATCCTGAATCAATTTCAATCACAACACCCTTTTCTGTTCTGCCTCTGGATGGTTACGTGACAGTTCCAGTTGATATTGAGGTACTTGATGAATTAAACGGGCATGTTATTGATGGAACAGCAGTCAGCGTAGCTTCAAAAGAAGGCTCGTTTTTGAGCCCTTTGGTTTATACGCATAACGGGAAGGCAAGAGCCCTGTTTGTATCAGATAAACCTCCTGCTGATGGAAAAATAACAGTCCTTGCGGAAGTAAAAGATCTGTCCGTCTCCGCTGTTTTGGAATTTTCGCAGGCAGAAGGACTGTTTGTAAATCTGCTTATAAAAGACGATCTTGATAATCCGGTTGGGGGCGCAACCCTTTTCAGGGATGAAAAAGAGATCACAGTCTCTGATTCTTTGGGGTATCTTTTTCACTATGAAGAAGATATAGCTGAATATGTTTATGAGGTTAGGAAGAAAGGCTACGTTCCGGAAAGGATTACGCCAGTTGTTGATGAGAAAAAAATGGATTTAGATACGATAACACTAAACAGGGTGGAAGAAGGAGTGCTTTTTGATAAAAGAATAGTTCTTGACCCTGATGATGCAAACCTTAAAAGCCTTCCTGTTATAAAACAGGTTGCCCGGATGATTGAATATGCAGGCGGCAGTGCTGTTGTTACATGGCAGAACCTGCCAAATCCGGGTGTCCGGGCAAGGGTGATGAGGGCAACATCAGAAAGTGCAGACCTCTATATTGCGTTTAAACCGGAGGGAAGGAAAATATCAGTCGGGCATTACTACAGGAGCCAGGCTGGTGAAACACTTGCAAAAACAATATGCACACAGATTGCAGATCAACCTGTGTTTAAAGGTTATCTTTGTGAAACAGAAGAATCCGGAGCATATTATATTGTTCAGACCCCTATGCCTGCAATCGTTATCTCTTTTCCTGAAAGACAGACTGAAAAGGAGAATCTTGTGGAGGCTGTTTTCAAAGCTCTTTTGCAGTATTTTAAAGAGTAGTGTGCAAAACAAGGGACATCCTTTTCACCTTTATTGCTTTACTGTTCTATGGCAATCCTGACTTTTACCGCGTTGTGAAATGTTTATTTTTTCGTGAAATACTTTATGCATTGCTCATGTTCTTAAAATCAGGATCCTGCGTCGATGTAAAGAACAGGGGGAACAAGACCAACTGGTTGATTAATATTCCGCAACCTTTAAATAATCGCCTAAAAAAACCTTCTTGTTTAATAAAAGCCGTTTATATATAATTAAAATATGAGGTGTTAATTACAAAAAAGGAGTTTTTTATGTATAGAGAGATAATAAAGCCAACAAAGCAAAGTCATACTATCTTAATACCTGAGGAACTGTTGAATCAGGAAGTGGAAATACTTGTTCTGCCTTTTTCCAGAAAAACCGTTGTTTCTGATTATAAATCAGACACAGTAGCATTTTCAAATCACTCAGCTAATCTTATTCATGAGTGGAAAGACAATGGAGAGGATGCAGTATGGAAATAGAGAATGGAGCTGTGGTTTTGTGTGAATTTTATTTCAGTGATTTCAATTCATTAAAGAATAGACCTGTAATGGTATTAAGGAAGAATCTGCCTTATAATGATTTCGCCGCTATACCAATCAGTAGTAAAATAGAAAACCTTTTTCCTGACGAAATGATCATTGATAAAGATGATTTTGAAACGGGTTGCCTGCCTGTAAAATCTAAGATGATGCTCCGAAAGACTTTTGTTGTATCAAATGATGTTGTTAAGAAGAAATATGGGAAGTTGAAGCAAAGCAGTTTTCATAAATTTCACAAAAGCTTTTGTGAATATTTTGAATGCTGCAATTTTTGACAGCAGGGGGATAGACATATAAATCGGGGGCGCTTTTACTTCTGTTTCGTGAAATACCTTACATTGCTCATGTTCTTAAAATCAGGATCCTGTGCCCATATAACTGCATTGAATTGAAGTATTTCATGCTCTTTGAGGGGTGGCAGAAAATATTTGGCATTGGGTTCATCTGCAAAGTAAGCAAGCCAGCCTGATGAATCTACGATATTCACAACCTGTCTTCCTCTCGTTTAAATTCAGTATCGATGCCTTTTACAAACCCTCGCAGTTCTTTGATATTGCGCTCCGGTATAAGCTCAATACGGTCGGCATGTTCAACAACCTGCATTTTTTGACCATGATAAATCTTTAATGACTTCCTGATTGCTTTAGGTATAACAACCTGATATTTTGGTGATACTGTTACTTTTTGCATTACATGATCCCTATCGATATATTTATGTAATACGATATCACAACCAATACCTTTTTGTCAACCCTTAACACACAAAATGTTATTTACAAATTCAGGGCGTCACAAATAATCGAGGACATGCACTAATTAAATGACTTTTAAAATGGTTTCCCTTCAGCCTGCTAATAAATTAGTCCGCAATTTATCTTTCTGTTAAGAGCATTAAACCGCTCAGGTGACAACGTTAGACAGACATTTTGGTCTAATTATGAATTAACCCCATTGCTTTTAGGGGTAAATTTGCTATTTTCTTGATATTATAATATTTGCCGTTCCCGAGACGGCAAATATCTTTTGCCATTTTATCCTCATTGTTATCTTGTTTACCAATGTACAGGAATGATATCTTGATTCCCTGTTTACATGCTTTAAATGTTTCTTTTAAAACATGTTTTTTTACCAAAACTTCTTGGAACATATTTTTCGTGCTTCTTATTGCGGTCCTATTGCTGACAGTGTCATTTGGGGGACAGGGGGTCGCGCCGATGCTATGCCTGAAATCATCCATTTCACCGTAATCAACAGAAAAGAGATTATCTCTTGATATGCCTTTATCTGTCAAATTAGGAAGTCCGTCACTAATGATAATAATTTCTTTCTGATTACATGGATCTTTTTTGAGAAGGATTTTTTTAGCCTTTAATATGCCATCCCCAAGGTTTGTATGTTGATGAGCGTTCATATTAATAAGTGTTTCAGCTATATCTGATTCTTTATCTGTTAGCTGTAGAGCAATTTTACCATAGTTGCTGAAAGAGACTATACCTATCCTCTCCCCCATTGCCATAGCAGCCTGTGCCAACCCAAGAGCAGCAATCTTTGCATAGAGAAGCTTGCCCTGCTGTCTCATTGAATCGCTTACATCGATGCATAAAACAATATCTCTTTTGCAACGAGGTTCTTTGCCAAATACCCTTAAGTCTTCTCTGCTCACATCTATTAAGGATTTACCTTTTCTCAACAATCTTTTCAAAGTGTGACGTATTGAGACCGATCTGTAGGTATCTCCAACTCGGTAGCTTCTCACATTTATCTTTTGAATGTTCTGTTCTTTGTTAGCGGAATAATTTCTGCTTTCCGTCTTTACCCTGAAATCATCTAAAAGAAGGGCTAATGCCTTTGGTTCCAGGCGGTAACCTTTCCCGTCAGCAATGATTTTTACCACGCCTTCATTTTCCAAATCCCTTAACTTTTTCTCTAAAAATCTGTATTCAAGTTTTTCAGGATCAACTTTTTTACCATTTCGTGCTTCATTTATGTAATGGGTGTGAAGATTTTTCAAATGAACCTGCCTGCTGGACTGAGAGCTTTGGAAATGGTTTAACTCTTCAATAAATTTCTGTTTATCTTCCTCTTTTTGCAGTTTTGACTGCCCGCTTTGAGACAGTGTTTTATCTTGGATATCAGCACTCTCAGCATTTGAAGAAAACTTCTTTTTTTGTGAGGGTTTAAGTTTATCAAACGATAATATATCAAATAATATTTCGTTTGTGATCTCGGTAATTATATCTTTTGCTGTTTTTTTTGATGTGGGTTCTGTTAGAATACGATGCGGAATAGAAATCAGGGCGGCTTTCTGAATGGAACAACTGTCAAGATGCCCATACATTTTTTGATATGCAAGCACAATATCCTTTACCGCTAATGATGCACGGCTACCTGTGCCTCGAGCAATATCCGGATGTTTTCTTGTTCTGTTTATAATATGGGATATTATGATATCTAAAGAATCTTCCTGAATTCTTGCATCCATTTCTTCTCCTGAACAAAGTTATATACTGTTTAAACCAATTAAATAAAATGACTAAACAACAGTCTATCTCTTTTTTGAGTTCTCGATTGTTTTCTCTATAAGCAGATCCTGCTGTTCGTAGAATCTGCTTTCACTGCTCACAACAAGTCTTCCCTTTAAAACCCTTCTGGCAGCGTTTTCAACATGGGTCATGTTCACCTTTTTATCGTTTTTCAATCGGGCAAGGGATTGAGCCTGCTCATAAATAGAAAGACTTGACCGAACGCTTGGTTTTCTCTCAATATCATCACCCATGTCCCGGGCTGAGTTGGATATGGCGACACAACTGTTTATTATCTCCTCAGAAGCCTCAACGCCTTTTATTGTCTTGCCGTATTTTTTCAGTATCTCCACCTCATCCTCAAAACAGGGATAGTCTATTCTTATCTGTTCAAAACGGTCTGCAAGTGTTTCACTTACCCTTTCAACTCCTGCAAACTCCTCAGGGTTTTCGGTTGCAACAACAAGCGTGTCAACAGTGGCGTTCAGGTCAAAACCTGCAATTGTGGTTATCCCCTCTTCAAGCACCTGAACAAGAGTGTTCTGTGTTCTCTGCGGAACCCTGTTTATCTCATCTATGAAGAGTATTTTGCGGTGTGCTTTCTGTATTTTTCCCGGGGTAAATGCCCTTAAATCCTGCAGCCCCAGCTTCATTGCAAGAACAGGATCAATATCACCCATAAGGTCTTCGGGCATCATCTCAGGAGAGCCCTGAACCCTTATAAACCTTTTAATGCCTTCCACTTTAACTTTTTTAACAGATTTTCTGTTTTTACAGTCAGGACATTCAGGGTTCTCAGGCATGCAGTTATACCTGCAGTCTGCCACTGTATCCATGGAAGGAAGAAGAGATGCTATAATCCTTGCAACAGTTGTTTTGCCGATTCCAGGAGGCCCTTCTAAGAGCAGATGTCTTCCAGCCACAAGCACTGCAAGAATTGCCTCTCTGGTTGCGTCATCACAATAAAACCCTTCAAGCGGGTCCTGCTTTTTGGCAATTTTTGAAAGAATTGACTCTCTTAGTTCTTCTCTGAGTTGTGCATTCATAGTATTGTCCTCCTTTATTATTGTTTAAATTGACAGTTTACTAAAACCCTGATTTTTAAGGTTCAGACAGCTATGACCTCAAAAATGATCATTTTAAAAATTCTAAAAGCTATGCATCTGAAAATTTCAGGTGTACAATCTTGTTTGCTTTTGTTAGAAACGGAATCAGGAGAAACATCATGCGCAGGTGAAATGGAAAAGCCGACAGTTTTTTTCTGATAACAAACCACTCTTCAACAAATCTTATTCTGTCTGACCATGATTCAAGCTCCCTGCCCCTGTTAACGCCCCATTTAAGCAGCGCCCCTGCTTTGTTGTCAAGGGTATCATCATATTTTTTCTTTTTCATTATTTTCATCATCATCTTCACATACCAGGCTGCCATTATTTCAACCAGGCATTCTGAGTTGGGGAAACTCTCCTGAATAATCTTGAGCATTTGTCTGTTTTCCTCTTCGGTTAAGTAAAATGAGAGCCCTTCAATTACAAAGAGTGTCGGAATACCCTTTGGAATATCATCAACCCAGGAAGGGTCAAGAGCTGATTTTGAAATAAACCGTAGACGGTCTGACTCCTGAAAAAAATACCTGCGCACACTTATTGCCTCTGGCAGATCAAGGTCATACCACTGAACCCTGCCGTTGTCTACCCTTGGAAAACGAGTATCAAGACCGCACCCAATATTTACAACAACAGCATCAGGGAACGAGTTAATAAACATTGTGATCTGCTCATCAAAAATTATGGTGCGAAGACATGCACCTATCTGGGAAATAGGGTAAAGGTTTGAGCGGGACGGGTCATAGTCAAGTGCATCAAGAATCTCAACAGACTTAGGATCATTTATAACACCGTTCTTCTTTTTTGTCTCAACATAGCGAGACTTGAGCGGGTAGAGCAGTGTTTCTGGAATGTCTTTAAGTTCTTTGATAGATATTTTTTCTGATTCCATCATTTTATCCTCCTTATTGTTGTTATTTTTTTGGACACCTCTGGGTGAAAAATTCCGACAGAAGGTCTTCTGCCTGTATTTTCTGCAAACAAATTTCTTGCAGTACATTTTTTGCTTATCAAAAACCCTCCAGTGTTAACTATGACAAGCCAGAAAAAAGACTAAAAACAACCATATTGTCATTTGGACCGCAGGGAGAAATCTCCTTGTTTCAGCATTTTACTAGATCTCTCACTTCGTTCGAGATGACAGCGGGGTCTTTTTACAGGTCCGTCAACTATAGACTCTTATCACTTGGTTTTTCAGGTAAATTAAAACTATTGTCTCCAAAATTATCTATATAATAATACTGCCAATTTCTGTTACTCCTTCTTGTACCATTGTATTTAAAAGAAAATACCTTGTTTGAATTTGAATTCATGTTCAATTATTATCCCTTTTATAAGGGCAATTAAGCCCTTATATGTATTAATAATCAGAGAGAACAGGATGAAATCCTGATACTAAACGGTTATAAATTTTTCAATAAGTTTTACAATAGATTTATGAGCATCATCTTGATTGTATCCTATATCCTGCCCGCTGCATGTAGTAAAAAAGAGTCCGTATATAACCCTTTCTATTGCCCCGCAAAGCACCTGCCTCATAACAGAAGGGTTAAGTGAATTTTCAAAAACACCCAGGTTCTGTCCTTCTGAAATTATTTTATCTATAGTATCAATAAGCTTTTTATTTTCAGTCATTATTTCTATTCTTTTTTCCTGCAGACTCTTCTCTTTTATCATAACAAGGTGAGGAAGAGCTTCATTGAGTACTTTTACCATATATAGAGCATTATTATCTTTTATGAGTAAATTTTCAAAATTATTTAATATTATATAAATTTTTTCAAGAGGGGTTTCAGACAGTTTAAGCTTTTCATTGTTAAATATGTTGATCTGTTTTAAAAACATCAAAATAATAGAGAGCAGTACATCGAGCTTGTTTTTAAAATAAGAGTAGAGCAAACCTGTAGATATATCTGCTTGACTGGCAATTTCAGATATAGTTGCATACTGGTATCCTTTTTCCCCGAAAACCCGTATGGCTGCTTCAATTATCTTTGTTTTTTTTGACTCGTCCATAGCTTTGAAATTTCTGAATATGAATTCATTTTCATTTTACAGCCTGAATCTGAGTATGTCAAGTAGAAATTTTAAAAAATTATACAATTTAGATATTTTTATCTGCGGGGGGATATAAATCCAAAACTGACAAGTATAAGATAGAAGATGTTTTTGATATAAAGGGGGTTTAACTCCTGGGCTTTTTTAAGGAAAGAGAGACTCTCTGCTCTGCCGCCTCTTTTTGCCCAATGTCTTCCTATGTAGTGACAGGTATCTGCGATTCTTTTCTTGTATATTTTTTCAGGGATGATCTCTTTGAGATATTCCTTTTCAAGAACCTGGAGTCTATAGAGTCTTCCCCTAAGGCTGTCTGTGCTTGCCCCTTTTGGGTTGTCTGTATATACTGCAAGAGGCTCATTTATAAAACCGACCTGATAATGTGCTGCAATGCGCAGCCACAGGTCATACTCTTCACATTCTTTTAAATTTTCGTCAAAAAGCCCTGATTTCAAAAAGCACTCACTTTTTATGACAGCAGATGATGTGCGTATAAAGTTCTTTTTAAAGAGATCAAGAAGAACACTGCCTGATTTGCCGGGTCTGTTCTTCTGTCTGAACTGTCCGTCAGCCCCGATGGAGGCGCACTGACAGGCAACCATCCCGAATTCAGGATATTTAAGAAAAAGTGCTATCTGCTTTTCAAGTTTATCCGGAAGCCAGTAGTCATCAGAATCAAGGAAAGCAATATAGTCTCCGCTGCTTCTGTTTATCCCCGTATTCCTTGCACCTGATATACCCTTGTTATCCTGATAAAAGTAGTTCAGCCTGCTTCCGTATTTTTCCAAAACAGCCTTTGTATTGTCTGTTGAACCGTCATCAATAATTATTATTTCAAGGTTCTTACAGGTCTGTGACAGAGCCGAATCTATTGCCTTGCAGATTATTTTTTCTCTGTTATATGTTGGAATTACAATGCTTACTTTCGGGTTCATACCATTCTTTTTTGTTGATGTTAGCGATAAGGATTACCACCATGACCACGAGACCAATTGTTTTTTTCCTTTATAAAACAATAAAAATATTTTAATATATCTGTTAAAAAAACAAAAGAATAAAAAAAGTTCAAAATGAAAACAGAACCCGGAGAAATTCTAAGAGAAAATATTCAGATGAGCTGTTTTACAACAATCGGCACAGGAGGGGTTTGCTCATATCTTGCTTCTGTTTCAACAGTTGAGGAACTTCAGTATATAATAAGATATGCGGAAGAAGAAAAACTTCCACTTTTTATTCTTGGCAGTGGTTCAAACATTCTTTTCAGTGATGATGGGTTTAAAGGGATTGTAATAAAACTGGAAGGGGATTTTAAGACTCTCTGTTTTGATACAGAGGAAGGACAGGTCACTGCGGGCGCAGGTGCTCAACTCTCAGCACTTGGGAGAGAGATTGCAGAGAGGGGATATAGAGGCTGTGCATATATGGCGGTGATTCCAGGCACTGTCGGGGGTGCTGTAAGGATGAATGCAGGTATCAGCCGTGAATATGAAATAGAAAAAGATATTGTCTGTGCAACAATTCTTGAAATGAAAACCGGAAGGATAAAAGAGTATTCAAACAGAGAGCTTTGCATGGATTACAGGAACAGTGTTTTGTCATCAAATGATAAGGTTGTTTTAAAGGCGACATTTAATTTGCCTCAAGGTCAGGCAGATGACAGAGAAAAAGCAATTAATGAGATAGCAGGGCTAAAAAAAAAGCGGAGCGAAAATCAGCCAAAAACAGGCAGAACATTCGGATCTGTCTTTAAAAACCCGAAAAATCAACCCCATTCCGCAGGGTGGTATCTTGAACAGACAGGGATGAAGGGGATGAATGTCGGCGGGGCTACAGTGTATGAGGGGCATGCAAACTGGATAATAAACAGAGGCGGTGCAAAGAGCAGCGATATTAAAGAACTTATTGAAACAGGCAGGAAGCGGGTTTGTGAAATGTTTGAGGTGGAACTTGAAAGGGAAGTTATATTTATTCCTGAAGATATAGGGAAAGGAGAAAAGTGAACAGGATACTTGTTACAGGAACAGCAGGATTTATAGGTTTTCACCTTGCTCTGAAACTTTTAAAACAGGGATTTGAAGTGACGGGCCTGGACAATATAAATGATTACTATGACATTCGTCTTAAGCACGGAAGACTGATTGAGACAGGAATAGAGCCTGAAAGGATAGAGTATGGGGAAATAGTTAAAAGCAGAAAATATCCTAATTACAGTTTTATCAAACTCAATCTTGAGGACAGGGACGGTGTTTTTGAGCTTTTCCTGGAGGGCGGATTTGACACAATTTTTCACCTGGCAGCCCAGGCAGGTGTAAGGTATTCTCTTACAAACCCATTTGCATATATTGAGAGCAATATTTCAGGGTTTATGAATATACTTGAGGCTTGCAGAAAAAAAATGCCGGCACATCTTGTTTATGCAAGCAGTTCAAGTGTTTACGGTCTTAATGAAACAATGCCTTTTTCAACCAGGCACAATGTTGACCATCCTGTGAGTCTTTATGCTGTCACAAAAAAAAGCAATGAACTTATGGCTCACTCATACAGTTATCTTTACAAAATTCCTGCAACAGGCTTAAGGTTTTTTACTGTTTATGGTCCATGGGGAAGACCTGACATGGCTCTTTTTATTTTTACAAAATCAATACTCGAAGGAAAACCGATAGATGTTTATAACCACGGAAAAATGAGCAGGGATTTTACATATATAGATGACATTACAGAGGCTTTGGAAAGGATTGGCAAAAAAAACCCTAATCCTGACACGGACTGGAGCCCCAACACCCCTGAGCCCTCTTCAAGCACAGCCCCATACAGAGTCTATAATATTGGCAACAACAGCCCTGTATCTCTCCTTGATTTTATAGATGCAATAGAGAAGGAACTTGGAATTAATGCTAAAAAGAATTTTCTCGATATTCAGCAGGGTGATGTTAAAGCAACCTGGGCTGATGTGTCAGATTTAATCTCAGAAATTGATTATAGACCTGACACTCCGGTTAAGGAGGGAATAAAGAGATTCATTGACTGGTACAAGGAGTTTTACGGATTTTAACCTTGTAAAAAACATTTTTTAAGAAAGGGCTACAAAAAGCTGAGTATCAATGTTCAGTTGATGAGAACCAGCGGCTGTGTTTGCATCAGAGAGAATTTTTCTTTGCAGCAGGAGAATATCCTGCTCAATTCTGTTCAGTTCTGAAATGCCGGAGTTTGATGCAGTTCTGTTCTCTTCAGCCACCATCTCGTTTTTGCTGCTTGAGATTGTAACTATGTCCTCATTAGAATTGATACCTTTTTTTGCAACATTTTGTTTTTGGTGTTCTCTTTCCTGTCTAAGCTCCTTTACAGGTAAAGATTCCAAGCTGACCTTCATGATAATTTCTCCCAGAATTGATATTGGTTTTATTACACTAACAATATCGACATTATTGAAAAAAAACTTTAGCGCTTATCAATATATTTTTTAACTGAAAAAAAAGTTTGTTATTTTCATGTTATCAACTATAATGAATAATAAAGTATCCGTAAAAAGTTTAAATAAAACAACTATTGTCATTTCAAATAACGAGAGAAATTCAGTGTGTTGTTAGACCTGTTGTTTTGTTCGAGATGACAGCAGAAGACTTTCAAAGAACTCTACCTGTTGCATGAGTTGTAAACAGTTTATGATCAGTTTCGTTACCCATTTGTTGTTGTGCGCGGCACATGGCAGCTTTTTACGGGGTCATCAATAATAAATAAGTTTAAAAGGATGTCAGCAATGAATTTAGAAAAAAGACGGCGGACACGTGTACCTCTGGAATTTCAGTGTTCAATTTTTGTAGGAGAGCAGGAAATACCCGTTCAAACCAAAAATATAAGTCTTAATGGAATGTCCTGTCGTTTATGTCCCGACTTGATAGAAAATACAAATTGCAGAGTTGTTTTTACGCTGAGTGAGAAAATAAAGATAGATATCGATGGAAGGGTTGTAAGAAAAAACAGTGCTGAAGCCGGTATCTTTTTTGACAAAATGTCTGAGGAGAGTTTTTACCACCTCAAAAGGCTTGTTCAATACAATACAGAAAATCCCGACGTTATAGAAGAAGAACTTTTAAAACCGAGATAAGTACTAATTTAAAAAGTCCACATCTGTTATCTCGAACGAAGAGAGAGATCTCGTAACATATTGAAACAACGAGATTTCTCACCCTGCTGTCGCAGGGTTCGAAATGACAATCAGGGGTTTTTCAGATTTTTACGTGTCCATCAATTTTACTGAATTCAATTATCAGAGCCTACATATCGTAATACAGTTCATATTCCACAGGATGAGGCATTTCGTTAACCCGTCTTGTTTCTTTTCTCTTTTTTTCAACCCATATTTCAATAAGTTTTTTTGGAAAGACATCTCCTGTTGTTAGAAAACCAGTATCAGCCTCAAGGGCATCCAGGGCTTCGTCAAGGTGTCTGGGCAGACCTTTTATTTTCCTCTGTTCTTTCTTTGAAAGATTATAGAGGTTTACGTCATATGGTCCGTATCCTGCGGCTACAGGATCAATTCTGTTTTTGATTCCGTCAATTCCAGCCATCAAAATTGCAGAATAGGCAAGATACGGGTTGCATGTAGCATCAGGGGATCGGAATTCAAATCTTTTTTGTCCGGGACTTCTGGCATAAGCAGGGATTCTTACAACAGCACTTCTGTTTGATGATGCAAAACATATGCTCACAGGTGCTTCATAGCCGGGCATGAGTCTCTTATAGGAATTGGTGCTGGGGTTTGTAAATGCCAGCACAGCAGGAGTGTGTTTGAGCAAACCGCCTATGAAGTAAAGAGCCTCTGAACTAAGAGAAGCATACCCTTTTTCATCATAAAATATGGGCTGGTTGTTTTTAAACAGCTGCATGTGAACGTGCAGCCCGTTACCGGCTTCTCCATACATGGGTTTTGGCATAAAAGTTACAGTCTTTCCTTCTTTAAAACCCATATTCTGTATCAGATATTTTGCAAGCATAGTCTTGTCAGCCATCTCCCGCATAGGACCGAATTCAACTTCGATTTCAACCTGCCCAGGACCTCCAACCTCATGATGATGATATTTTACAGGAATTCCTTTTTCCTCAAGAAGCAGACACATCCTGGAGCGAAGGTCATAGAGAATGTCATGAGGCGGTGCGATGTGATAACCTCCTTTGAGGGGAATTTTATATGCCTGGTTTTTTTTATCGCTGTTTCCGCTGTTCCATATCGCCTGTTGTGCGTCAACGCTGAAGCTTGTTTTGTGGGGTTGACAGTTGAAGCTGACATTGTCAAAAATATGAAACTCAAATTCAGGTCCAATAATCATTTCATCTGCAATACCTTCAGCTTTCATGAATTCTTCTGCTTTTCGGGCAACAGTCCTTGGATACTGTTCAAAAGGATATATCTCCTCCTCTCCTATAACATTTACGTCCCCGATCATACTAAGAGTTGATATTTCGCCCGAAGGGTCATAAAAAGCTGAAGTCAGATCAGGGATAAAAACCATATCGCTTTTTTCAAGCGGTGCATATCCATAGTTTGAACCGTCAAAACCAATGCCATCTTCCATAATCTGTGGATTAAAACGTGAAACAGGTATGCTCAAATGTCTCCATCTTCCCTGTAAATCAATCATTTTGAAGTCAATAACCTGGATTTTCTTTTCTTTGCAGTAGTCAACGGCTTGCTGAAAGGTCTTAAACATGGTTTTTTTCTTCCTCCGAAAAAAGATCTCAAATGTTTTTGATAAAGAATAATTTTTTTATTTTACTCAACAAGAAGTTATATAACAAGAAGTTTTTTTGAGCAGTTTTGTCTGTCTGCATTAATTTGAAATATTGCTGTTTTTACACACAAAACCTTTTTTATTAAACAGATTGACATTGTGGGCTTTATTTAATATAAAACAAAAATACCTTTCAAAAAATGAGTAGAAAAACATTTGCAGGTTTTATGATGACCATACTATATTTTTTATCACCGAAGAAAAAAAAATAACATGGAGGTTTTTATGAAGAGTAACAATTCTGCTTTTATATTTTCTGCTGTTATATTGGCTGCCGGTATTGTGCTGGGGGGATTGTTTTTAGCAGATGGACTGGTAAAATCCAGGAAAACCGAGCGTTATGTTACAGTCAGAGGGCTTGCCGAGCAGGAGGTTAAGGCCGATCTTGCATTCTGGCCTATCAGGTTTGTTGCTACAGGCAATGAACTTGAGGAAACACAGAAGAAGATTGAAAAAGATGCACTTATAGTAAGAGAATTTCTTGTTTCTAAAGGAATAAAAGAGGATGAAATATCGGTAAACCGTTTTGATGTTGCAGATCTTATGGCCCAGCAGTATCGTTCAGGTCCAATTGAGAGCCGATTCATAGTTTCTCAGACACTTATGACCAGAACTCATTCGGTTGAGACGGTTGCAGCAGCAACACAGCATATTGGAGAGCTTGTTAACAAAGGTGTTGTGTTGAGCAGTGAAATGATGCCTGGCAGTGGCGGAGCATTTTACACTTTTAACAGGCTCAATGATTACAAGCCTTCCATGATAGCCGAGGCAACAAGGAATGCCAGAGAGGGGGCAGAGCAGTTTGCAGCGGATTCAGGAAGCAAAGTAGGGGCAATAAGATGGGCAAATCAGGGTGTTTTTCAAATTCTCGGGAGGGATAAAACCCCTGATTATGAACAGAACCGGCAGATAGATAAAATTATAAGGGTTGTGTCAACAATAGATTTCTATTTGGAAGATTAATCAGCTGATTGTTGAGGTTAACTTAAAAGATCATACAGAAGAGACTTACTTTTTCCTTGCAGTAATGACCCTGTCTCTTTCAGAATAGTCTTTTATAATCTCTACTACATCAAAGGCATTGTCTGCGGCTAAAATCTTTTTAACTTCTTCCCCCTGACTTTCTCCTATCTCCATAACAAGCCAGCCGTTTTTTTTCAGTATTAAGGGTGTCTGTTCTGCAAGATCCTGATAAAAAGCAAGACCATCTTCGCCTCCGTCAAGAGCTGTTCTTGGCTCGTATATTGATATTTCGGGCTCCAGTTTTTCAATTTCATCTGAAGCAATATAAGGAGGGTTTGAAACAACAATATCAAAAAAGGGAGTTTTTTTGAGAGCTTTTGCAGTGTCTCCGCAGAAGGCTTTAATTTTTTCTTTACAGTTGTGAGTTTTAATATTTTTGAGAGCAATATCCAATGCTTCTTTGGATTTATCAACAGTAAATATCATCAGGTTGCCTGCCTCTTTTGACAGGGCTATTGAGACCGCCCCAGAGCCTGTTCCTATGTCAAGCAGTTTCAGAAAAGCATAGTTCTTCATTTCCCTGTTAATAATTGCCAGGGTTTTCTCAACCAGAATCTCTGTTTCAGGTCTTGGAATAAGAACATTTCTGTTTACAGCAAGTTTTAATGACCAGAATTCCTTATGTCCTACGATATAGGAAACAGGTTCTCTTTCTGCTCTCCTGTTTGCAAGTTGTATGAAATTATTCACTTTTTCTGAACTGACGGGATTTGAAAGGTTGAGATACAGGTCAAGCCTGTTTTTATTAAGACAGTGGGCAAGGAGCAGTTCTGAATCAAGTCTTGGAGATGCAATATTTTTTGTTTTAAAAAGTTTTTCTGTGCTTTCGAGCAGTTTAAAAACAGTGAGATTGTCTGTCATTGTATATTTGACATCTTTAATGATTCTGTTCTGTAATGCGTTATGAGATTATCAATGATTTCCTGAAGATCACCCAGCATAATATTTTCAATCTTATAGAGCGTCAGGTTAATTCTGTGATCAGAGACCCTGCCCTGGGGAAAGTTATAGGTTCGTATCCTTCCGCTACGGTCTCCTGTGCCGACCATGCCTTTTCTCTCTTTGCTGATCTCCTGCTGTTGTTTTTCAACGGCAATATCAAGGAGTCTTGATTTGAGAACTTTAAGAGCCTTTGCTTTGTTTTTATGCTGAGATTTTTCATCCTGGCAGGACACAACAAGACCTGATGGGATGTGCGTTATGCGGACCGCAGAGTCTGTTGTGTTTACGCTCTGCCCCCCGGGGCCTGAAGATCTGAACACATCAATTTTGAGCTCAGCAGGATTAATTTCAATATCAACATCCGTTGCTTCCGGCAACACAGCAACTGTAACTGCTGATGTATGGATTCTACCCTGAGTTTCAGTCTCCGGGACCCTTTGCACCCTGTGGGTTCCGCTTTCATATCTCAGCTGACTGTATGCCCCTTTGCCTTCTATAAGGGCTATCACTTCTTTAAGCCCTTTAAGCCCTGTTTCGTGCTGGCTCAGTATTTCAACCTTCCATCTTTTCTGTTCTGCAAATTTTGAATACATTTTAAAAAGATCATAGGCAAAAAGAGCTGCTTCTTCTCCTCCGGTGCCAGCCCTGATTTCGAGAATAACGTTTTTATCATCGCGCGGGTCTTTAGGAAGCAGCATTATCTGAAGTTTTTTTTCAAGTTCTGCCAATTCCCTTTTAGTTAAACTTATCTCTTCCATTGCCAGGGCATGAAGTTCTTCGTCATCTTCCTTAAGAATCTTTCTGTTTTCTTCAATTTGGTACAGCAGTTTTCTGTATTGTTTGAAACACTCTACAACTGACTCCAGTTTTGATCTTTCCCCTGTAAGACTGTTGTACCTTTCTCTGTCCTGAAATACCTCAGGAGAGCTGAGCATGTTGTCAATTTCATTGTATCTTTTTTCAAGATTTTCAAGTTTTTTAAACAAGGGGTTCACTGTATACAACCTTTTCAGGAACAAAAACCACTCAAAAGTGGATATTGTTGCTTATATAATCTTTAAATAATTTTAAGTTTTTAGTGCTTGACTAAAAAAAGGTTTTTTTTTTAACACTCTGTTTGGAGTTTGAATTTATAAGAAAAAACAGCTTAGCTTCTGCTTGGGGCAGTGCTGTTTTTACGGGCTGCATATTTTCTCTGAAATTTTTCAACCCTTCCTGCCGAGTCAATAAGTTTCTGCTTGCCGGTGAAAAAACCATGACAATTAGAACATATCTCAACCCGGATCTCTTTTTTTGTTGAGCGTGTTTCAAATGTGTTACCACAGGCACATGTAACAGTTGTCTTTTCATATTTTGGGTGAATGTCTTTTTTCATAAGAAAAATCTCCATAAATAAATTTATTGGTTCATTGAATTGAGAAAATCAATATTATCCTTTGTATCGTTCATTTTTTCAATAAGAAATTCCATTGCATCAACAGTATTTAAGGGTTGAAGAACTTTGCGCAGAAGCCATACACGGTTAAGAACATCGTTCTGCATCAGGAGTTCTTCTTTTCTGGTTCCTGATCTGTTAATGTCGATGGCCGGGAATACTCTTCTGTCTGCAAGTCTTCTGTCAAGATAGATTTCCATGTTGCCGGTTCCCTTAAACTCCTCAAATATGACCTCATCCATCCTGCTGCCTGTGTCAATAAGGGCTGTTGCAATAATTGTCAAACTCCCCCCTTCCTCGATATTTCTTGCTGCCCCGAAAAACCTTTTTGGTTTATGTAGAGCATTTGAGTCCACTCCACCTGATAGAATTTTCCCGCTTGGGGGTACAACCGTGTTGTAGGCTCTTGCAAGACGTGTAATGCTGTCAAGAAGAATAACAACATCTTTACCATGCTCAACAAGCCTTTTTGCTTTTTCAATCACCATTTCGGCCACCTGCACATGTCTCTGTGCGGGCTCATCAAAAGTTGAGCTTATAACCTCACCCTTAACAGAGCGTTGCATGTCTGTTACTTCTTCAGGTCTTTCATCTATAAGAAGAACGATAATAGATATCTCCGGCTGGTTTTTGGTTATGGCATTGGCAATGTTCTGAAGAAGCATTGTTTTGCCTGTTCTTGGAGGCGAAACAATGAGCCCTCTTTGTCCTTTGCCGATTGGAGCAAGAAGGTCAATAACCCTGGTGCAAAGATTATCAGCCGTTGTTTCTAATTTTGCTTTTTCCATCGGGTATAACGGGGTCAGGTTGTCAAAGAGTATTTTATCCCTTGCCTGATCAGGGTTTTCATGATTTATATTTTCAACCTTTAAAAGAGCAAAATATCTTTCAGAATCCTTTGGCGGGCGAATCTGGCCTGAAATTGTGTCTCCGGTTTTTAATCCAAACCTTCTTATCTGTGATGGAGATACATAGATATCATCGGGGCCTGGAAGGTAGTTGTAATCAGGGGCACGGAGAAAACCAAATCCATCAGGCAGGATTTCCAGAACCCCCTCTCCATAAATGAGTCCATTTTTATCAATTTCTGACTGAAGCAGAGCAAATATTAAATCCTGTTTTCTCATGGAAGAATAACCATCAATCCTCATGCTTTTAGCCGTATCCATGAGGTCATTGATCTTTTTCCCCTTTAGCTCTTTTAAATTCATTGAAGCAATTCTCCTGTTGTATTTTTGTTGTTTTGTGTTAATAAAAATAGTTCTTAGTTAAAAACATGTTGGTTTTTTGGATTATTTAACAGAAAAGAATAAAGATTTTGGTTTGATATCATCTGTTCCAGGTAATAGGAAAGTGGTATTTAAGAATTTCTGTAACCCCTCAAGTCCATATTATATCTATATTGAAGCAAATACTCCATATCCTCTGATTTTTTGCATCTTGGAAATGCATAAAAAAGGAAAGAGCCAAAATGGTAAAAAAAAATGGAGAGTAAAAAACTGAATGTCTTTTTGTTCTATATTATAGGTGTATATCTTATTTGTCAAGAGATTATTTTAAAAATGTTTAATATCTTTGAATTTATCCTGTAATTTTTTTAATATTGCAACTGTTTTATACTCTAATTCTTCAATTTTTCCGCTATTGTCTATTACATAGTCTGCAAGTTTTATCTTTTTACTGCATGGAAGCTGTGCTGTAATTTTTTTTTGCGCCTCTTCTCTTGAAATATTGTCTCTTTTCATAATCCTTTTTATTCTTGTTTCCATTTCTGCAGTGACAACAATATTTATGTCAAAATTTTTCTGTAATCCGCATTCAAAAAGAAGAGGAATATCAACTACAATCAAGCATGATTTTTCGGCTTTTTCAATTTTTTCTATTTCTTTCCAGATTTTATCAAGGATAATTGGATGCAGGATATTGTTTAAAAGCTCTCTTTTCTCTGAATTATTGAAAATGGTCCTGGACAGTTTTGCTCTGTTTAATGAACCATCTCTGTTTATAAAATCTTTTCCAAAGGCACCGGCTATCAGTTTTATTGCCTTAGAATCCGGCTCTACTATCTTTCTTGAAATCTTATCTGCTTCAATTAAAACCGCTCCGTTTTTTTTCAATATCGCACCAACAGAGCTTTTCCCAGTTGCAATACCTCCTGTAAGTCCAATCTTTAAACATTGTATTGCCATCGCCTTTATAGCTCCTGCCTTAAATGTTTTAAGACCAGAGAAAAATCTTCAGACAGAGAAACCTCAAAATGCATAAGATCCTTTGTTTTAGGATGGATAAACTCAAGCACACCTGCATGAAGAAGAGGTCGTTTGAGGGCTTTAATTAAATCTGAGGTCTTTTTTGATTTTATCTGTTTAACTTTAGCCGAAGCGCCATACTGAGAATCTCCTGCAACAGGATGACCAATGCTTGACAGATGAACTCTTACCTGGTGAGTTCTGCCTGTTTCAAGGGTTGCTTCTATCAATGTGAAAAAATCAAAAGACTCCAGAACCATCCAGTGGGTTACCGCATTTTTAGATCGTTTAGATTTTGTTGACATTTTTTTGCGATTTGTGGTGTCTCTTCCTATCGGGGTGTTTATTGTACCTGACAATATTTTTGGATTTCCGAATACAAGAGCCCTGTATTTTCTAATCACAGAATGCTCTTTAAACTGGCGGCTCAATTCAATGTGTGCCAGATCGTTTTTTGCAGCTACCATAACACCTGAGGTGCCTTTATCAAGTCTGTGAACTATGCCTGGTCTGATTTTTCCTCCTATACCAGAAAGGTCTTTACAGTGATATAGAAGACTGCTGACAAGTGTTCCTTGATAATTTCCACATCCGGGATGCACAACCATTCCCGCAGGTTTGTTTACCACAGCAATATAATTGTCCTCAAACAGCAGCTCAAGTGGTATGTTTTCAGGCTCTGTTTCAGGAGGGACAGGTGTTTCTTCGGGGAAAAAAAATATTTTATCGCCTGTTCTTAATCTGTAAGAAGCTTTTCTTGAGATGTTATTTACAGAGACTCTTTTTTGATCAATTGCTCTCTGAACCTGAGAACGGCTTAAAAAAGGTTCAGTTTCAGAAAGATAGGCATCAAGTCTTTTCCCTGAATCTTGCTCATTTATATCAATTTTTATTTCGTTCACTTCTGGGTTTTATATATCTTTTTTTCTGAATGTGTTGATTATGGCGTCTGAAATCTTTTTGGACTCATCAGGAAATACTGTTCTCATATCAAAAAGTATTCTGTCTCTGTTAATTCGTGCAAGAATCGGTGTGGAACATTGTCTAAGTGCAGAATCAAACTGATTTACAGACAAAGGTTTTGTCGAAAGAGAAACAACCCATGTCGGCAGGCTGTGAGCAGGAAAGGATCCTCCGCCCGACTGGGAAAAGTCCTGAACATTGATAATATCTATTGAATTTGAGTATTCTTTTACAGCCTTTGTTATTGTGGCAGCTCTTTTTTTTAAAACAGACAGCGGTGTCTTTAGCATTCTTATAACAGGTATTTTTTCGATTTTATCTGGTTGAAAAAGAAAAATTCTTAAAACAGCTTCAATTCCTGCAAGTGTCAGTTTATCTATTCTGAGCGCCCTTGTCAGGGGATTTTGCCTTATGGATTTTAAATACTTTTCCTTTCCCAGAATAATTCCTGCCTGCGATGCACCCAGAAGCTTGTCTCCGCTGAAAGTTATAATGTCGGGGTTCAGTTTTACTGTTTCTGCCACTGTTGGTTCATTGTCCAGCCCAACAGTGGCAGGGTCAACAATGTTGCCACTTCCCATGTCCATCATTACAGGAATGTTATATTCCCGTCCAATTTTTTTGAGCTCAGGAATATGGGCTTCAGAGGTAAAACCAACTACACGATAGTTACTTGTATGGGTTTTGAGTATTAGCCCTGTTTTTTCGTTTACGGCATTTATGTAGTCATTGATATGTGTTCTGTTTGTTGTGCCTACCTCTCGAAGGACTGCACCGCTTTGCTGCATGATGTCTGGTATCCGAAAACTCCCGCCTATTTCAACCAGCTCGCCTCTTGAAACGATAACTTCCCTGTCCTTTGCGAGGCAGTTAAGACAAAGAAGTACAGCGGCTGCATTGTTATTCACAACAAATGCTGACTCTGCTCCTGTTAGTTCCTGCAGAAGTCTTTCTACATGGGTATATCTCGAGCCTCTTTTCCCGGTTTCAAGATCAATTTCAAGGTTAATATATCCTTCTGAAGAGTTTGTTATGTGCTTCAGAACATCTGCTGCAAGAGGAGCTCTGCCAAGATTTGTGTGGATTATTATTCCCGTTGCATTGACGGTTTTTTTTATTGAGAATTTTTCAAAGGCAAGCAGTTTCTCTCGTATCTCAGAGCATATATTCCCCAGTGCTGGTTCCCCGAAGTTTTCAATCGTCAAAATCTGCTTTCTTTTTTCATCAATGACAGACTGTATGGTTCTAATAACAGTATGACGGGGGAATCTGTCCACCAGATTTTTTAACAATGGATCTCTGAGTGTTTCGTCAACTGAGGGAAGTTTTCTCAGGGTATCTTTTTTGTTCATAACAGTTTAAACTATAACAGTATGTTAGTTTTCTTTTTTACGATTCTGATTAAAAATTGAGATTTTTAGAAAAACTTGAAATGACTTGACATTTAACTCTATTATATCTAATAAATAATAATTGACAACAATAAAAATGAACAGAGCCATTAAGCGGCTGCTAAGCAAAAACGGTGATATACTATAGGCTATGGGAAGGCAAATTGCAGGAGAACAAAAACAGTTGTCAGGCATCAGCAGGCAGGTTTCATAAAAAGCAGAAACAAGATTGATAATCGGTGGTTTTTTTATCACTTTAAGCATTATAATTAAATAAAACAGACAGATATTGATGATGAAAATAATGCTGACAGGCGGAGCGGGCTTTATTGGTTCACACATTGCAGATTTGTTTCTCATGGAGGGCTTTGAGCTTGCGATACTGGATAACCTTTCAACAGGCAGGATAGAAAATATCCCGGCAGGCGTCAACTTTTTTAAGGAAGATATAAACTCTTCCAATATATATGATATTTTCAGACAGTTTAAGCCGGATATTGTTGTACACAATGCTGCGCAGGTTTCAGTCGGCTCTTCTGTAAATGACCCTTTCAGGGATATGGAGATAAACATAAGAGGAACTCTAAATCTTCTCGGGGCTGGTGTGGAAAACAAAGTCAAGAGATTTGTATTTGCTTCAACAGGCGGTGCAATTTACGGTGAACATGACTATTTCCCCGCAGATGAGAATCACCCTTTAAGACCCTTGAGCCCGTATGCTGTTTCAAAACTGGCATGTGAGAAGTATCTTTACTGTTACTATAAAAATTACGGTATATCATTTACTGTTCTTAGGTACAGCAATGTTTACGGACCCAGACAGGACCCGCATGGAGAGGCAGGTGTTGTAGCAATATTTGCACAAAAGATGCTGCAAGGTCAGCAGCCTGTAATAAACGGAAGCGGTCGGCAGACAAGGGATTTTGTTTTTGCAGGCGATGTAGCCAGGGCAAATCTGCTTGCAATTAAAAACAAGGCATTTGGCGAGTTTAATATAAGCACAGGAAGGGAAATAACCATAAACCATGTTTTTGAAAATCTTAAAAGGTTAACAGGGGCTTTGATTGAAAAAAGGCATGGCCCCCCTTTAAAAGGAGAACAGTTAAGAAGCGTGCTTTCATCGCAAAAAGCATGTAACACCTTTGGCTGGGTTCCCACTGTTTCCATTGAGGAGGGACTGCAGAAGACAGTTGATTTTTTTAAAAAAACAGAGTGTAAAATAAATGGCAGATAAGAGAACAAAAAAAGATGAAAAAATAGTGGATTTTGAAGAGGTAAGGCAAAGGAGGGTAAACCCTACAGCAACTCTTCTGAAAGACACAATAAAGATTGCAGAGGCAATATCGGAAAGAACATGCGTTATCTGCAATGAACAGAAAAGCTGTGTTAACAAGACCGGTGTCTGTGTTGCCTGTTTTGAATCTGTTTTAACTGATGAGGAGAAGAAACTGGCTGTTGAAGAAGCCAGACACAAGATTATTTCAATTGATGTAAAGGATGACAGGTGGTAAAAATTTTGTTTTAAGGTTTACCCGGAAAATTCGATAAAATATATATAATAACCATAATAACAGGGGATTTGTTTGAAACAGGGTTTTTTTATTTTTTTATGTTTTTTACCCCTTCTGTGGATAGTTCCTTCAGATGCAGCAGGGTTTTCTTTTTTCGGTAAGGCAGACCTTGAATCTGCTTTGAAGAGCTCTAACCCCAAAAGAGTGGATAAATGCCTTGATATTCAGATAATGGAAAATAATTACTCAGGGATTGTTCGTATTCGTGAACATGCAAGGAATATGCTCAGGCAGGAGAGAAACAACCTTGTAGGTTCAGGGGAATTGACGGGTAAAAATATTCAAAAAAGACTCGCTCCATGGGCTAATATTGAAAAAAAAGCCTCAGAATATTTTGTAAGAAAAAATGTTTATCAACCTGGTAAGTCTTCGCCTTTTTCCGATCATCATAGATGAAAAACAGGCGGAGTATGTCTAAAAAAAAACAGGAGGGCATAGTATGAAAGTTTTTATATCTGTTGTCAGCGTACTGCTTTTTTTCTTCTGCATAAAAACCGTTGATGCATCATGGTTTGTGATTCAGTTAAAAAACGGCAAAGAGATTCCTGTAAAGCAGTATTGGGAAGAGGGGGAAATGGTAAGATTTTACATGGAGGGTGGATATGTAAGCATTGCCAAGAATTCTGTAGACACAATAGTTAAGAGTGATGGAGACTTTGAACAGATTTTTTTTGATGAGTATGAAGAGAGGTTTTTTCTTGAGGAAGAACCTTATGTGGAAGAACAGACGGTTTCTCTGGAGGACCTGCAGGATGATGAGTTGAGGAGAGATATAAAAGATAGGCTTAATGTTGCGGATATAAATCTTCAGAATCTTAACAGAAACAGATCAATTTATCAGGGCAGAAAAGAGGAGTTTATAAAAGAAAGAAGGGCTGCTGAAAGAATGCTGGAGGAATTGGGCGGTGAAAGATTTGTTACGTCTTCTGATCTTGTTGAAAGAAGAAACCTTGCAGAGAAAAAGATTGAGGCTGCCAACAGGAGAATTGACGAGATAGAACAACAGATTCAGCAGACCGAGCAGATGATAGCGAGTCAGGAAAGAATCAAGGACAGATTAAGGAGTGAACTGGCAAGACTTGAGGAATAATATAGCTGGAATTGTCAACCGTATAGGGTTGAAATGATTTTTTCCTGAAGGGTTGAAGCTTTTATCGGTTTTATGACATAACCGTTTACCCCTGCTTTTATGGCTTCAAGCACCTGATCCTTGTCATCTTCAGCTGTTATAAGGATTACAGGGGTTTTTTTCAGAACAGGGTCGGATTTGATTTTTTGTAAAAGTTGTAATCCGTTCATAACAGGCATGTTCCAGTCTGTTAAAACAATATCATATTGTTTTTCTGTCATCAATTCCAGGGCTTCTTCACCGTTTGATGCGGTATCAATGTTGGTAATATTTATCTGTTTTAGAATACTGATTACCAGCTTTTTCATTACAGGCAGATCATCTGCAAAGAGAACTCTTAAATCGCTTTTAAGCATCCGAACACCCTTCTGAGAAAAAAAATATTTTTTCATAATTTTACAGCTTATTACAAAAAAATCAATCTTGTATTATTATTGATTTTTATGATAATAATGTAGTAACAACTTATTGTGTGGTTGGCTGGATACTGAAAAAGGAAATAAACCCAAAGCGGGTACATCGGTTTTTTCAGCTTTTTATTAACCAATAATAAAGGAGGTATTTGAAATGGCACAACAAATCTGCAAGGGAGACCACACAGGCCATATCTGTGTTCTGGCAAGCAAGGAAAAGTTTGATGAGATAAAAGAAATAACGAAGAACCCGAAGTTTATCTGCTTTAACTGTGGCAGAGTGGCTGATTCAGAAAAAAATCTTTGTAATCCTATGCCCCTTGACTGAAAAAATCTTTTAGGAGCTGCATTAATGAATTATGAAATTCCAACCAGGTATATTGAAAAAGCTGTATCAAAGTATGAGGCATGGATAAACAGCAAAAAAAAGGATAATAAAGCAGAACAGAGAGGAAATCTTGTTATAACTGTTTCGAGGGAGACAGGCAGCGGTGGCAGAAAGGTCGCTGAGGCTCTCGGAAAAGCACTTGATTTGCATATCTGGGATAAACAGATTTTGGATGTCCTTGCCAGTCAGTCTAATATGAACTATCAGTCAAGGATGTTTGAAGCCCTTGATGAAAAGGCTCAGAATGCTATAGATGCACTGGTATCAAATTTTTTTGGTGATATTGATAAACATACATACTTAAAACTCCTTCCCAAGGCAGTTTATGTAATATCCCATCATGACTCAATTATTCTGGGAAGGGGCGCCCATCTTCTTCTTCCTCAATCTTTCAGAGTAAGGATCGGAGCCTCTATTGAAACAAGAATTCAAAATATTGTAAGCAAAGAGTCTATAGACGAGAAGGCTGCTAAAGAAAAAATAAAGGAGATTGACAGGCAGAGGCTGTCTTATATTAAGGAGTTGAAAAGGTATCTTCACATAAAGGATACTCAGTTTGAATACGATCTTTGTATTAACACAGACAGGTTAAGCATTGAACAATCAGTGGATATAATCCTTCATGGTATTAAGGCGTGGAGGGTAGCAATTTAGTTGTTGGCTGTTAAGCAAAATGGAAAAAAGAGCAGAAGGCAAAGATGGGGTGAACAGCTTGATTATTATACCTTAAAAGTATGAGTTAGATTTATTGAGGTGTTGTCAGAAGGAGAACGGTTTTTGGGTTTTATTTTCCTGCCGGCTAAATTGCTATTTGTAGTATTTGCCCAATCTTTCAATGGCTTGTTCCATCTGTTTTTCTGAGAGCAGAACAGGCTCTCCCGCACATTTTGTTTTGTAATAAAGCTCAGCGCAGAATTCAATTATTTCTGCTGTTGTAAAAGCTTCTTCGATAGATTTGCCGCCTGCGAGCAGTCCATGATTTGCAAGAAGTACGGCTTTTCTTCCACCCATATATTCAAAGGCGTTTTCTGCCAGTTCCCGGCTGCCGAAAACAGAATATGGAGCACAAAGAACATCTTTTCCAGCAAGTCCTACAAGATAATGAACACCGGGGAGCTGCCATCTAAGGCATGAAATAACAGTTGCATAAACTGAGTGTGTATGAACCAGAGATAGGATATCTCTTCTTCCTTTATAAAAAACAGAATGCATCTCAAGCTCGGATGAGGGTTTGCACCTCCCCTCTATCTTTGCGCCTTCGAGGTTTACAACAGCAACATCTTCAGGTTCCACCTTTTCATAGTCCATACTTCCCGGGCTTATTGCAAGAAGCCTCTGTTCGGGATTGAATATGCTCAAATTTCCACCTGTACCTTTGGTAAGATTGCCGGAGAGCATTTTTTTTCCAAATTCAGCAATAAGCTGCCGTTCTTTTTTCAGGAGCATGTATTATTATCCTTTGCTATCATTAAATTGAATTTTTCAATGAGTTTTCTAATTGTTTCAACAGAAAAGGGCTTGTTGATGATCTCATCAGCCAGTTTCAGTTTTTTTTGTTCCTCATCAATCTGAGCGCCCCATCCTGTAATCAGAGCAACAGGGGTTGAGGGTTTTATTTGCTTAATTTTTTTGATAACCTCCCAACCGGAAATATCTGCCATCCCAAGATCTGTAAACACAAAGTCAAACCCTGATTCGGAAAATTTTTTTATCCCCTCGCTGCCGTTACAGGCTGCTTCAACAAAATGCCCCTCTTCCGAGATCATGTCGCAAAGCAAACCCCTAACATCTTTATCGTCTTCTATAACAAGGATTGCGTTTTTAAAATCGTGTTTGGCAGCAGGAAAAACCAACTTTTCTTTTCTGAAATTTTTTCTTGAAAGGAGGGGGAATTTAATTAAAAACAGTGTTCCCGCCCCACATCTGCTCTTAACTTTGATACTTCCACCGTGACTTGAAATAATGCCATGGCATATACTGAGCCCGAGTCCGCTGGATTGAACTCCCTTTGTGGAATAGAAAGGGTCAAATACTCTCTCTATAATTTCATCCGGAATGCCTGAGCCCTCATCCTGTATTTCTATTAACACATGTGTATTGTCTGAGCGTGTTTTAAAAAAGATGTTTCCTCCCTGGGGCATTGCATCAAGTGAGTTGTTTATAAGGTTTGTAAATATCTCCCTGAGCTCCGCAGCATTGCCTGAGACAAGAGAGTGGTTTGAAAAATCAGTGATTATATTGATTTTTTTCCCCTCTGCTTCCATAGCATTCTTCCATTTGGTTCTTGTAAACTCAATTGCACTGTTTATCTGCTCTTCAATAAAAACAGGTTCAAATTCCCCCCCGTCTTTTCTGACCAGTGAAAATGTTTGAATCCTTTTAACGGTTTCAGCTCCGTCATGGGATGCTTTTTCAATAATATCAAGGCTGCTTAACATGTGTTGTTTTAATTTTTCCCATTCCCCGGGTCGTGCATTTTCTGCTTTCATTTTGATAAGTTGCACCCTTCCAACGATTGTTGCAAGCAGATTGTTGAAGTCGTGCGCTACCCCGCCCGCCATTTCACCAAGTGATTTAAGCTTTTCAGAGTGTAAAAGCCTCTGCTCTATCTTTATTTTTTCCGAGATATCCGTTCCAATTAAGAGAAGTCCTGTTTTTGTCTCCTTTTCATCAAGGATTATGGAGTTAATCCATGAAACCATTATTTTTTTACTCTCTTTTGTAAGGCATGCGCATTGATATCCTCCTGTGATATGCTGCTGCTGAAACACCTTTTTTGTCTTTTCCTGATCTTCCGGACATATAAGCAGACTGATTGCATCTCGCCCGAGAGCCTCTTCTTTTAAATGCTTAAAGGTTTCTTCTGCAAAGCTGTTGAACCGTGTTATTTTATATTCATTGTCAGTTTCTACAATAATAATGTTTGCGCATTCAAGTAGGTTTTCAAGAAAATCACCCCTTTTTACTATTTCGCTTTGATACTGCTTCAGCTTTGCAGACATATTGTTAAACTCTGCTGCAAGTTCTCCAAGCTCATCTTCAGAATTAACAGGTATCCTTGTGTCAAGCTCTCCTTCTGCTATTTTTGAAGCTCCTCTTGCAATATCTCTTACAGGTGCTGTTATTTTCTTTTCAATGTAAAGGATTGCAAGCAGACCAAGAAAAAGCGCTGAACAGAAAAGAAGTGCCGAGGTTGCCATCAACTCCTTTGTTTTCCGTGAAAGGATTTCAAGAGAGATGCCTACCCTTGCAAAGCCAACAAGTCTGTTCTCTTCATATATTTTGTCAAAATCACCATAAAAGGGTTCAAACTCAGGCTGAGCGCTGATGTATATGGGAGAGTAGAAATCAATAACATCAAATTCTTGACCTACTGCAATTTTGTTTTGCAGAATTTCTGTTCTGTGAATATGCTGAACGGAATTTTTTACTGTTTCCGGAACAACGGGTATAGCAATGTCCTTGCGTGTGATGCAGGCAATCTCTTCTCCTTTGTGATTATAAGCACAGGCCCAGATAGCATCCTCGTTTTGGACTATTGCTGCAAGAGCAGGTGCTAAAAAAAGCTCATCTTCGGCAAAAACTCCCAACTGGCTGTTTGCAGAAAGGTTTTTTGCCAGGTAGTTTCCGGTCTGATCGAAATGAGTTTTAAAAATCTGTCTGGTTGTTATGGCGCCGTAAATTGTCAGGGAAAGAGTAATCAGAACGACAAGAAAAGCTATACTCAGCAGTATTCTTCTTCTGTACCCTATAAAAAAGCTTCTTTTTCTTCTCATATTTAAGTGACCCTGATTTTTGTCTTAGAAGCTGTAGCTCATCTCAATAAAACAGACTCTCGGCGCCTTGCCTGTGCTTAGCCCTTTTGGATATTCACGGTGCTTTGGCGAGAGAAGATTCTGACCAACAGCTGCAAATTCTAATTTTTCGTTAAAAAAGTTTTTCGAGATACGAAGATCAAGCTTTGTGTAGTCTTTAACAGTAGAAGGAGCTATCCATCCCTCTCTTTCAAATCTGAAACGGTCAACATAGTAAAGCTGAATATTTGCGACAAAACCATAAGGCAGGAAAAATCTGTTCCCGACAGATGCTTTCTGCTCTATGACAAGTCCTTTGAGATTGCTGTTGCTTGCTTTCTGAAAGGTATAAGCGCCTGAGAGTCTCCACCAGTCTGTAGGTCTGTATATAAAAGAGGCTTCAATGCCTTTAACATGGTTTGAACCAGCGTTCTCATACCTGTAAACAGGGTAGGGAGCCTCTACCATAAGTATTATTTTTTTTATTTTATGATAAAACCCCTCAAGGTTTACTTTAAGTCTTTCCTGAAAATAGCTTCCTCTGTATCCTATTTCAAATGCAAGGTTCCTTTCAGGGGAGAGTCTTCTGTTGCCTTTTTGAGCAAAATAGAAGGGAGGTCCTGCTGCAGGTATTGTTATATCGCCCTTTTCTTCAATGAATGAAGGGGTGCGGTATGCTTTTGATACGGCTGCTCTGAAGGAATGGTTTCCTTTAGGGGTATATACAATAGAGCCTTTTGGCGAAAACCTCGTTCCTATAAAGCCGTTGTGTTCAATCATTAAAGCACCTGTCAGATCAATTGTTTCATTTAAATGGACGGTCAGATTCGCATAATTCTTAAAAATACGGTTCTTTTTTTCAGGAGCATTAATTTCCCTTACGCTTTTTGTTAGCATATCAAGATAACCTGCGCCTGCAAGATAGTCATTCCTCACAATGTCAAGCCTGTAGCCAATGCCAAATACAAGGCTGAACCGGGTATCGTTCCAGTTGAACCTTGCCTCAACATCATGCTCGCGCACCTTGTCGTTAAGATTAATTGTCATGCCGCTGTTCTGGTAGTTGTGGTAGTACTGGAAAAGAAAATTACCTTTTTTCATGATTTTTCTGTTCAGCTTGGTCATTACATAGAATGATGTTATCTCAGGGTGGAGTTTCCTGGCAAGCTCTCTATCACCTCCTGCATAGCCGGCGTCAATGCTCAGGGTTGTCTTATGATCAACATTGTATGAAGTCTGAAGGGTTATCTGAGGTTTTCTCATGCGGTCATCAACTTCTCTGAATCCCTTATATGTGGAGTTATAACCTGCTGTTGCCCTGTAGGAAAAGTTTCCTTCTTTCCCGCCATAACGTGCAACAGACCAGAATGACTGCCGGTTTCCTGCTGCAGCCGATACAAAGCCGCCTTTTGTATCCCCAAGCTTTTTGCTTATGATGTTTATTACACCGTTAAAAGCATTGGCGCCATAAAGCGCTGCGTTCGGACCCCTTACTACCTCTATCCTGTCAATGTTTTCAATGAAAAGCGGAATCTGATCCCAGAAAGTGGTATTAATCTGAGGTGAATAGACAGTTCTTCCGTCCACAAGCACAAGCATCTGTCGTGCATATTTTGGTACAAACGAAAACCCTCTTGACTGAACACCGGTGTAAAAAGAGTTCAAATCTGCAACCCCAACTCCTGGAACCATCCTTAGAACATCTGTAACCTTCTTAGCGCCCGAATATTTAATATCATCAGAGGTAATAACATATACAGCGGATGGTGATTTTTTAACCGGCTCAACCCTTTTTGAAACAGAAAAAACTATTTCATCCTTTGAGTAGATAAGCATTAGATCTTCTACATCATTCTCAAAGGAGAGTGTTGTAGCTTCAGGAAAGACGTTAACCGGAAACCCTGAAACAGCAAGAAAAAGGGTACAGAAAAACAACTTTTTCAGAAAATTATTTGGTTTCTTCATTTTATCATTTCTCCCTTAATTAACTTAGCTGTTGAGCTGTTTTAATAAACAGTGTAGGCTTTTTGCAAGATATCTTCACTTATTTTTATGCCCATCTTCCGGGCGACGGTGTTGTTTATAGAGAGTTTAAATGGTCCTGCGGATTTTATAATGCCCTCTTTTATTCCGGCACCTTTTAGATATTCAAGACAGAGTTCCCAAGCCTGTCTGCCAAGCTGTTCAGGGACTGTTTCAATAGAGAAAAGAGCTCCAAGCCTTGTATATTTTTCTGACAAGCCGATTACAGGAACGTTATGTTTGAAGGAACATTGAAAAATATATTCAATTGCTGTTGAAGTAAGCGCTGTTCTGTCAACAAACAGAAGAAAGGCATCGCAGTCTGAAAAGATTTTACCTATTGCCTTTATAGCCATAGGCGGGGTGTTCACAGGAACAGCCTGTAAAGAAAAACCTTCTCTTCCAGCATATTCAAATGTTTCATTAACAGCTGTCTCTGACTGGGAAGGATCATAAACAGCGCCTATTCTTCTTATATTATTATTTATTTTTTTTATGGTTTTCAGTTTTTCCTCACAGCTTGCATTCATGGATATTCCTGTCAAGTTGGGGCGGTTAAAAACAGGTTCATCAAAGGGGGGAAGAACCATTGAGAATATCACGGGGGTGGAAATATCATGCAGAGCAATGAAGGAGAGAGAGGCTTTCCCTGCACATACAATTATATCAGAATCTGAATCTGTTATTGAGTTTGATATTGTAGCTGTATCTGTTTTAATGTCATATATATTTAATCTGATTGCTGAATTTTTTATGTGCTTTGAGCCGGCTTCAACAAATCCTTCTGTAAAGCTTTTAAATGGCAGTATATCCTGTCTTGTAATAAGGGTTATCTGCTGAGCAGAACAATATGATGCTGACAGAAAAAATAGAATGAATAGATATGAAAGGATTGTTTTTTTCATTGGATTAAAGATAAATATTAAATTTTTTCATGCTCAAATTGGAAAAACTCTTTGATCTGTCTCTTTTCAGTACAACTTCAGGTCACCCTCATGACAGGTGGTTGTTGGCTATACTTTTAAGTTAATCTGAGCCCAGCTTTGCAACAGTATCAAGTATCTCCTCAATTTGAAAAGGCTTATTTATAATCGAGTTTACAAGGGCTGCATCAACTTTATCCTGTTCCATTTTCAAACCCCAGCCTGTGATCATAACAATTGGAATATCAATGTCCTTGTCTCTTATTTTTTTTGCCACCTCAATCCCTGAAATGCCCGGCATTCCAAAATCGGTAAAGATCATGTCAAAACTGCTCTGTTCAAACTTTTCAATTCCTTCAAAGCCATCCTGAGCTGTTTCAACCTTGTGCCCTGCATCGGTAAGTATGTCGCAAAGAAGGTCCCTCACAGCTTCCTCGTCTTCTATGACAAGTATTCTGCACGAAACCCTGTTTGAAGAAATATCCACCGGTTTTTCTTCTTCCCGTTTTCTATCTGTTCTTGAAAGTTTTATGATGAAAGAGGTGCCCTTGTTTAACTCGCTTTCAATATTAATAGAGCCGCCATGCCTTTCAATTATCCCGTAAGAAACACTTGTCCCAAGTCCTGATGCGCCGGGTCCCTTTGTTGTGAAAAAAGGTTCAAATATTTTGTTATGTAGTTCTTTTGATATGCCCTTGCCCATGTCTGAAACCACAACCACTACCTTGTCTTTCTGCATGTAAGATTCAAGTGTAAGTTTGCCGCCTTCGGGCATAGCATCTATTGCGTTTATAATCAGGTTTGTAAACACTTCTCTCAGTTCAGAGGGATTGCCTTCAATGTCTGCCACAGGATTCAGTTTTCTGGCTATTTCATATTTTATTCCCCTGTAGTTGGCATCCTCTTTCCATCTTGTTTTTGTAAACTGAATGGAGTCTTCAATAAGGGTGTTAATGTCAAGAACCCGGAAAAAAGCTTTATCGTCTCCTGGTTTTGCAAACTGCTGAATTCTTCTAACTGTTTCAGCCGCATCGTTTGAAGCCCTTTCGATTATTTCAATGTTCTTTAATAATTTATTTCTTTTTTTGCCCTCAGGCATGTCAAGGCTCTTTTTAATTATCTGAACCCTTCCTAAAACTGCAGCAAGCACATTGTTGAGGTCATGGGCTACACCGCCTGAGAGCTGCCCGAGGCTTCTAAGTTTTTCAGCTTCAAATATCTGTTTTTCTGTATTTTTCCTTTCTGTAATATCCCTGACAATACAGACGGAGGAAGTGGTTGCAATATTATCTTCTTTTACAATAAGATTTGCGCTTATCTCTGTTTCAATTTTTCTGCCGTCTCTGTTTTTTATAACTGTTTCAAAGGTTGTATAACCTTTTTCAATAAGGTCTTTTATATGGTTATAGACGTTTTTCTTCTCATTATCTGCTATAATAAAAGAACTGTGTTCTCCTATTATTTCTTCTCTGCCTAATCCTGACAGATTGAGGATGGTTTTATTGCAGAGTATAATATTGCCATTGTAGTCTGTTATAAATATTCCGTCCCTACTGTTTTCAATAACATTTTCAAGAAAATTCTTATATTCCAGAAGCTGTTTTTCTGCGTTTATCCTTTCTGTTATGTCTGTTATTACAGAGAAACTGGAAGTGGGATTGCCCTCATTGTCAGAAATTGTTTTTGGATGTGAAAAAAGGGTGTGCAATTCCTGGCCGTCTTTTCTTGTCCAGGTGACTTCATGGTTTTTGCTGTATCCGGAAGTGGCTGGTTGAGGGTTCTCTGTCAGGGATTGAATTGTCTTGCGGCTTTCATCACTGATGAATTCAAGAGCATTGACGCCTATCAGTTCATCTGAGCTGTAGCCGAGCATCTTGCAGAAACTTTCATTGACATGTATAAAACAACCCTCTTTGTCAACTATGGCAAGTCCGTCATTCATTGTTTCAAGAAGTTGACGGTATCTCTCCTGGCTTTCTATCAGCTGAGCGTTTGCTGCTGTAAGTTGCTGATTTGAAGCCCTGAGCTGGTTTTCCTGAGCTGATAACTGCCGGTTTAACCCTTTAAGCTCCTGTTCCCTGGAAAGTATCTCCTGATAGTTTGCCTCAAGCTCCTGATTTGATGCTTTCAGCTCTTCTTCCTGGGCAGATATCTGCTGGTTGTAGGCTTTAAGCTGCTGCTCATTCTTTTTGATTTTTGCATAAGATTCAAGCAGGTCTTCTTTCTGCCTGAAAAAATTTATAACAATTTCAGCCAGTCTGCCGAATTCTGTAGACTGTGTTTTCAGCGGTTCAACAACAGAGATGTCCTCTCTGACAAGCGCGCTGGAGAGTTTGCGCAGGGGAAGCCCCACCCATATCAGAGTGGATAATATCAGAAATGCAATTATAGAAAGGAGAAATGCAATTATTATAAAAAACTGAACTGTTGATATACGGGTTAATTCCTTTATCAGAGGAGCTTCATAAACGACATCCGCAACCATAACAGGTTCTTTGTTGGGGTCATGAAATATCTTAAGGAAGTTTATTGTTTCACTGGCTGTATCATATTGAGGTTCTGTTATTGTCGTTTTTGAAGGGGGAAGCAGTGTTATTTTGCTTTTGCTGAGCGTTGAAATATGCCGGACATATTCTTCTGTCCACAGCCTTCCGGCAAACATGAAACCCCTTGGATTACCCCCGGACGCTCTTTCGCCTGGCAGTTGAACAGGCGCTGTTCTTATTTCAAGAAGACCTTTTTGTGAAACATTGAAAAAATGTCTGTAAAAACTTCTCCACATGAAAAGTTTCCATTCTCCGTTTTCAGGAAGGGATAGTGAATTATAAATTGTGTTTTCATTATCAAGTGTTGTATATAACAGATTAAAATCATTATCAAAAATCCATACGGCATCGACATAAAAGGCTTTTGTGCCCTGTTTTATCTGATAGTCTATCCGTTCAGAGCTGCCTTTTTCTGTCATATTTACAATCTCTTTTCTGGAACTGTAGTCGAAAACAAAGTTTTCAAGGGAATGGGATTCAAGCTCAAGGATTCTTTCAAAAAGTGTAATATAATTCTCTATTTCATTCTGGCTTAAAACAGCCATTTTTTTCTTTTCATTGTATTCAATAAAGACAAGACTGCCGACAAACAGGCATAAAATCAAAATAAGAATTAATAATATTTTTGTATGCAATTTCATTTAAAGACCTTATGGATTATGAAAAATACTAACAACTCATGCTGCAGGTTGTGTTCGCTGGAAGTCCCTAACTGTCATCTCGAAAGAAGTGAAATAGATCAGAAGGTTCTTTGTTCTAAATGATAAAATGTAGCCTTTCTGACCTTTTCTGGGACAATCAGTTATTATATTATATATGTTTTATATTTAATTAAAAGGAGTTTTTTTAAGGAATTATCTGCACTAATTCATGGTTTTTTCTATTACTGCCAGAAGTTCTTCTCTGCCGAAAGGTTTTTGGAGCGTAAAGGAAGCCCCCATCCGGGATGCAAGAACAAGATATTCTTCCCCAGGCACAATGCCACCCCCGGACATTGCAATAATTTTTATGGATGGACATATTTTTTTCAGTTCGCCTATGGTTTCGAGCCCTTCCTTGTCGGGCATTATTATATCGGTTATTACAAGGTCAAATTTGTGTTTCTGATATAATGAAATGCCTTCTGCAGCGCTTTCTGTGACAATTACATCATAGCCCTCCAGGGTTAATGTCTCTTTCATAAAATTGCATACAAGCTCGTCGTCATCTATTATAAGGATAGTTGAAGACATAAAAACCTCGCTTTCTAAAAACAGAAATATGTACCTGCATTATTTTTTATAACCGACAGCCTCACCGTCAAGGTGTGCCGGCAGTGGTTCTTCAAGCAGTTTCAATATTGTTGGAGCTATATCAATTAAATGGGGTCTTTTATGTATATGCTTGACTCCTTTTATGCTGAGAAAACTCTCATTGTATGAAGGTGTTCCTGAAAAAGGGCTTTTTCCGAAGACTTCGGTTTTATCCATTGCTCCGCTCAGTTCATATCCGCTGGAGGGGCAAAGGACAAGATCGGGCGCCCTGTCAAGAAGTTCTCCTGAAAAAATATCTTCTTTACGATATATATTGCTTATAATATTCTGCCCTGTTTCTTCGTCTTTAAGAGTAAAGAATGTTGCAGCGAGCAGTTTTAAAACCTTTTCATATTCTGCACCCTGTTCAACAAAGCCCTCAGGCATAATAGTTTTAAGATTTATGTAAACCCTGTTTGGTTCAAGCACAAAGGCTTTAGTTTTTTTAGGATCAATATCCTCAAGAGAAAATCCGTCATCATTTTTAAAAGAAACAAGTCCATGTCTTTTCAGCCACTGATTGAGATATACCACTTTTTTGAGCCTGGTATATCCCATGTTTGAAAAAACAATAATGTCAGTTTCTCTGCCGGCAAGACTTGTCATTTCTCCAAGTATGGTGTCAACTTTTCTGTAGTAGTCCAGGAACCATTTCTGTTCTTTGCAGGAAGAGTCATCAAGGGCATGCCAGAAATATCTGTTCAGTCTTTCAGTGCCTGTGAAAACCCCTATAAACAGATCCCAGCAGGAATGCCTTATAAAATAAAGAAAAGCTTCACGCAGTTTTTTTAAATTGAAGTACAGCTCGGAAAAGAAGGCTTTTTTATCTTCTTCAGGATTGTTGCAGGTGAATTCAATTCTGTAATCAATTTTTTTTAGAGCATCAACCAGTTCAGGGGGGTAAACAGAGTTTTCAAGATCAAGCGCAACGTATCCTGCCACAAGTATTCCGTTTATTTTCCTGACAGGATATGTCTGAGGTATGTTGATTGCGGTTGTCTTTTTTTTTATTAAATCCCATATAGCGGGGGAGCTTATCTGTGAGGCGCTTGGAAAAAAAATATTATATGATGTTTTTTTTCTGTCAACAAACCCGAAAATTCCATGTTTAGCAGGGTTTACACCTGTTATAAAACTTGTCCACGCAACAGATGGAACACAGGGCAGGGTTGACTGCATTTCACAGAAAAACCCCTTTTCAATAAGCTGAGCTATGTTTGGAAGGTATCCTTTTGCGCAAAGGCTTTTTATCAGGCTGTGCGGAACGCCGTCAAGGCCTATGGCAAGCACCTTTCTGTTTGTCTGATTCTGCTTTTTAAACAGGTTAAAAGCCATTCTCCCTCACTTCTCCTGACTCCTGCTTAATATGTTTTCAGTTCCGGTTATCGATGTCAATTGATTGCGATTAAGAGAACGATCAAGATAAAAACTCTGCCATCTGCTATGTAATTACCGGTCAAAGCAGCCGGCTATTTATTAATCCCTATTTTTGTTCGGACCTCATCCATGACACCTGAAGCGATTTTTTTACACTCCTCTGCATTAGATTCCAGAACCCCTGAAACATAATCTTTGTCTTTTTCCATTTCAACAGCTTTTTTTTGAATGGGCTCAATCTCTGTCATTATGTTTTCAAAAAGACCTGTTTTACATTCTATGCAGCCAATTCCGGCAGATCTGCATTCCCTGTCTATAAAAATTTGATGTTCTTCGGTTGAAAATGCTTTGTGCATTGTGAAAATGTTACATATCTCAGGATTGCCCGGGTCTTTCCTCCTCTTTCTGTTCTCATCTGTGACTGCTGTTTTTAACTTTTCTTTAATAATATCAGGGCGTTCCAGTATTCCGATATGATTATTCAGGGATTTTGACATCTTTGTTTTTCCATCCATTCCAAGAATCTTTGCAGTGCTGGTAAGCAACTCACGGGGTTCAGGAAATGTTTCACCAAACCTGTTGTTGAATCTCTTCGCTGTTCTTCTGGTGATTTCAATATGCTGGATCTGATCTTCGCCAACAGGAACAACCTCTGCTTTGTAAAGCAGGATATCTGCAGCCTGAAGCAGAGGGTATGTGAGAAGCCCTGCGTTTATGTTGCTTTTGTGCTGCACAGACTTGTCTTTGAACTGGGTCATCCTTTCCAGATCCCCAATCGGTGTCAGACAGTTGAATATCCATGCAAGTTCAGTGTGTTCCCGTACACGTGACTGAATAAAAAGTCTGCATTTCCCGGGAACAAGACCGCATGCTATAAGGGTTCTGGCGCAGTTTAATATGCTGCTGTGAAATTTAGCAGGATCATTCTCAATTGTTAATGCGTGAAGATCGACAATCGAAAATATTGATTCATATTCGTCAAGAAGGTTTATCCAGTTTTTTATGGCACCCACATAGTTTCCAATATGTATTTCTCCTGTAGGCTGGATTCCGCTGAAAATTCTCTTTTTTAACATATGAAGACAATAACTCCTGAAACAAGTTCATTTAATAGAAAAACATGGATGGCGGAAGTGCATGGGAATCGAACCCACCAGAGACGCTTCTAACGCCTCTCACTGGATTTGAAGTCCAGGAGGGACACCAGTACCCTGTCCACTTCCTTTGAATCATTAATTTAGCTCGGAGCAAAGAACAGTAATATAACACGGATTTAAGTATTTGTGTAACATTATATCATAACAAGGTCAAGAATATTCAAAAAGAAGCGTTATTTATAATTGATTTTATATATAAAAAAAGATAAGTTATATGAGATGTTGAAAGGGGCTAAAGACAGTGAAAAGGCGTTTTGAAAGGTACTTTTATTGTTCGGTTTTGATTTCCCTGATTCTTCATGCGGGTTTGTTGATGCTTTTTATGCCGCTCAAAACCGAAAATGCAGCTAACCGAAAAGATCAGGTTATAGAAATCGATCTTATAGATGAAAGTTTTTTTGCTGAAAGCTCTATTGGAGAAAAACAGAGAGAAAATCTGTCGCCAACCCCTCCCAGGCTTCCTGAAGAAAAGAGTTTGCCTGAAATGCAGAACCAATCGCAAACACTTGATTCAGAGGTGACTGTTTATCTTGATGATGATGACAAACCCTATTCTCCCTATCTCCTGCATGTCAGAAAGTTGATTGATTCTTCTTGGATATATCCTGCGGCTGCTCTTCAAAACGGTCTGCAGGGGGAGTTGACACTTTTCTTCTCCATCGAAAAAAAAGGAACACTGACAGATATCAGGCTTGTTCATAGTTCAGAGCATTCAGTTCTGGACAGCGCAGCGGTTAAAGCAGTCAATGATGCAGCTCCTTTTATGCCTATTCCTGATAGACTTAAAATAGACAAGATGAATATTTTTGCCTCATTTGTGTACAGGTATGATTGAAGAACCTGCTGCAGGGTTTTGATTTTTTCAACTCTCTCAAATTCCCAACTATTCAAACCTAATCTGAGCGATTATTTACAGAACTGTTGCGAATGCCTCCAAAACTTGAAAATCGCTCAATTTGGGTCAAATATATTCCGGCTTTATAACACATGGATGATGAAAACCGTGTAAATTAGTAATTTATACATGTGTGAATGGGGGTGAGCAACATTGTAATCCCATCAGCACTTCAATATTTAATACGGATAAAAAATAAAAAAGCAAAGAGACATCGCCCCGAGTATCCAGAGTCCGGGAGGCACCTCCTCTCTTCTTCCTGCAATCAGTTTCATCAAAGGATAAAGCAAAAATCCGGCTGTAATTCCAATTCCAAGGTTATATGTAAAACTCATAAGCACTATAACAGAAAACACAGGCACAGCTTCCGTCATGTCCTCAAGCCGTGCCTTTGTTATTGTTGAAAGCATGAGAAGACCTACCACTATTAAAGCCGGTCCGTAGGCACAGGGGGGGATTATGGTGAAAAAGGGCGCGAAAAAAAGAGCTGCAAGAAACATAATTGCCGTAAAAACAGAGGTAAGCCCTGTTCTTCCCCCTGCCTCAACCCCTGCTGCTGATTCTATAAAAGCGCCTGTTGTGGTTGTTCCAAGAAGGGATGCAAGAACAGTTGTAAGGGCGTCACATAGCATGGGCTTTTCAACTTCAGGGAGATTTCCGTTTTTGTCAAGCATGTCTGCTTTATATGCAACACCTATGAGGGTGCCCATAGTGTCTACAAAATCCATAACAAATACTGTAAGCAGAACCGAGAAAAAACCCCAGGTCAGGGCTCCGCGTATATCAAGCTTTAAAAATATAGGCTCAAGAGAGGGCGGCATGCTTATAAATTCTTTCGGGGTATCAATAACACCTGTTAATATCGCAAGAAATGTTGTAGCGATTATACCGATAAGTATTGCACCCCTGATCTTTTTCATCATCATAAACACAATGCCTAAAAAACAGATGACAGAAAGGATTACTTTTAAATCTTTCAGGTTTCCGACATGCACAGGAGCCCCCGGGGTTCCTACCACTACAATACCTGCATCATTTAGCCCTATAAAGGTGAGAAAGAGACCTATGCCTACAGCAAATCCTATCTTTAATCCTTCAGGTATCTGCTCTGTGAGCCAGCTTCTTATTCGTAAAACAGTAATTAGAGTAAAAAGAGCTCCGCCAATGAATATTGCTCCAAGAGCTGTCTGCCAGGAATATCCCAGAACATTGACTACAGTAAAGGCGATAAAGGCATTTTCTCCCATATACGGAGCAATTGCAAAGGGTCTTTTAGCGTAAATACCCATTGCAAGGGTGCCGAAAAAAGCGCTGATTATGGTTGCCACCATAGAGGGTCCAAAAGGTATTCCGGCGGTTTCAAGGATTTTAGGGTTTACAACTATTATGTAACCCATGGTAAAAAAAGTGGTAATGCCTGCAACTGCCTCCTGTCTGACAGAGGTTCCAAGTCTGTCAAGTTGAAAGTATTTGTTTAAAAAAAGCATTTTTCAAGACTCCCTTTGTATTAAATTATAAAAAAGCCTATAGAAAAAACAAAAACCTTGTACTCTGCGGTAAATAGTGCGCCCCGAAGTTTTTTATTAGCATATTCTGCTGGATTGAAAAAGAATTTTTGCAGGATATAGGCAAAAACCTAAAAAGCCACATTTGCCCATTTCAACGCGTTGAAATAGAGTTCGGGAAGGGTTTTTTCATCCAGTTTCATCTCTTCTGTAATTTTTAAGGTTGTTTCCCAGTCTGCCTGTTCATATTTAATTGAAAGTTGCAGCACATTAAAAAATATATTGTTCTCTCCTTTAAGAGCATTTTTTATTTCAACAGACAGTGGAAGCTCTTCAAGTATCTCATCAAAGGGTTTGTCAAGAAGTGCGTCCACAACGGAAAATAGCCCTGCTAAGAAGAAATCGGAGCTTTTAGAACTGTAGCCTATGTTTTCGGCTATTGATTCGCTGAACTTAGCCCTTACAAGAGACAGAGAGACAAGTTCCTGGGGTTTATCATCAGCCATTCCGCTGATGGCCATAAGAGAAACCCACTTTTTTATCTCCTTTATTCCAAGCAGCACAAGGGCATGATGTATTGAGTTGACCTCTACTGAGATATTAAAATACGCAGAGTTGATGAATCTCAAAAGTTTATATGAAAGCCCGATATCATGTTTGATTATATCTTCAACTGTCTGTACCTCCATCTCGGGTCTGTTGATTTCAGACAGAATTCTCATGTGGTTGAGTTTGTTTGACGGTATGTCCTTGCCGGTTATTATTACGGGTTTGCTGAAAAAATAACCCTGAAAATATTGATACCCAAGTTCAATACCCTCATTAAAATCCTCCAGCGACTCAACCTTTTCGGCAAGAAATATTGTGTCTTTATTCGAACATTTCTTAACAATTTCAGCCCTCTGTTTCCTGTCAAGGGACATGAAATCAACTTTTATTATATCAGCCAGTTCAATGAACGGAATATATCTTTCATGAAAAACAAAGTCATCAAGTGCTATCCGGTATCCTGACTGCTTGAGTTCCCTGCACGCCTCTAATACATCTTCTTCCGGATCTATATTCTCGAGAATTTCGATGGAAATCATGTTTTTTGGCAGGGAAAAGGCAGATCGTGAAAGCAGATGTGACCTTGTGAAATTTATAAAAGCGGGTTTTCCTCCTGTCAGTGTGTCCAGCCCTATTAAAAGAAAACTGTTTGAAATTACCTTAAGGGTTGCGGTATCTCCGTCTGTATCAGGATTGTAGAAATTATCAAGCCCTGAACGGAAAAGCAGTTCATAGGCTGTAACCTCTTTTTCCTGGTTAAAAATTGGCTGTCTTGCAACAAAAACATCCATTTTCTAATACCTGAATCCTGTCATGACGGTTTGGTTGTCTATCAACTTTTTATATATTTAACACGTATTTTAATATATTTTCAATGTTTTTTATTTTTATATTTTAAAAATTAAGCTGGCTGTAAAAAAAGTCTCTGATGACAGTTTTTGATGTTCATTTTCCGACTCTTTAACAGATTTTTCAAAATACCTAAATTCCCTTGACATTAAGTCGAAGTTTCAGTATCTTAAATAGTCTGATTGTAATCTCTTGGATTTTAAGAAATCGAAGAACATGCTACAATATATTTGAGCAAGGGTTTAGCGAAAGGAGAGTTGTTATGGAGAAAAAAAAATGTGTCCCGTCTGTCCTCCCCCCCCATGTTTACCAGGCTTTGGAGAACATTGTAGGTTCTGAATGGATATCTCAGGACAGAGCTGTTATTGAATGCTACAGTAAGTTTTCAGTTGATTCAGGGGGAACTCTGAAAAAACATATGAAGGACCCTTCAAACATTCCTGCTTGTATTATCCTGCCTGCAAGCACTGAGCAGGTGCAGTCAATTGTAAGGGTCTGCAATCGTTATAAAGTTCCATTTATACCGTTTACCAACGGAATGATTACTTTCAATGGTCCGCCCACGCCTGAACCGACTCTCTGTGTCCATATGAGCAGAATGAACAGAGTGCTTGAAGTTGATGAAGACAATATGACAGCACGTCTGGAAGCATTTGCCGATTATGCCCAGCTTCAGGCAGATGCAATGAAAAAGGGGCTTTGGAACGGAGGTACTCCGCTTGCCACAACCCTCTGCAAGCTGTCTTCCCAGAGCGCATTTGCAGGCGTTTGGCAGACAGATCATAAATACGGAACGCTGTCCCGCAATATTGTGAGTATAAAGCTTGTAACGGCAACGGGAGATATTCTTGTCACAGGTTCAGACACAGTATCCGGGGTTGAAACTTTCTGGGAATATGGCCCAGGTCCTGATCTGTTCTCCCTTGTGCGCGGAAGCGGCGGCACAACAGGTATTATAACCGAGATAGTTGTGAAACTTCATACCTGGCCCGGCGGAAAGGATCTGCCTGAACCTCCGGCAGGAAGACCATGTATCCATACATACCAGGACGCAAAATACGACACAGCCCCATTTCCTCAGAAATACAAACTTCTATGGGTGGAATTTCCTGATTTTGATACTGAGCTTGAAGCCCTTCGCGAGATAGGCCATGCCCATATAGGGCAGGGACTTAATGCAACAGGTGTTTATAATGCCTACTACTGTTCCCAAACCCAGGATCTTACACTTGACAGGGTCAACAACAAATTCTTTCCGCCATACAACTGTTATGTTATTATAGGCGGGGTGATTTCTGAAAAGCAGATTGAGCATGAAGAAAAAGTGCTCAGAGATATTATTTCAGAGATTGGCGGAACATTTATCTCTGATGAATATAAAGCTGATGTTCTTTATGCGCTTGCGCCATGGAATCTTGACTGTATCAGGCATGTAACAGGATACAGAATGAACAGACACTCCTACTGCGGTTCAAACATTCTGGGAGGTCCTGTTGACAAGGTTGCAAAAAAGACAAGGGAGGTCTGGGCAAAAGCTGTTGGAGTATTCGGTGAAACCTATATTACAGACAGAGGAGGGCTTGATGATACACCTTTTCTCTACTCAAGCAACCACAGTGGAAGGTTCTGGTTAACCGAAGCAGATGTATATCCTGATATGACAAAGCCTGAACTTCTGAAACAGGCGCAGGGGCTTGTTGCCTGTGGTATTGTAAATACAATTGCTGATAAATTCGGTCCCGGCGCAAATGGCCTTGGTGTTTCAATTGAGCCTATTACATCATTTGTTCCTGAAGTTGGGCCGAATTCTCACCTGCTTTTCAGAAAAATCCGCGGTATCTTTGATCCTAACAATGTAGCTGCTCCCGGCAGACAGGTATTTACAAAAGAAGAATATGATAACTTCCCTGAAGAAGCTCTTGCAGGGCTTAATAAACTCAGACAGATGCATGGCATGTCTGTTATTGAAAAAAGCTGATTAGCAAAAAACAGTGCTTGGATGGTAGCTTGCGCTAAAAAAAACAGCAGCTGTAATCAGCTGAGCAGGTATCAGGATAAAAAAATAGTGATTGTTTTAGTTATAGTCATTAACAATAACGTTGATTTCTTTACCCAAAAATATTTTCTGTCACACAGGGCAAAAAATTAAATTATAAGATACTAACGGAGAAAATCAAGATGTCAGAAACAAAAAAAGAATTAGAAAAAATAGTAGGTGCGGGAAATGTTAAAGAAGATGAGCAGTCCCTTTCAACATATATAAAGGATAACAGTTTTGTTCCTGCGAGAAAACCTGACATGGTTGTGTTTGTTAAGGCTGTTGAACAGGTTCAGCAGGTTTTAAAGTTTGCAAACAGCACAAAAACTCCGGTTGTTCCATACAGTTCGGGTAAAAATATGCACGGGGCAACAATTGCAGATCAGGGCGGAATAATTATGGATATGTCGGGTATGAAAAACATTATAGCTTTGAATGAAGATGACTGGTATGTTGTGATAGAGCCGGGGGTTACTTATAGCCAGCTTCAGGACTTTCTGAGCGAAAAGGGATACTGCGTTATGGCTCCATTTGGAGTACATCCCGAAAGGTCTGTTCTGTCAAGCTATCTTGAGAGAGACCCTGTAATGGCAGCTCCAAGTTTTGAGCATGGCAACTATTTAATAATGGACACAGAGATAGTGCTTCCTAACGGTGATCTTTTCAAGACAGGAAACTGGGCTTCAGGCGGAGAGCCGGGGGCGCCAAGCGGGCCGATCAGGAATACAATATTCAGGTTGTGGACAGGATCTCAGGGAACACTCGGGGTTCTCACAAAAATGGTTATCCAGATAGAGCCTCTTCATAATAATAAAAAGCTGTTTTTTATTCCTTTTGATAATCTTCCGGATACTGTAGAACCGCTCAAACTTATACAGAGGAGAGAAATAGGTACAGAGTGTTTTATACTCAACAGTTTGAATCTTGCAAGCCTTTTAAATGATTCATGGCAGACCCCCATGAGTTTTCCAGTTGATTCTTCTTCAGACAGAGAAGAGTTTGAATCACTTCGCAAAGCCCTTCCAAACTGGACCATTGTTGTCTGTATAAACGGACATATAAGGAGGAGTGATGAGAAAATTGCTTATGAAACAGAAGCACTGCAGCAGATCTGCGACAACCTCAACATTTCTCTGCTTTCATCTCTGCCTAACGTATCCGGAGCCGATAAGAAAATATTTGCAGAGCTTTTAAGACCGTGGGGCGTGCTCAAAAAATTTAACTATAAGGGCTCAGTGCATGATATAACATTTAAAGCGCCGCTAAAGAAACTGAGTTCACTTAAGAACGTTTTTGAGGAAACAGCATCAGCATGCGGATTCCCTCTTGGTGACTTAGGCTACTATATAATGCCTGTTGAGAGGGGCAGAGGAGTTCACTGTGAGTTTGACCTGCATTGCTGCCCTGATGCTAAAAAAACAGAAGAACTCTGGCTGAAAGCATCTTCAGAACTTATGAACAGCGGAGCCTATTTCGACAGACCTTATGGACAGTGGGCTTCAATGGTATATGAAAGGGCTGCAGGATATTCCGGTATGCTTAAAAAAATAAAAAAAGAGATGGATCCGAACAACATACTCAATCCGGGGAAACTCTGTTTTTCCTGAAATGGTTGAAAAAATTTAAACTTATAAATATGATACAGGAGGTTTAATCCGATATGACTGATTATGATGTAATAGTGGTAGGCTGTGGCCCTGCTGGTATGATGGCGTGCGGTGAACTGGCAAAACGCGGGATAAAGGTTCTCGGCATAGACAAAAAGCCAAGGCTTGATATAAACATACGAACTGCATCAGGGTACTGTTTTCTAAATCAGCCTTTTAACAATGAATGGATAAAAATGACCCCTAAGGAGGACAGAACAGAGCTGGAATTTACAAAAACCGGTTTTTCTGTAACATATTCTTCTCCAATGGAGGGTATTTTCCATTCCCACATGTTTTCAGATACTGGCAAGCACTGGCAGGCATCAACAAGAAAGAAGCCCTTCTACCACCTTTTTATACCCACAGTTTGTCATGCGGACAGATATGCCTGGGCAACAAAACAGGGCGCTGAGTTTTCGCCCGCAACTGTTTTCAGAAAACTAACCCAGACTGAAAAAAAGGTGGAAGTAACTGTAAGGAAAGAAGGAAGGGATAAAGTTCTGACATGTAAAAAACTGATTGCTGCAGACGGGCTTACAACAAGAGTCGGAAAAATGACGGGTGCAAACAAGTCAAGAACAGACTTTGGAATGAAGGGGCCCTCTATCGAATATGAAATGAGCGGAGTTGAGATCCCCTATGACAGGGGAGACATGTTCTTTTTTGGAGCAGGTAACTTCGGCGGTATGGCAGGAGGGCTGATTATGGTTCCAAGCCAGCATGGGCAGGACTGCTACAGGTTAGAAACAATGTCCGTGCTGCCGGCATCAACCGCCACAGATATTATTGATTTCTTTATAACCAAAGGACCCTATGCAAGCTGGTTTAAAAACGCAAAAGTAATGGACAAGAATGGTGTTGTGGTTGAGTTCCTTTCTCCAATGATCACCCCGCATCTTGGAAATGTTCTGTTTGTGGGCGACTCTGCAGCTTTTGGCGAGTGTCTTTATCAATGTGCTGTAATGGCAGGTTACAAAGGAGCTGAATGTGTGGAGATGGAGCTCAAGGGCAAGAAGGGCTATGATGAATACACCCAGTGGTGGGGAGATCATTTTGAATGGGTAAGAAACCCTAAAAGGATGGCTGATTATACAAAACGTGTTCTTTTCCCCAGGTTTTTTACAGTTAAAGAACTTGATTTTCTTTTTGAGCTTTCAGAGAAGAATCCTATTGTTATGGATGAGGCTGAGGCTACACCTTATGATTTCACAACGATGGTGATGCAGGCTTTTATGGCAATGCCAGAGGTATCAGATGAGCTGAAGAAGAGAATGCAGTTTATTATTGATGCGGATATGTCAGAAGTCGCGCAGGTTGTGGGCAAGGTGCAGAAATCATAAATTAAGCTGTTGAGCTTATGGATGATAAGCAAAAGCAAAAACCCTGTTCTCCTGTTAAAGTGAGTTTAGATTGTACAACGAATTGACGAATTAAAGAATATCAACATAAATTTTTGTTAATATTATATAGCCATCGCTTGGTTTCGAAAAAGTAAGCGGTGGCTATTTTTGTTTTATTTAATATAGGTTTATTTCAATGTTTCTTAAAGGTTTTCCCCGTATCCCTGAGTTTATAGCCGTTAAGCCGGCTCTTTCCTTTTACTGCCTTTTTGCTGTTGCAACATCAGGTTTTGGACAGACTTTTTTTATATCTGTAATGGGAGGTGAGATTCGTCAGGCTTTTGATATTTCTCATGCTCTGTATGGTGCTCTTTACAGTATTGCTACTGTTTGCAGCGCTCTTTTAATTCTTCGAGTGGGTGGTCTTGCAGACACCTGGTCCTTGCCCAGGGTAACAGTTCTTGCTGTGTCCATACTTGCAGCAGGGTGTCTGGTTATTGGTCTGTCTTCCGGGATTTTTGTTCTTACGCTTGGATTTATCTTTATGCGTTTGGGGGGGCAGGGTTTTATTTCACATCTTGGGCTTACCACTGCGGCAAGATATTTTTCCATGCACAGGGGAAAAGCTGTGGCTATGGCTTCTTCAGGGTTCCCCCTCGCAGAGGCTGTTCTGCCGGGGTGCGCTGTTTTTTTAATGGCACTTTTGGGGTGGAGAGCTGTATGGCTGGCAGCGGCTGCTGTTCTGGTTGCACTCATTTTGCCTCTGCTCATTTTTCTGTCCCGTAATACAACGTCTCCAAGTGATGACACTGCTTTTGGCGGTAAAAAGGTTGAGGACAGGAACTTTACAAGAAAAGAAGTTCTCCATGATCCAGGTTTTTATCTTCTTATGCCTGCTGTTCTTGCCTCCCCGTTTATTGCCACAGCGGTTCTTTTTCATCAGGCTGCAATAGCCCAGGCGCAGGGCTGGACAATGGCTGTAGTGGCCACGGCTTTTACCGGTTTTGCAGCAGGGCATTTATCAGCCCTCTTTGCTGCAGGTCCCCTGGTAGACCGTTATGGAGCCGGAAGGGTTTTGCCTGCAGCGCTCATTCCCATTGCTTTAAGCATGACAACTGTGTCAGTTTTCACAGGTAACTGGGTCGCCTATTTATATCTGATTCTAATAGGCATTACCCAAGGGTTTACATCAACTGCAGGTGGTTCGATTTTTGCCGAACGCTATGGAGTTCTTCATATCGGTGCAATACGTTCCATGGTAATGTCAGCAATGATTGCTGCAACTGCTGTGGCACCTGTGCTTATCGGTTTTCTGATTGATATGGGCATAGACATATCTGTTTTAACAATAGGCATGGCTGCATGTGCGCTGTTTTTTGCATTGCTTGCACTTACAGTTAAAAAACCCGTGAAAAAGTGTAACTGTTTAGATGAGTAAATGTGCTGATGGTTTTTAACCTATTATCCCGTATAATCATTTACCCATAGAGATTTATTTTGAATTTTTTACATTATAACTTGTTGCATCTACGGTGTTTTGAAAAAGGCTCTAAATGAAATAGATGTTTGCTGTGTAAAATTGTAAAATATTGTTTCTTATTTTGTTGACTCAAAACCGTTTTAGAGGCAAAATAATATGTTAAAAGCTTAATCACAACAAGGAATACCCAATGAAACCTCAGTCGGTCATTTTAAACGAAAATGAAATCCCGAGAAAGTGGTATAATCTCGGCGGCGACATTCAGATGCATCCCCCCGTTGATATGTCAGGAAAGCCTGTCAGTCCTGATGCTCTTGCAAAGATATTTCCAATGAACCTTATCGAAATTGAGATGAGTGACAGAAGATGGATTGATATACCCGAAGAGATACTTGAAATACTCTGCAGGTGGAGACCCACCCCGCTCAGACGCGCTGTTCAGCTTGAAAAATATCTGGGCAGCCCTGCAAGGATATATTACAAAGATGAAAGTGTAAGCCCTGCAGGGAGCCACAAACCGAATTCCGCCGTGGCCCAAGCCTGGTATAATAAACAGTTCGGGATTGAAAACATTGTAACAGAAACAGGAGCAGGGCAGTGGGGTGCTGCGCTTGCCTATGCCTGTCACTTTATCGGGCTTAACTGCAAGGTATATATGGTAAGGATAAGCTTTGATCAGAAGCCTTTCAGAAGAACAATGATGAATGTATGGGGGGCAAACTGTCTTCCAAGTCCAAGCAGTGAGACTGAGTTCGGGAGACAGGTGCTTGAAGCAGATCCTGACACTCCGGGAAGTCTTGGAATTGCAATCGCAGAGGCAATCGAGGAGGCAGTAACAGACAAGTCTGGAAAAACAAGATATTCGCTTGGGAGTGTTCTAAACCATGTAATGCTTCACCAGACAATTATCGGGCTTGAAGCAAAAAAGCAGTTTGCCCTTATTTCAGAAAAACAGCCTGATATTGTAATTGGATGTGCGGGAGGCGGAAGCAACTTTGCAGGGCTTGCATTTCCTTTTACCCGGGACAAGATTAACGGAGCCCGGATAGAAATAATACCTGTTGAACCTGAGGCATGTCCCACTATAACAAGGGGGCAGTATCTTTATGATTATGGCGACACAGCAGGACAGACACCTCTTATTGCAATGTTTACCCTGGGTCACAAATTCATTCCCAAGCCGATACATGCCGGTGGTCTTCGCTATCACGGTATGGCGCCCCTTGTGAGCAAGGCTATAAAGGACGGGCTTTTTTCCCCCCGCTCATATTCTCAGTTAAAATGCTGGGAAGCAGCTCTTTTATGGGCAAAGACTGAAGGTACGATATGTGCGCCTGAGACAAGCCATGCAATAGCAGCCGCGATAGATGAAGCTCTGAAAGCAAAGGAAGAGTGCAAGGAGAAGGTGATAGTTTTCTGCTACAGCGGTCACGGACTTCTTGATCTTACCGGCTATGAGAAATACCTGTCAGGTGAACTGAGCGATTATGCACTGCCGGAGGATGAGCTTAAAAAATCTCTGTCTGAAATAAATGCGTATCCAAGACCTTAGAAAAGATTTTTTTTTACTTCGAGAATATATTCCTCATAACCGTCAACAGTAATCCATTCTTGAACATCATGGTCTCTGAATAAAAATTTTATCTCCGCTGTGTCTCCCTTGTCCTTTATGCTTAGAAATCCACCTTCTGAGAATGTAAAAAGTCCGCCATGGAAATCTCCTCCAATTATATCCGCAACGCGAATTTCATCAAAACCATAACCCCCATAATTTTTTTCGATGTTCCATTTGTGTTCATGGCCGGTTAACCATAGGACTATGTTATACCTGTATATTTCATCTTTTAACCATTTATCCCAAGCGGAAAAGCTTCTGAATATAGGGGAGTGGTGGGTCATTATTATTGTCGGTATTTGCGGATTTGCTCTAAGCTCATTTCGGAACCAGTTATCCTGCTCTTCATTAAGGGTTGTTTCATAATCTTTCGCTCTTCCACTTTCATCGGAAAGAGCTATAATTCTGACGCCTGAAATAATCCTGCTAAAGTAATTAACCTCTTTTGCATGCTCTCCTGTTCCGTTGTCTTCCACATCCTGGTCGTGATTGCCTAAAATATATGTCCAATCATGTTTTAAATAATTCATGTGTTCATCGAATGTGGAAACATACTGCGCAGAATTTTGGACAAAATCACCAAGTACAATTGCATAATCAGTATGAAGATTTGGGTTTATGTCATTTTGAATTGCTTTCTTTATGCAATCATCGTAATAATAAGGCCTAACCCCTTCTTTAATGCCGATATGCGGATCTGCAATAATCCACCAAACAGTTGCATCCTTATCAAGACCTATTTCTTTTTCGTGCGAACCTGAAGAACCATAGGTTATCTTTACGGCAGGAGGGGGAATTGCTTCCGAGTGGTCAGATGAAATGGATTTATGCGGAAAAAACAATAAAATTGCAAGCATGAGAGCAGCTAAAAGCCGGTTTTTATTTTTTGTGGCTGAGTTTTGAAAGTTCATAGTATTCCCATATTGTTAAATTTATAAGTTTAAAAATATGTTTTTGATAAAACTTAGCAATTTCTGTTAGTTCTCTGTTGCAGTGCAAATTCAATATTGATGGAAAGCAGCTTACTTTAAATTTTAAGAAATTATATCATTTTTTGTGGCTGTATTTCAATGATTAATAACAGTCAGTGTGGGGGGTATATAAAAGCCGGTGCTGAATCAAAAAAAAGGTTTCGCTTCTAAAACATAAAATGCGAATGAAACGTTTTTTAAAACAATTGACATTTATAAAAAATCGCATTAATCTTTTCTATAATATCAAAACAGTACTTATTGCATTGTATCTATGATAAAAAAATGAGAGACCGGACAAAAGTGATAGCTGTTGTAGGAAGTTACCGTAAAGGCGGTGTTGTGGATACTGTGATTGACGAGATACTTTATTCAGCAGGAGAAAATGGTGCTGAAACAGAAAAAATATATTTGACGGATAAAAATATTAAATTCTGTACAAACTGCAGAACCTGTATGCAGGATAAAGAGGTGGAGAGAGGTGAATGTATAATTGAAGATGATATGAGAACAGTTCTGGATCAAATTAATAATGCGGATGCTTTTGTTCTCGGTTCCCCCGTAAATTTTGGAACAGTTACTGCTGTAATGAAACAGTTTATGGAAAGACTGGCATGTCTTGGTTATTGGAAGTGGGGAATGGCTTATCCAAAAACAAGGAGTAAAAACAGAAACAAAATTGCGGTTCTGGTTGTATCATCTGCCGCTCCCTCCATAATGGCTCGTTTTTCAAGCAGGATAGTCAAACTGCTCAGGGATGCAGCATCTATGCTTGGAGCGCGTACCCTGGGGGGTATTTTTATAGGGCTTGCGGCTTTGAAGAAAGAGCATGCCATAAGGGGAAGGGTTCGGAAAAAAGCAGACCTGCTTGGAAAAAAGCTGGCTTGCAGCGGAAAAAATGCAGGAAAAGTTGATAGAACTTTTTTTTAAAATTCATTACTCCACAAAACAGTTTTTAAAACGATGGGGCATGTCATTGAAACCGGGTGTGTAATGGACGCCCTTTTTCATGCCATATATTATTTCCGTCTGATAAAGAGGGATTAGAAGACTTTGCTCAAGCAGATACGCATCCATCTCTGTTGCTTTTTCACAAAAGGAACCCTTGTCTTTTGATTCTACAGCCTGCTCATAGAGCAGATCAAGGGGTGAGTTTTTGCCGAGATTTATACCCATGTTATACATTCCGCTTGAATGGAAAAACATCATATAGAAGTATGTGCCTGTTCCCAGAATATCTGGCCAGCCTGTTAATACCCACATGTCAAACCTGCTTGGTTCCATAGAACCCTTAAGCTTTGGGGAGGTTATTTCATCCAGTATTCCAGCCCTGTCCAAAAAGGTTGTCTCCATTGAGATGTCTATCCGGGCAAGCTGCTTTTCCAGCACTTTTACAATATCCCTTGTGTGTTTTGATTCAACGGCCATTACCTTTAAAGAAAATCCTTTGCTGTACCCGGCATCTTTTAGAAGGTTTTCAGCTCTTTCAATATCATATTTGTATATGGCGTCTTTTTTAGAATAGCACATTGAGCCCTCAGGGAGGGTTGTTCCCATAAGCCTTCCGTACCCCTTCAATGCCCTTTCAACTATCTCTTTTCTGTTTACAGCATGTTGAAGAGCTTCTCTGACCTGTATTTTCTGAAGGGGACCTTTTTTATCTATATTAAATATACAGGAAGCTGTTCTAAGGCTTTTATGTGAATTTATAATTATTGAAGAATCATCTGAAGGAGCTGTTTCAGAAAAGCTCTGCTGAGTTATTACCATATCCACAATACCTTCCTGTAAAGCTTTCCACTGACTGTCTCCAGGCACAAAAACGTATACAAGCTCTTTTAATGACGGAGAGGATATGTCATGGTAGTCTTCATTTGCAGTAAGATGTATTTCCTTAAATCCGTCTTTACCAACTGCTGTGTAGTAGAACCTGAAAGGCCCTGTTCCTATGGGGTAGCTGACAAAATAATCATCTCCTACACGTTTGTAATATTTGGGAGGAAACATATAGCCAATTGATGCAAGAATTCTAAGAGAAAGAACATCGGTTGATTTCAATACAATATCAACAGTATAATCATCAATAATATCAACCGAGGCAATATTGTTAAGCAGAAATCTTCCCGCAAACTTGCTTCTTGGATCTTTCATAAGTTCTATACTGAACTTGACAGCCTCAGCACTAAAAGGCTCGCCATTGTGAAAACGGACCGCTTTTTTGAGATGAAAACGGATCTTTTTGTCTCCAACAGCTTCCCATTTATGCGATAGAGAGGGGATTATCTTCCCTGTGTTGAAGTCAATTGCAACCAGCGTCTCAAATATCTGGTGCTGGAGATTGAAATAGAGAAGTTCATAGGTTTTTAAAGGATTGAGTGTTCCGTCTTCAGAGGTTCCAAGCGGAGCTCCATATCCTGTAAATCTCAAGGTGTCTTTGTGTGTTGCTGTTTTTGCATTTGCGGTAAATACGGTAGTAAAAAAGAGAACTGCAAGAATAATCGTTATTGTGTTTAATTTTTTCATATCTTATCTCAGTGAAAATGAAGAAGATTGAGGGTCAACACCATGCACTGTGCACATAGCCCTTGGTATATTGTTGAAAATAATTATATTATATTGGCCTCCTGACGGACAGACAGGGAGTTTGCCTCCGGGGCAGTAATGAGCAACATCCTCAAGTGTTATTTCTGATGGAGTCATGCCTGTCTCCTGCTCAACTAAGTGAATTGCCCATTCAATGCTTGATTGATGCATAAAGCAGATCTTTGATCTAAAGGTTGCGTCAAATGAAGGATCATCTGTGTAGTTGCTGAAAATTGAACTTGTTTCATTAATAGCGTCAATTATTGTAGTGCAGGAATATGTGGCACCTGAAATTATGTCAACATTTCCTCCGGGAATAAATCGTTTATGGTATGAGTTGCCTATGAACTGATTTGTGAAATCTTTCGCATCTATAGGTGTGCCGTAATATTCAAGGGGGTTGATTAGAATTATATTCTGATATATCCCGTCCTGATCGAGGGTGTAGAGGAAGAAAATATCAAGACATACTTCGCAGAGAATATCACGTTTGACTATTCGGGTATAAAATTTGTTTTCCTGCTCGTCAATTCCTACAAATATTGTCTCATTACCGATATTTCGTTTCTCAATAGAGACCGCTTCAGGCATTGCTTGAGTGAGCAGCTCGGTTATCCTTCGCTGTTTGATTATCTGTTCAAAGTCGTTCTCATCTGTTTCAAAAACCGCAGGAAGTTTTGTTGAAGCAGCGTATGAAAGCCTTCTTATTATGCGCCCCGCTTCATTTACAACGAATATCTCCGGTCCGTAAAAAACACCATAGCCTTTTAAGAAATATCCTTCACTGTCAATGAGTATAGGAAAGTGAACAGAATTTTTATCAATAAAGCTTTTCAGTTTTCCGTGAAAATCCCTGAATGCTATTCCCGTAACCCTGTTTTTTTCTGCCATAAGAGACATTTTTTCAGCCTGTATAACATTATCCTTATCATCAGCGGTGAAGAAACCGATAATGGTTTTTTCTTCATCATCAAAAGAGATTGTAACAGGGTTTCCTGATATGTCATATAGAGTGACCTGAGGCACTGAACTTCCAATTGCAGGGGTTGTGGCTGTTTTTTTTAAAAACATGTTCAAATCTTTCTCAAAATCGCCTTTGTGTTTTGACGAGCCTCTGTATCTGATGATACCGGTTTTGTCAATAATAAAAAACTGGGGCACCTCTCTGATGCTGTAAAGATAATAAGTTATAGAGTCAGGGTCTGCAAAAATGGGGTAGGCGGTTTCATGGCTTCTTGCAAAACCTTCCACCTCTTCCAGGCTGTTTCCTATGGCAACACCAAGAATCCTCACGCCTTTATCAGAGTATTTTTTTGAAATTTCATTTAGAAGGGGTATTTTTTTAATGCATGAAGGACAGTTTACAGAGAGAAATTCAAGTACGGTTATTTCTGAGTTAAAGATAAAACTGTCAAGTGTTACAATGTTATCCCTTGGATCCTTAAGCGCGAATGTTTTTGCTGGTTCTCCTACCGATAATGCCCTTGCCTCCGGTGTAAAGGTAAAAAACAGACACATTACTGTTAGAATTAAAACCTTTTGTATCTTCACTTCCTTATGTCCTTTTTTGCATTGATGTTTAACACGCTTGCTGGTTTATCCCATTTCAAAAGTTGTGTTGCCAAACACCCGTGTCACATCCTGTGCAGGCATTTCATTAAGATACATCCTTGTACATATAAACTTATGCTCAAGACCTGATTTTATTTTTTCCTGTCCATGAGCCACGTGTGGAACATCAATATAATGCTCTTTGTCAGGCTGAAATGCTATAAGTTTTTGAATGATATCAATTGCCGCGAAGTGGTTTTCAGCAAAAAGTGGTCCTATTTTCCTGCCCTTACAACATGTTCGCACCACCCCGAATCCAAGCATATTCCCTGATCGTTTCAATATTGCAGTATCGGCATGTTTTGAGGATAGCCAGTTTTTTAGGAATGGTTTTCTGTCCAGACCGAAAACCATTCTGTCATACTGTGAAACAGCATCAAACTCCTCATCATTAAAAACAGAGGCAGAACCTTTTTTATAAGCTGAGTTTGGAGGGATTAAATATCTACCGATGTCATATGCCGGGCGGAATCCAAAAGTCTTATATTTACGGACTTTTTGCTGAACTCCGTCCAGCCCTATGTTTGGGATTTTTTTCAGTTTTGGCTCAAAATGCCTGAACAGCTTTCTGCCGAAATTTCTTCCTCTGAACTCTTGTTTTACTATATACATACCTACAAAACCATATCCCCCCCAGTCAACGAAACTCATGCATCCAACCATCTTTTTCCCGTTGCAGTTGTCAATTACTGAAATAGCAACACACCCTTCAGGGTCGATAAGAGGGAGTATTTTGTGGTCATCAATTCCAGGGTTCCACCCTTCCTGTTCAGCAAACCTCCATGCAATCTCAGCCTGTTCTTCATTCATGGGTTCTATTATAAAGTTTTCTGAGCTTTTTGCCATTTCAAGTATCCTTAACAAACTGTTTCCTTAAAGATTCTTCAGCCTTTTGCATCTTTTTTCTGTAATACTCAACCTGCCTGTCAAGTGTTGAAAAGGGATGGGTAAGTTTATAGCCTACAAACATTCTTTCATACCATTGCTTCAGTTTATCTCCTGAATCATGATTATAGCCTGTGTTCATAACAACCGTTTCGCGTGCCTGCCTTGGAGGAATACCCGGTATAGTAAGGCTGTTTTTTCCCAGCACAAGCGTTGTTATCGGGAGCACAAATTCCGGAAGCTTTAATTTATCCTTTAGGTAATCAAAATCAAGAAGTCCTGTTCTGCCTGTTTCCGAGAGCATTATGCTTCTAATTCCCATTGACTCAGCAGCAATGTTCATATTCATAGCAGCAAGCCCTGCATTGAAAACAGATAAGGTAATGTTTGTAAAAGGTGTTTCAAAAAAATCAGGAAAGAATCTTCTCAATCTGAAAATATCAGAACATATTATAACAGCATACTGTCCTTTAAAGGGTATGGATTTCTCAAAAATCCTAAGCCACTCCTCTCTGCTGAAGGTTATAAAAGACCATGTCTGAAGATTGACAGTGCTCGGGGCAAACCTGCCTGCATCAATTATGCATTCAATTTCCTTTTCTGTTATTTCCCGGTTGTCAAAAAATCTGCAGCTTCTTCTGGAAAATATAGTTTTCAGTGTTTCATTCAGTTTCCCGTTTTTTAACTGCTCAGGTCTACCTGTAAAAAGAGAGAGTAAATTTTTTACAAACCTTATCATCTCTTTTTTCTTACTCTATGTATTGTATATCAATTGCCTGATACGGGCAAACACTTATGCAGAGTTCACATGCAATGCATTTATCTTTTGTAAAAGATATTTTCATTTTTTCTCTGTCAATATCAAGGGCGTCTGTGGGACAGATGGGGATGCAGGCTGTACAGTGTGTGCATCTCTCTTCAAACCATTTAATATCCCGTGCAAGTGGTTGAAGAAGAACGCCGATATCCTGCAGATAGCAAATGCCTGCATCAACGGATTTTTTCTCGCCCGATAATTCTACTACAAGCTTTCCCTCTTCCTTCGGGGTTATAAGAGCCTTGAGTATATTAATCATCAGATTGTAATCTTTAACAAGATGATAGGTGATGGGCTGGCTTACCAGTGTTGCCGGGAAGGTAAGAACGAGCCTTTTCTTTACCATATTGAGTAACTCCTTTGTTCTGAATGGAGATTATTTTTTTCTTTCCTGAAGCATATTGAGCTTGATTCCTGAATCCGAGGAAGGTATTGCACAAACCGGTTCAGTGAGGAAAAAACATCCTTTTAAAATTTTTTGCTTCAGGTTTTCAGATATTTTTTTTGCCATAAAATAACTTGAAAAGCCCCCTGAAGGAATTTTTTTGCCGAGAACCTCGATAAATCCGGTTTTGAGCTGCTGGTAGTTTACCTCTGCAAGGCTTTCGGGTATAGAGTTTGGATATGACCTGCTGTAGTCAACAACCTGAGTCTGAATATCCCTGTCTCTAATTGAAGTATGGAGGACAATATCCTCGTTTAGTATTGGTATTGGGACACCTATCCCGACTGTCAGAGTTGCACCATATCCTTTGAAACTTGCACCTTTGAGCCATTCAGAGCTCATTTTTTTCATATCACCCATTACCGCAATGGTTCCGGAAGGATAGACCGGAACGCCCTTCTCATTTCTTTTAACACAGGGGTTGTGCTGAGTGCCGTTCCATACAACATATCCTTCTCCCCCGCCGAGAAATATGCGGGTTCCTATTCCGATTGTTTTAAAAAAAGGGTCATTTAAAAGGGGAGAAAGCTGTCCTGCGCTTGAATAGGTTGCATTGCCCATATTGGGTTTAAGAGGCCCCATATAGGTGTATATGATTTTATTTGAGAGATTTACCGCCACATTGTAGTTCTGATAGCAGTTGCGGGGATTGAAAAGAACAGCCTCGTTAAGGTCTTTAAGGTTTATAAATGTCCGGATTGATTTTCTGGGATAACAGTCTGTTCCGTAAGCAGATATGGAAAGCTCTACACTTTTGCCTGACACAAGCTCTTCAATTACATGTCCCCCTCCGTATTTAAATGACCCGGGATATATGCTGTTGCGCGGGTCATCATCAGGCAGTGCGGTTGCTCCAAGCAGTATGTCAACAGCAGCAATGCCTGTGTAACAGGGAATTCGGTTTAGTGTGCAGGTCCCCCCTCCTGCCTTAATTCTTGGCTTTGTGTGCCCCAGGTTCAGGTAGGCTGAAGAAGAGCACATAGGTCCAAAGGTTCCGGTAGTTACAACATCAACCTCTTGAGCTGCCTTTTTTGAGCCTTTTTTTTTAACAATATCAATTATCTCTTCTGCTGTTACAACAACAGCTTTGCCTTTTTTAATCTTTTCATTAATCTCTTTTACTGTTTTCAAAACTAAAATCTCCCGGATTAGCAGTTTAGCCCATAACAAAAATAAGTTTCGTGCCCTGCCAATAAAAATTTCTTTTATCAGTTCTTTACCTTATTTAATGGAAATGTTAATATTATCTAATATAAAAATCAATATTACAATATTTTATTTTAAAAAGGCTTTGTTTTGGATAAACTGATAAGATTTTTCTCCTGTTTTGAAGAGTTCAGCCGTAACGCAGCCTTTTATATATCTGAAAAGATAAATAAAAAAGCAGGGGAAAGGGGTTTTGCAAGTATTGTCCTTGCGGGGGGAAGCACACCCCGGCTGACCTATTCTGCAATGGCTGACTGTGATTTACCGTGGCAGGATACCCACTTTTTTTTTGGGGATGAGCGCTGTGTTGAGCTTGACAGCAAAATGAGCAATTTTAATATGGCATATATGACACTTTTCTCAAAAACTAAAGTCATCAGTAAAAATATACACATTATGAGAGGAAATCTGAAAAATTCTGAATCAGCGGCTATGGAATATGAAGAGGATATAAAAGAGTTTTTTAAAAAAACCGGGAAGAGCTGTTTCGACCTTATGATTCTGGGGATTGGAACAGACGGGCATACAGCCTCTCTTTTCCCGGGTTCAGAACAGATAGGGGAGAGGAAAAGATGGGTTCTGCCGGCAGAAGCTCCAAGAGGGATAAAACCCGAAGGCAGAATAACTCTGACTCTGCCTTTGATCAACAGAACCGAGGAAATAATTTTTCTTGTTTCAGGAAGCAAAAAACTCGATGTTGTTGACAAGGTTTTCAGAGGAAAACAGGAGGTATTAAAAAAATATCCCGCAGCAATGGTCAGAGCCCAAAAGGCAATTTGCTGGTTTGTGTGTGAGGAGGGATTATAAAAGCAGGTTCCAGCAATAAGGAAAGAGGTTTCAGGAAAACCAATGAGGGCTGTTATATATTGAATAAATAATTATTGATGGAGCGGTAAAAAGTTCAAAAACGACCATATTGTCATTTCGAACCTTGCGACAGCAGGGTGATAAATCTCGTTGTTTCAGTGTGTTACGAGATCTCTTGCTTCGTTCGAGATGACAGATGTGGGTGTGATATAAAAGCAATTACAGCATGTTACAAGTATCTGGCTCACAACCTCTTTTAGCAATTAAAGAAAAAATTGACTTTTTACGGAACCATCATTATTGAACCTGACATAACTTTGGAGATTAATTAGATGACAAGGAGAATTCTTTTTCTAAACCCTCCGTCCTATGAGGGGTTTGACGGGGGAGCAGGCAGCAGGTATCAGGCAAAAAGGGAGGTACTGTCTTTCTGGTATCCCACGTGGCTTGCTCAAGCCTCTGCCCTTTGCCCTGAAAGCAGACTGATTGATGCACCGGTGGAAGATATGACCCCGGAAGAGACGATAAATGCATCGATGGATTTTGATATTGTTGTGATATATACAAGCACGCCTGGTTTTGTAAATGATGCAATGCTTACCCAGTCTCTTAAGCAGAACCATCCTGACATGATGGTTGGAATGGTAGGACCGCACCCAAGTGTGCTTCCCGAAGAAACCCTTAAAGCCTGTCCTTCTCTTGATTTTGTGGCAAGGGGAGAGTTTGATTTAACGGTTAAGGATATTTCCGTGGGAAAACCCCTTTCAGATATTGCCGGTCTTTCGTTTAATGATAACGGAAGGGTTGTGCATAACAGAAACAGGGAGTTGATAAATGACATGGACATGCTGCCCTCGGTTCTTGATGTTTACAAAAGGGATCTTAAGATTGAAAAATACTTTATAGGCTACCTGCTTCATCCCTATCTTTCTGTTTACACAGGCAGAGGATGTCCAGGACAGTGCACTTTTTGTTTGTGGCCCCAGACCATAGGGGGACATAAATACAGGACACGCTCGGTTGAAAACATAATTGAAGAGATGGCAAGAGCAAAAGAGATGTTCCCTCAGGTTAATGAATATTTCTTTGATGATGATACATTTACTGCAGGATTTAAACGTGCAGAGGATATAGCAAAGGGGATGAACCGGCTTGGTCTTACGTGGTCTTGCAGTTCAAGAGCGAATGTTCCAGAGAAAACACTGGAGGTTTTAAAAGATAACGGAGTCAGGTGTATTATGGTCGGCATTGAGTCGGGAAATGATGATATTTTAAGAAGAATTAAAAAAGGTGTCACAACAGAACAGATGCGCAGGTTTATGAAAACATGCAGAAAACTGAAAATTGTTACTCATGCAACATTTGTTGTGGGGCTTCCCGGTGAAACCAAAAAGACCATAAGACAGACAATTGATTTTGCAAAACAGATTGATCCGGATACTATACAGGTTTCCATTGCATCCCCATATCCGGGCACTGAACTCTACAATGAGGCGATATCAAAAGGTTGGATGAAAAAAATTGATCTTGTTTCAAATAAAGGAGTTCAGCAGGCAAGTCTTGATTATAGAGATCTGTCAGGAAGTGAAATATTTGATGCTGTTGAAACCATATACAAAAAATTTTATTTTCGTCCAAAGCCGATATCAAGGATTGTACTCTCAATGTTAAAAGACAGGGATGTATGCAGAAGAAGGCTGAGAGAGGCTCGGGAGTTTTTCGGATTTATGAAAAACAGGAAACAGTAGTTCAAAAAAATAAGCTCTATGGGTGGATGAGTATAAGGGATAATGGGGGAAAACCCATCTGCCTGTTTACTCGTGTTGCTTATTGTTTATTAATTTTGGGACGTAGAAAGTTAACTGCCATAAAGGAAAACAGGAATTGAATAACATATATTATTTTTTTTTAATCCTGCTTATCTTTTCGCTTACATATCATTTTCTGTCGGCTTTATGTGCTCTGGTTTTCCGAATGAAGAAGGCGCCGGCACTCGAAAAAAAAGATATGCCCAGGGTTTCCTGCCTTAAACCTCTTTGCGGGCTTGATTCAGGGATAAAAAAGAACCTTGAAAGTTTATTGATTCAGGATTACAGCCCATATGAAATAGTGCTTGGCACAGCATCGGCTCAAGATCCTGCACGTGAAACAGCGCTTTCTGTTTTTAATGAAAACAAGTCTGTGCCTATGAAAATTGTTTCAGGGGAAAAGGGCACAGGAAAAAACCGCAAGGTTAGAAACCTTAGAAATATTTTAGATGCTGTTTCTCCTGATTCAGAGATACTTATAATGTCTGATTCTGATATCCGGGTAAAAGATGATTACCTTAAAAACATAGTTGCTCCATTTGAAGCAGACCCTGATATATCATGCGTTACATGTCTTTACAGGGTTGATAAGGCAAAGGGTTTAGGAGGAAATTTAAAAGCTTTTTATGTTGAATCCCAGTTTGTGCCGGGTGTTTTTGTATCCTATGTTTTTGCCCCTGTCAGTTATGCCTTTGGAGCAACGATTGCTGTCAAACGGTCTGATTTTGAAGAAGCAGGAGGTTTTGAGGCTATTCAAGACCACATTGCAGATGATTATAAGACAGGAAATTTTCTGTATTTGAAAGGAAAGAAGGTCTTTTTGTCTAATTATGTGGTTTCTCTAATCTCGGGAAAGAGAGGTTTTACTGAATCATGGTCGCATCTTGTCCGCTGGAACAGGACGGTTAAGGTCTGTCGTCCATTAGGATATTTTTTCTCCGTTATCTGTTATACAACACTGTTTGCGCTTCTTGCAGCTATTTTTGCCGGTTCCTTGCATACAGCAGCCTCGATCATAATTGTCTCTTGTATTATCAGAATTTTTACATCAATTGTCTGTGTCCTGACCCTAAAATCAAAGTCCGGCTTGATTCGGGCTCTGTTTTCCCCTTTATGGGATATTGCCGGTTTTTTCCTATGGTTCAACGGCCTTTTCGGAAGGGTTGTTAAATGGCGGGAACACAGGTACCGGCTTTTCCCATGCGGAAGAATGGAAGATATTTAAGTTATGTCTTTAATTGTTACTGCGGATGATTTCGGTCGCAGCCTTGCTGTTAATGAAGCTGTTGACAGGGCTTGCAGAGAGGGAATACTTAACTCCGCAAGTCTCATGGTGTCAGGCAGTGCATTCAATGATGCAGTTGAAAAAGCATTATCAAACCCCGTATTAAAGACGGGTCTGCATGTGACCCTGACAGAAACAGAACCTGTTTCTCCCCCTGAAAACGTGCCATTGCTGTTAAACAGCCAGGGACGCTTCAGAAAGTCGCCTGCTGTTACAGGTTGTCTGCTCAATCTCAATAGAGCGTTCAGGCATCAGGCGCAGATTGAGGTTGAAGCACAGTTTGCTGTTTTTGCAAAAACAGGTCTTGATTTCAGCCATGTTGACAGCCACCATCATCTTCATCTAACCCCTGTGCTTTTTGATATTATTGTTGAACAGTCACTAAAACATGGCGTAAAATTTATCAGAATTCCCTACGAACCCTGGGAAATATCGGGATCTGTTATCAAGGGTAACAGGGCACGGAACTGGGTTTACCGGAAGGTTTTTTACCCTCTATGCAGGTCATCCAGAAAAAAGACAGAGGTTGCCGGAATTTCCTCAGCAGGCGGCGTTTTCGGGCTTTATAGTACAGGGCAGTTGACAGAAGACCGGCTGCTTCTGTTGCTTGAACGCCTCAGGAATCTGAGAGGCGTTTATGAGGTTTATTCCCATCCGTCAATAGATCCTTCAAGTCCGGGGTTTGTTGAGTTTCAGGCATTAACAAGCAGCAGAGTCAGAAGGAAAGCAGAGGAGATCAGAAATGAAGATTCTCTTGGTAGAAGATGATAAGGGCGCTTCACGTTTTATTAGAAAGGGGCTGGTTGAAAAAGGCTACACCGTTGACCCTGTTTTTGACGGTGAAGAGGGTCTGTATATGTCTCTTTCCAATGCCTACGACCTTGTTATACTCGACATAATGCTTCCTGAGATAAATGGTTTTGAGATTTTAAAAACAATCAGAAAAAAGGCAATCCAAACCCCGGTCATTATTCTGACAGCAAAAGATACAACAGAGGATATTGTTCACGGACTTGAAACAGGAGCAAATGATTATCTTGTAAAGCCTTTTGCCTTTGCTGAGCTGCTTGCAAGAATAAGGGCTGTTATGAGGGGCAGGGCTGAAAAAAAATGTCAGACCCTTTCAGCAGGGGATCTCAGTCTTAATTTTACAGAGAGAACCGCTTTGCGGAACGGAAAAAAAATAGAGCTTTCAGAAAAAGAGTATCTTCTCCTTGATTATCTGATGCGCAATCAGGGTCAGATACTGACAAGATCTATGATACTTGAAAAGGTCTGGGGATATAACTTTGATACAAACAGCAATATTATCGAGGTTCATATCAACAGACTGAGGGCTAAAATAGACAGGGATTTTGAAACCAAATTAATTCATACGATAAAAAGCGTCGGGTATGTTCTTAAAGTTTAAAAAATGGCATCATCACCTGAAAAAACTTCACATACGGCTGACCCTGTATTATACCATCATACTGCTGCTTCTGTTTTTTCTTATCTCTTCCTTTGTGATATACCGGCTTAATCATCATCTGATCAAACAGGTTGACAGTATCTTAAGTGATGAAGCAATAGAAGTTCAGGAATATTTTGTGCTCAAAAAAGGTGTTGTCAAAGGGTTTGATGATTATGCCCATGTTCTTTCAAACAGGAGAGCTTTTGCTATTTATTTTAGAATTCTTGATTTGGACGGTTCCGAGCTTTACACAAATGTTGAGGATGACTTAAATAAGAACAGTGTTTTTCCAGCAGTTTCAGGGCAGGGTGGCTGTTTTTCATCATTTAGATCTCCGGATGGAAAATTTTACTACAGAACGTTTCAGAAAAAAATATTTCATAATGAGAACTATATACTGCAAATAACAACCCCGCTCAAAACAGCGCTTGAAATTTCAGAAAATCTTAAGGAAAACATTATAAGTATTGCGCCTCTGATTGTGCTTTTAAGCATCGCATTCGGTCTTTTTGCCTCCCGCAAACCCTTTGTGATAATAAGAAAAATAAATGAAACAACCCGTAAAATTACATCCAAAAACCTTCGTGAACGAGTACCCGTCCCGCCTGAAGCTAGCGAGGTCAAGGAACTGACTGAAACCATTAACTCCATGCTTGACCGTCTGGAAAAGTCCTTTGATGAGGTGATGCATTTTACATCCGATGTCTCGCATGAACTTAGAAACCCGCTTTTTGCCGTCAGAGGAGAGCTGGAGGTTGCTCTGTCCCAAAAAAGAGACTGTCTGGAATATGAAGAGGTCATTTACAGCTGCCTGGAAAGGATAAACAGTCTGATTGTTATGGTAAAAGAGCTTTTTCTTATATCACGGTTTGATGCAAACAAGATCCGTCTTAAGTATGAATCTGTTAAATTTTCTGAACTGACTATGACCATGTTTGATTTTTTTCTGCCCATTGCCCAGGAAAAAACAGTTGATTTTAAGATAGACCGCTGCGACGATGTTATTGCAGATGCAGACAGATCAAGGATGCAGCAGGTGTTGAGCAATCTTCTGGATAATGCAGTTAAATTTACCCCTGAAGGTGGATCGGTCAGCCTGTCTCTCATTAAGGAAAACGGTGAGTTTAGATTTTATATTAAAGATACCGGAATTGGCATTGCTCAGAATGAAATCTCCAAAATCTTTAACCGGTTTTATCAGGTTGATGTTTCCCGGTCAGACAAAAACAGGGGTAGCGGTCTGGGATTGCAGATATGTAAACGGATTGTTGAGGCGCATCATGGAAGCTTAAC